>JANXXS010000004.1 GCA_025350505.1 Burkholderiales bacterium
AGCGTCAGGCCGAGCAGCGAGATGTTGTCGATCGTGTAGCCGAAGGCCCAGAGCAGCGACACCGCGCCGACCAGCGAGACCGGCAGCGACAGCGTCGGGATGGCGGTGGCGACGAAGCGGCGCAGGAACAGGAAGATGACCAGGACGACCAGGGCGATCGTGCCCAGCATCGTCAGGGAGACATCGTGGATCGCGGCCCGGATCGAGACCGATCGATCGTTGACGGCCGAGAGGCGCACCGACTGCGGCAGCTGCGACTGGAAGCCGGCGAGCTGGGCGCGCACCGAGTCGACGACCTTCACGGTGTTGGCATCGGCCTGGCGGAACACCGCCAGCGAGATCGAGGTCTCGCCATTGAACGACGCCGCGGTCTTGACCGTCTCGAAGCTGTCCTCGACCTGCGCGACATCGCGCAGGCGCACCGGGTTGCCGTTGCGGTTGCTGACGATGAGGTCGGCGAATTCGGCGGCGTTGCGAAGCTGCCGGTTCGCCTGCAGAGTCAGGGTCTGGGCCGGGCCCTCGAGGGTGCCGACCGGCGTGTTCGCGTTGGCCGCGTGCAGCGCGTTGGTCAGCTCGTCGAGGCTGATGTTGCGCGCCGCCAGCGCTTCGGGATTGACGCGCACGCGCACCGCGAAGCGCTTCTGGCCGAAGATGCTCACCTGGGCCACGCCATCGAGCGTCGACAGAGTCGGCGAGATGAGGTGCTCGGCGTAGTCGTTGAGGTCCGACAGGCTCATCGACGGCGAGGTCATGGCCAGGAAGAGCACCGGCGCGTCGGCCGGGTTGACCTTGCGATAGGCCGGCGGGTTCGTCATCTCGACCGGCAGCGTGCGCGCCGCGCGCAGCAGCGCCGCCTGCACGTCGACGGCGGCGGCATCGATGTCACGGCCCTGGTCGAACTCGAGCGTCACCGTGGTCACACCGAGCGTGTTGCTCGAGCTGATGACGGCCAGGCCGGGGATCGTCTGGAACTGCTTTTCGAGCTGCAAGGCCACCGACGTCGCCATCGTCTCGGGGCTCGCCCCGGGCAGCTGTGCCGAAACGTTGATGACCGGCGTGTTGTAGCTCGGCAGCGCCGCCACCGGAATCTTGTTGAAGGCGATCACGCCGGCGACGACGATCGCCGCATTGAGCAGCATCGTCAGCACTGGACGGCGGATGAACAGCTCGGAGAGATTCACGGCTCGCTCAGACCGCCGGCGCGCCCGACCCGGTGCGCGGGCCGGCGCCACTGCGCGGTCGCGTCGCCAGCGCATCGCTGGCCGCAGGCGGTGCACCTTGAGCGGCCGCCGATGCAGGCGCCGATGCGCCGGCACCGCGACGTCCGCGCGAACCGGGTTCCGCCGGCGCGCGCTCGACCACCGCAGCGCCGGGGCGCAGGTTCTGCCGCCCCTCGACGACGACGCGATCGCCCGGCCGCACGCCAGTCACGGCGGCGTCCTCGCCCGATGCATAGAGCACCTCGACCGGTCGCGGCGAGGCCTTGCTCGCGGCGTCGACGACGTAGACGATCTTGCCGCGCGGACCCTGGATCACGGCAGCCTGCGGCACCACCGAGGCGCCCTTGAGGGTCTGCACCGCCATTCGCACGGCGACGAAGGCGCCCGGCCAGAGCCGCTCGTCCTTGTTGGCGAACTCGGCCTTGACGCGCACCGTGCCCGAGCCCGCATCGACCGCGTTGTCGACGAAGAGAAGGTGCCCGGTGGCCACTCCCGATGCCTCGGGCAGCAGTGCCGTGACGCTGCCGCCGCCGCCGCGCAACGACGCCAGCACCGGTGCGAGGTTGCGCTGCGGCAGGCTGAAGGCGACCGAGATCGGGTCGAGCTGGGTGATCGTCACGAGCGGCGGCCCGCTCGGCTGGACCAGGCTGCCGGCATAGACGTTGATGGCGCCGGCCCGGCCCGCGGCAGGCGCGACGATGCGGCTGTACGAGAGCCCGACCTGCGCCGCCTCGATCGCCGCGCGGTCCGAGGCGATCACCGCCTGCTGCGACTCGACCAGCGTCTGGTTGGTATCGACGGCGCCCTGCGAGATGAAGTTCTGCGCCATCAGGTCGCGGCTGCGCGCGAGCTGGCGCTGCGAGTCGGCGAGCGAGGCCATGTCCTTGGCGAGCTGCGCCTTCGCCTTGGTGACGTTGACCTCGTCGTTGCGCGCGTCGAGCGTGAAGAGCTGCTGCCCGGCGCTGACGAACTGGCCTTCCTTGATGTGCACTTTGGTGATGGTGCTGGCCACCTGCGGCCGGATATCGACGCTGTTCAGCGCCGTCACCGTGCCGGTCGCGTCGAGCACGACGTCGACATCGCGCTTCTGCACCATGACCGTGGTCACGCTGATCGGCGGCCCGCCGGCGCCCGAAGCGGCCGACCCGGCCGAAGCAGCACCGGCTGCGGCAAGGGCGTCGCCGGCCGGCTTGCCGCGCGTCAGCGCATAACCCCCCGCCGCGGCGACGACGACGAGCGCGGCAATGGCCCCGAGAAACGACCTCTTCATGAGCTTGCGATTGTGACGCCTGGGCCTGGCCTTGTAACCGAGGGTTCACTCGACGGTCGTGCCAGGGACCGGGGAGTCACCGTCACCGATCCCGGTCGACGATGCGGCGGTGAGCGCATCACGGTGAGCACGACGTCGCGTACGGCCGGCCGGCGAGGCGGCTCGACCGGCCTCGCTCTCCCTCGCTCACGCGCGCCCGGTCGAGCCGAACCCGCCGGCGCCGCGCTCGCTCTCGCCGAACGACTCGACGACGCGAAAGCTCGCCTGCACGACCGGCACGATGACGAGCTGGGCGATGCGCTCGAAGGGCTGCACCGTGTACGCGCTCGCGCCGCGGTTCCAGCAGCTCACCATGAGCGGACCCTGGTAGTCGGAGTCGATCAGGCCGACCAGGTTACCGAGCACGATGCCGTGCTTATGGCCGAGCCCCGAGCGCGGCAGGATCATCGCCGCGAGGTTCGCATCGGCGATGTGGATGGCCAGGCCGGTCGGGATCAGCTTTGCTTCGCCCGGTGACAGCTCGAGCGGCGCGTCGAGGCAGGCGCGCAGGTCGAGGCCGGCGCTGCCTGCCGTCGCGTAGGCAGGCATCTGCTCGGCCATGCGCGCGTCGAGCACGCGTACTTCGACTTCGGTCATCGCGTTCGTCTCAGTGACTGCGCGACAGCCGCGCAGCGATCTCGGCGACGAGCTGCCGCGCCAGCACGATCTTGTCGGCGCGCGGCAATTCGCGCTCGCCTTCGGCATCGACCAGCGTCAGCGCGTTGTCGTCTCGGCCGAAGGTCGCGGACCCGAGATTGGCGACGATGAGCGGCACCTTCTTGCGCAGGAGCTTTTCGCGCGCATGAGCGATCATGTCGTCGCTTTCGGCGGCGAAGCCGACGCAGAAAGGCGGCTTCGGCAGGCGCGCGACGGCGGCCAGGATGTCGGGGTTTTCGACCAGCTCGAAGGTGGGCACGTGGCGACCCTCGGCCTTCTTGATCTTGCTTCCGGCAACGCTGGCGACACGCCAGTCGGCGACCGCCGCGGTGGCGACGAAAACGTCGCTCGACGGCGCCGCCGCGAGTGCCGCGTCGTGCATCTCGACCGCCGTCGCAACGTCGACGCGCCTGACGCGGCGCGGTGTCGCCAGCGCCACCGGCCCGGCCAGCAGCGTCACGTCGGCGCCCGCCTCGGCGGCCGCGCGGGCGATGGCAAAGCCCATCTTGCCGCTCGAGCGATTGGTGAGGCCGCGCACCGGATCGATCGGCTCGAAGGTCGGACCGGCGGTGACGAGCACGCGCTTGCCGGCGAGCAGCTTGGGCTGGAAGAAGGCGATCAATTCGTCGCGCAGCTCGTGCGGTTCGAGCATGCGGCCGTCGCCGATCTCGCCGCAGGCCTGGTCGCCGTTGCCCGGGCCGAGCACGGTGGCGCCGTCGGCGGCCAGCTGCGCAAAGTTGCGCTGCGTCGCCGGGTGCGCCCACATCTCGCGGTTCATCGCCGGCGCCACGAGCAAGGGGCAGCGATCGATCGGCCGCGCCAGGCAGGCCAGCGAGAGCAGTTCGTCGGCACGGCCGTGCAGCAGCTTGGCGATGAAGTCGGCACTGGCCGGCGCGATCAGGATCGCGTCGGCCTCGCGCGTCAGGTTGATGTGCGCCATGTTGTTGTGGTCGCGCGCGTCCCACTGGCTGGTGAAGACCGGGCGGTTCGAAAGCGCCTGCAGGGTCACCGCGGTGATGAAGTGCTCGGCCGCCTCGGTCATCGCCACCTGCACCGTCGCGCCGGCCTTGACCAGCTCGCGCACCAACTCGGCCGCCTTGTAGCAGGCGATGCCGCCGGACAAGCCGAGCACGATGTGCCGGCCGGCCAGTTCGGAGGTGGAGCTCGAGGGGGCGGACGACACAGCGGCGGGATTATCGGCGTCCGTCCTTCGCACCGCCTGTCATCAGGTCTTGTGCGGCGCGGCCAGCAGCGGATCGAGCAGCTCTTTGGCGGCCGGACCGCCCCAATCGAGGTCGCCGAGAACCATCGCGCTCGGCTTGCCGCTGCGGCCGATCAGCACGCTCGTCGGAAAGACGCGCGGCGTCCATTCGGTGGCGGCGTCGCCGTCGGCATCGAGCAGGATCGTCGCCTTGAACGGCAGCCGTTCGAGAAACTGGCGGATCAGCTCGGCCGACTCGCGGTAATTGACGGCGCACACGATCAGGCCCCGCGGCTTGAGCCGCGCCGCCATCGCCGCCAGCGACGGCATCTCGAGCCGGCAGGGCTCGCACCAGGTGGCCCAGAAGTTGAGAACGACGACCTGGCCGGCGTGCGCCGCGAGCTTCCACGGCTTGCCATCCAGATCGGCCAGCTCGAGCTCGGGCACGGGCTTTGCCGCCGGCCACGGACGCACCACATAAGCCGCCGACGCGGTCGCGGGAAGGAGCGGCAAGCCCAGTGCGGCCGCAGCCATGACGAGCGCACGGCGCCGAGTCGCTTCTTGAACAGGAATCTGCCGCTTTGACCTCATGTCATGCATTCTGGGCGATCCCGCGCTAAGGTGCAGGTCCGGGCTGTAGTCGCCGCGGGCCCGGAACGACGAACGGATTGCCATGCCCCCCACGAAAGTGCCGCGCTTCCTCCAGACCGGCGTCGCCGACCCGGTCGCCGACCAGGCCGCAGCCCGCGCTGCGTTGTTGGCCGAAGCGCCGAGCATCGCGCCGAAGTTCTTCTACGACAAGCTCGGCTCGCAGCTCTTCGAGGCGATCACCGAGTTGCCCGAGTACTACCCGACACGAACCGAAGCGGCCATCTTCGCCGGGCACGCGACGGCGATGGCCGGTGCCGCCGGCTCGGGCATGGCGCTGATCGATCTCGGCGCCGGCAACTGCGCCAAGGCGGCAAGCCTGTTTCCCCTGCTCGAGCCGAAGCGATATGTCGCGGTCGACATCTCGGTCGAGTTCCTGCGCGAGTCCTTGCGCCGCGTGCAGCGCGAGCATCCGCAGGTCGAGATCGTCGGTCTGGGCCAGGACTTCTCGGCGGCGCTCGAGATTCCGGCTGAATTCGTCGCCGACGCCCGACCCGTCTTCTTCTACCCGGGTTCGAGCATCGGCAACTTCACGCCGACCGAAGCGCTCGCCTTTTTGCGCCGCATCCGCACGCGGGCCGAGGGCGGAGGCCTCCTCATCGGCGTCGACATGGTCAAGCCGCGCGACGTTCTCGAGACGGCCTACGACGACGCGCTCGGCGTCACCGCGGCCTTCAACCTGAACGCCTTGCGCCACCTCAACGCCGTCATCGGCAGCGACTTCGAGCCCCGCCAGTGGCGCCACGTCGCCTTCTTCGACGAGGCCCGGTCACGCATCGAGATGCACCTCGAAGCGCGCGAGCGGCTCGCCGTCACCTGGCCAGGCGGCGAACGCCGCTTCGTCGCCGGCGAACGCATCCACACCGAGAACTCGTGCAAGTACACGCTCGGGCAGTTCGCCGACTTGCTGCAGGACGCGGGCTTCAGCGCGCCGCGGCACTGGAGCGACGCTGCCGGCTGGTTCGCGGTGTTCTGGGCCGCCGCCTGAGCGACGATCGCTAGCGCTCCGACAGGAACTTCAGCAGGCGCTGCTGCGAAGCGCGCCACGCCGCACCGTTGCCGCCGACGTGAACGCCCTGCCCCGGATTGAGGCCGTTCGGCACGTCCTTGCGCAATCGAACCGGCGAGTCGCCGTCGAAGCCGTGATAGGCACCGGCATAGCCTTCGATCTCGGGCATCGGGCCGCTCGCCTCGCGGGCCAGCGCACGGCACGGTCCGGGCGGCGTCCAGTCATCGGACTGGCCGACCAGTATCAGGAGCGGCGCCGCCGCCTCGTAGCCGCGCTTCAGGTCGGCCTCGCAGCCGGGATAGAAGGCGACCGCGAAGGCCGGCTGCACCTGCGCAGTGGCGACGTCGCGATGGCGCATGTTGGTCGCCGCGAGCACCGTGCTGCCGCCGTTCGACCAGCCGACCACGCCGATCTTCTTTGCGTCGACGTCGGCGCGCTCGGCAAGGTAGGCGACGGCGCCGAGCGCATCGAGGCGCCGGTTCGACTGGGTGACGCGGCGCTTGCCGACGCGCTGGGTGCAGAGCTCGGTTTCGTAACGCGGCGTCAGCGAGTCGACGATCAGCACGTGATAGCCGGCGCGATTGAAAAGCGCGGCGTATTCACGCATTCGCCGGCTCAGCTCGCCGCGCCGGTCAAAGGCGCCGCCGCAGCCGTGAAAGAGCGCCACCGCCGGCGCCGGCGACGCGGCGACCGGGAACCACACGGCGGTCAGGACCAGCGGCGCATTGCCGGCACCGTCGAGGCTGGGGAAGGAAACGCGCTCCTGGGCCGAGGCCCCGACTGCCGGGACCAAGGCGCAAAGCAACGCCAGCGTTCGCGCCAGCCGCATCTCAGCCGGCCTCTCCGGGGAAGGCGGCGCGCGGCCCGATCGCTGGCGGCGAGGGATGGATGCGCGCCATCGAGAAGGCGTCGGTGAAGTGGCCGTCGCGCATCGCATAGCCACGAAAGCGCCCTTCGATCTCGAAGCCGAACTTGCGATAGAGGGCGATCGCCCGCTCGTTGTCGGTGTAGACGGTGAGCTCGATGCGCAGCACGCCCATCCAGCGGTCGGCGTAGTCGCACATCGCGTGCATCAGCGCCGATCCGACGCCCTGCCCTTGTGCCTCGGGCGCGACCGAGATGCCGATCATGGCGACGTGGCGACGCCGGATCTGCGCGGCCGCCGCCGGATGCAGGCCGGCCGTGCCGACGACCTGGCCATCGCGCTCGGCGGCCAGCGACAGGTCGACCTTGCCCGGCGCCATGCCCTCGGCGAGCCGCGCGCGCCAGAGTTCCTCGTTCGTGTAGGGCAGCTGCATGAGGCCGGGATAGACGGCAGGGTCGCCCATGATGCGGGCATAGGCGGCGGCATCGTTGGGCGTGGCGCGGCGCACGATGATGGTCATGACGGGCTGCCTTTCCTGATCGCCTCGTAGTGCAGGAACACCTCGTCGCCTTCGGGCTCGGCCGAAAGCAGGCGCATGCGGCGCGCGTCGGCGAGATCGAAGCCGCGGCCGTCGGCCAGGCTCGGCGCCGGGCCGCCGACGACGAGCGGGCACAGGGTCAGATGCATCTCGTCGATGGCGTCGGCGGCGAGAAACTGGAACAGCAGGTCGCCGCCCGCCTCGACGAGCAAGCGCTCGACGCCACGGCGTGCAATCTGCTCGAGCATCCACGCCACCGGCAGGTCGCCCTCGCCGGCCCAGCCTTCGGCCTCGACGGCGAAGGCCTTGCCGTCGAGGGAGGCGGCGCGGGTCAGGAAGAGCGGGCGGACAGCGGACTCGCCGAGGAATTCCGGTGTGAGTGGCACATCGAGCGTGCGACTGACGACGATGTTCCAGGGCCGGCCGCGCAGATGGCCGCGGTCTTCGGCATCGGGCAGCGACGCGTGCGGCCAGTTGCGAAAGGTGGCGCCGCCGACCAGCACGGCGTCGGCGCCGGCGCGCAGCCGGCTCATGCGCGCGTGGTCGCGCTTCGAGCCGAAGAAGGCGAAGCGGCGCTCGCGCGTGTTGATGCGACCGTCGAGCGAGATCGCGGTGTTGCTGACGACCTTCATCGGCCCCGCGTGATCTCGACGCCGGCCCACTCGAGGCCTTGCACCGGCGGACGCTTCTTCACCGAGATCGTCACATGGTCGACCAGCGGATTCTTCAGAGCAACCCCCGCCAGCACCTCGGCGACGCGCTCGATGAGCAGGTACTCGGTCCCCTGCACTGCGTCGATGAGGTCGTGGGCGAGCCGGTAGTCGACGGTCTTCTCGAGATCGTCGCCGATACCGGCGTCGCGCAGCGACGGACAGAAGAGGCGCACGGCGACGCGCAGCGATTGCGGTGTCGCACGCTCGGGATCGGTGCAGCCGACCCGGCAGGGAACTTCGAGGCCTTCGAGGAAGAGCGAGTCCATCAGGCGTGCTCTCCGACCCATCCCGCTACCGAGGCCAGGGCTTCGGCGAGCCGCGACGGATCGGTGCCGCCGGCCATCGCCATGTCGGCCTTGCCGCCGCCCTTGCCGCCGACCTGCCGGGCGACGAAGTTGACCAGCTCGCCGGCCTTGACCCGCGAAGTGCTGTCGGCCGTCACGCCGGCGGCGATCTGCACCTTCGCGCCCTCGACCGCGGCGAGCACGACGACCGCCGTCTTCAGCTTGTCCTTCAGCTTGTCGAGCGTGTCGCGCAAGGTCTTGGCGTCGGCGCCGTCGAGGCGCGCGGCCAGCACCTTAAGGCCCTTGACGTCGACCGCCTGCGCCGCCAGGTCGCCGCCCTGCGACGAGGCCAGGCGCCCCTTGACCGCAGCAAGCTCTTTCTCGAGCGCCCTCACGTGATCGAGCACCTGGCCGAGCCGGGCCGGCACCTCGGCCGGCGCCGAGCGCAGCGCGCCGGCCATGCCCTGCACCGTCGCCTCGAGCAACTGCAGGTAGGCGAGCGCGTTGTCGCCGGTGACCGCCTCGACGCGGCGCACGCCAGCGGCGACGCCGCTCTCGGCGACGATCTTGAAGAGGCCGATGTCGCCGGTGCGCGCCACGTGCGTGCCGCCGCAGAGCTCGCGGCTCGAACCGATATCGAGCACGCGCACCTCGTCGCCGTACTTCTCGCCGAACAGCATCATCGCGCCGAGCTTCTGCGCCTCGGCGATCGGCAGCACGCGCGCCGTTGTCGCGTGGTTCTCGAGGATCTCGGCGTTGACGATCTGCTCGACCTTCCTGATCTGCGCTTCGGTCATGGGCGCGTTGTGCACGAAGTCGAAGCGGGTGCGCTCGGCGTCGACGAGCGAGCCCTTCTGCTGCACATGCTCGCCCAGCACCTCGCGCAGCGCCTTGTGCATGAGATGGGTGGCGCTGTGGTTGCGCACCGTCTTCGCGCGGCGCTCGACGTCGACGCGAGCGTCGAGCGTGTCGCCGACCTTGATCTCGCCTTCGACGACGCGGCCTTCGTGGCCGAACACCGCCGCCTGGATCTTCACCGTGTCCTCGACGATGACGCGCGAGGTGGCGTTGCGCAGCTCGCCGGTGTCGCCGACCTGGCCGCCCGACTCGGCGTAGAACGGCGTGTGGTCGAGGACGATGACGGCGTCGTCGCCGGCCTTCGCCAATGCCGCGGCGCTGCCGTCGACATAGAGCGCCACGACCTTCGCGCGCTCGTGCGTCAAGGCCTCGTAGCCGTGGAAGGTCGTCGCGCTGCCCGAGTACTCGAGGCCTTGCGCGACCTTGAACTTGCCCGCCGCGCGCGCCTGCTCGCGCTGGCGCGTCATCGCCACGTCGAAGCCAGCGTTGTCGACCGCGACGCCGCGCTCGCGGCCGACGTCGGCGGTGAGGTCGAGCGGAAAGCCGTAGGTGTCGTGTAGCAGGAAAGCCGTCGCCCCGGGCAGCGTGATCTGGCCAAGGTCGCTCACAAATCGCGGATCGATCCAAGGAAGTTGATTTCCCAGTCCGACAAACACTTCTTTAGCGCGATCAGTCCACCCGCCGGAGAACGTCACGTAGAGGGCGGCAGCTTTCCGCGAGAGCTCAGTCGTCTGCTTCATCCGCTCACTAACCAGTTTTGCCGTGCGTTCTAACGAATGAACGTTGGACGTGTCGTTGTAAGAGCGAACCAGGACAGGCTCCAAAACTCCATCTCGTTCCACGGCTAGATTTCCCGGCTGACTCGGTGGACCTAGTGCTGCCGGGAAAGGTATTTCGTTGCCGCCGAACTTCTTGATATGCGCTACCAGGACGGCTTTGTTGAGTGCGCGATCAAGAATTTCCATCCCATTCGCGATGGTCTGGAAGAAACGTTCTTCTTCCTGCTTCAAAACTTCAGCGACGCGCTTTTCGTCTCGTCGAAGTTCGGAATACGTATCACCCATTTCTGCGGCAAGTTTGGCTACGAGCGTGTGGAAGAACGGTCGTCTCGCACCCAACTTGTAGCCGTGCCGAATTGCTCTTCGAGCAATTCGACGAAGCACATAGCCCCGGCCCTCGTTGCCCGGAATTACCCCATCAACCACCATAAAGGCGCAGGCGCGAATATGGTCCGCGATGACTTTCAGCGATGGACTTGCTGGCCCTGAAAGCTTGTGTCCCACCATTGGCACGGGGCCACCAGCGTCCGCAACCGCTCCTCCTGCCGCATCCAGCAGGTTCAGGAACAGGTCGATCTCGTAGTTCGAGTGCACGTGCTGCAGCACTGCCGTCAGCCGCTCCAGGCCCATGCCGGTATCGACGCTCGGTTTCGGCAGCTTATGCATCACGCCCGCCTCGTCGCGGTTGAACTGCATGAACACGTTGTTCCAGATCTCGATGTAGCGGTCGCCATCTTCCTCGGGCGAGCCGGGCGGGCCGCCGGCGACCTCGGGGCCGTGGTCGTAGAAGATCTCGCTGCACGGGCCACAGGGACCGGTGTCGCCCATCATCCAGAAGTTGTCGGAGAGAAAGCGCCCGCCCTTGTTGTCGCCGATGCGCACGATGCGATCCGCGGGCAGGCCGATGTCGTTCTTCCAGATGTCGTAGGCCTCGTCGTCCTCGGCATAAACGGTGGCCCAGAGCTTGTCCTTGGGCAGCTTGTAGACCTCGGTCAGCAGCTCCCAGGCAAAGGCGATGGCGTCCTTCTTGAAGTAGTCGCCGAAGCTGAAGTTGCCGAGCATCTCGAAGAAGGTGAGATGGCGCGCCGTGTAACCGACGTTCTCGAGATCGTTGTGCTTGCCGCCGGCGCGTATGCACTTCTGCGCCGTCGCGGCGCGCACGTAGGGCCGCTTGTCGAAGCCGAGAAAGACGTCCTTGAACTGGTTCATCCCGGCGTTGGTGAAGAGCAGGGTCGGGTCGTCGCCGGGAACGACCGGGCTCGAAGGCACGATCGTGTGCCCCTTCGACTGGAAGAACTTCAGGAACGTGGAACGGATCTCGGCGGCTTTCATCGGTCTTCCAAAGGGACGGGCGAGCAGGCGGCGCGGCTGCGCGGCGAAGCCGCAATGGTAGGGGCTGCCTTGCCCGGCCGTGCTTGCCCGCACGACAGTCGCGGGCGGGCATCGCGCGCCGGGACGACGCTCAGGCTTCGTCGTTGGCGGCGGAGCGCAAGGCGCCGGTCGAATCCTGGATCGCGGCCGGCCCGGCATGGGTCAACGCCGGCGCCACCGCCGACAGGGCCAGGGCGCGGCGCAGCAATCGATCCGCCTGGTTGCCGTCCTGCGGATAGTGGGCGATCCCGACCGCCACGGCCACCGATCGCTCGCCGCCGCCGATGCTGAAGGGCGCGCCGATCGCCGCGCCGAGCTTTTCGGCGACGCGCGCCGCGTCGGCGGGCGCGAGCAGGGTGCCGAGCAGGACGACGAAGTCCTCGCCGTCGACCGCGGCGACGATGTCACTGGCGCGCACACCGGCGCGCAGGCGCACCGCGATCTTGCGACGCAGCAACTCGCTCTCGTCGCTGCCGCCCGCGGTGGCAGGCAGCTCGATGCGCAGGGCCAGCACCGCCATCGGTGAGGGATCGCGCTCGCGCAGGGCGAGCAGCTGGCTCAGGTGCTCGACGAGCTGACGCCGATGCGGCAGTCCGGTCGCCGGGTCGGTGGCGTAGGCCGGCTCGCGCCCTTCGCTGCGGCGCCGGCGCTCGATGGCGAAGCGGACGCGCCGCCAGCCCGCCGGGCCGAGCAGCTCGTCGGGGCCGAGCACGTCCTCGGCACCGCGGCGCAGCCAGCCGAGCGCGTGCTCGGCGTCGGGCAGGGCGACGACGGCGACGAGCGCGGCACGTGCGGCGATCGCCTCGACCTCGTTGGCGGCGACGACGACGCTCGCCGCGTCGAGGACGATCGCGTCGTAGCCGGCGGCGCCGACCAGCATCGCCTCGGCCTCGGCGAGCGTCGCGGCCCGGTCGGCCGACGCCACGGCGACGACCTCGCAGTGCCGCTCTGCGAATGCGGCGAGTTGCGGCGTCGTGCCGATCAGGAGCAGGCGAAGCGGCGCATGCATGGCTTGGCGAATGGTCCTTGCGCAGCTCGAGGCCGCTTGGCGCGCGCCCGACCCTGACCGATGACGCGGCGCTACCTGGCGCGCGCGGCAGGCGCCGGACGCGGCGCGCGCCGCGCCGACGACGGCGAGCCGCTGTCGGAATCGGTCGGGGTCGCCGAATCCGATGCATCGCTGCCGGGACGTCCGCGGACGTTGCGGAACAGCGGCGACGCATCGATCGCCGAGGTCGTGCGGCCGGAGCCGGGGGTAGTGAATCCGAGCGTCGCGAACAACTTGCTCTCGCCGGCGGCAAGCAGGTCGGGACAGCCCGTCTCGTCGGGAATCATGACCAGATGACCGCCGTTGAAGCGACCGCGCATGCCTTCGGAGATCGGCCGCGACAGGTCGACGGGCGTGATCGTCGAGCGGTAGACGAGCTGGTTCTGCACGCCGTAGATGAAGAAGCAACTCGCCGACGCCGTGACCGGCACGAGGGCGGCAGCAAAGGTGGCGAGCAGGCCAATGAAAGCTTTGGTCATGTCCATCTCCAGAGCACGAATCATCACACTTTATTTGCGTTCACTTCGACGTTCGGTTGAGCGACGGCGTCGGCAACGAACTCCGGCCAAGCACCCGTCCGTTCTTCGGCACGTCGCTGGCGCTCGCCGGTGCGGCCGGCGGTGCCGCCCTCCCGTTCGCGTACACCAGCAAGCGACCACCGCTTTCGCCCAGCCCGGGGCACGGAGCCTGCTGGAAGGCGAAGCCGTCCCCGGCCGGACACTTGAATATCTGGGCCAGCGCTGGAAAGCATGCCGCCGCGACGACGAAACCCGAAACCCTGGCCATGAGCAATCGCCGCCGCATGCGCCCCCTTCATGCAATCGAAGGAGCACTGTAGGCGGCGGGCTCGGATCGTGGCGGCGCGTCTGCGTGAAGAGGGACACGCTCGCCACGCGATTGAGGATCGGCGGCGTGCGGCCGGGCAGGGTCGGAGGCCGGACTGCAAGATGGCGGCCTTGCGGCAATACAGTGTCCAAGCCGAACCGCCGTCAACTCCCTCCAACATCAAGCACAGCAGGGTCCTGGCCCGCGACGGCAACGCGCGCGCGGGCTGGCGTCAGCTCTCCGTCGGCCACTCGCTCCAGACCGACTCGGCAGCGGCGACGGCGTCTCGCTCGGGGCCGGAATCGAACCGCTCCTTGCCCAGCGCGACCAGCGCCTCCGTGCTGGCCGGCGCACCGAGGTCGCAAAGGCGCGCGGCGAAGTCCTGGACCCACAGCAAGCGGCGCAGTGCGATCTGCCCCAGACTTTCCCCATCCATCGGGCCGACGGTATTCGCCGCGTCGCGGCAAGTCAGCCGGCGCCCATGCCGCACGGTCGGCTGGATGCGCCGTCGGTCCATTCGGGCACCGGCGGCGGCCTGTGCGACGGTCGAAGGCCGCTGTCGACGCGGCGATCCGTTGTGGAGCGGGTGAGGGGAATCGAAAGTTGCTCGGGAGGCCAGCCAATCAGCCGTTTGGCCCCAGGCTACTCAGCTCGCTTACCCGAAAATGTACCCACTTTCGATCCCGATGAGCTGACCCTGTCCCAGGATTTGGTGCCGTTCAGTTACAGAGCGAGGTCAAAGCGGCCAGCGGGATGGTGCTCAGGCTGTTGGCCGTCATCGAGAAGCACGGTCTGAAAGTGCTTGCCTGAAGGCAGTGGTCGAATGGAAGGGTGGCTGCCAGACATGGCGAAGCAGCATCAGCCAATGCCGAGGCCATGCGGTGCCCACGTCGGCGCAGGTTCCGGTAGCGATCAGGTCGCCCGGCATGGCTCAAGATTGGATCGGCAGGAGGGGGGTGCGGCAAAAATCTTGGACTGGTTAAGCGACGATTCCAAGGCTTCTGCAGTACTCGACGTAGCTCAGAGAGCCCAGAGAGTCCAACGCCTCCGCCTGGCCACGCAGATCCGTTCCAATCTGTTCGGCGTTGTTTACGTGCTCGACGCCGACTGCGGGGCTTCATCCCGCAGACGCGAAGGCCTTGTTCGACGTGCTGGACAAACTCAAGAACGGGGGAACTTGCTGTTCGTGGTCGAGCACGACCCTCGAAGTGATGCGCCGCGCCGATTGGATCGTCGATGTCGGTCCGGAAGCCGGAGACGATGGAGGCCACATCCTCTACAGCGGGCCTCCTGCAGGCCTGGCCGAGATCGCCACCTCTCATACTGCCCGATATCTTTTCGCGCGGGTCGACGTGCCGCCGCGGACGCTTCGCTCGCCGCAAGGCTGGCTCGAACTCGAAGGGATTTCGAGAAACAACCTCGTGGATCTCGACGCACAGATCCCGCTCGGCATCCTGACAGCCGTGACCGGTGTGTCTGGGTCCGGCAAGTCCAGCTTCGTGAGTCAGGCGTTGGTGGAGCTTGTCTGCAGACACTTAGCCCGGATATTTCACCACTGTAGGGTCGGCAGCCTCGTGCCGAGGCGCGTTGTCATAGGTATCTGACCCCCTATGACAACCGAGGACTGCCGATGCCAAAGTGTACCGATGAGACCGTCGAATTCGGGCGGGTCGGCAGGCGTGTTGTGGAGGCCTCATTCGATGGCGGTGACATCGTCAGCGACGGCGGTGTGTTGTTGCTCAAGCGTGTCGATGAACGGCTTGGCCTGACTCGGGCAGCGGCCCGCGCGTTTGGCGACGAGCGCCGCAGCGCCAGCGTCGAGCACAGCATGCACAGCCTGCTGGCGCAGCGCATCTATGGCCTGTGTCTGGGCTGGTCGGACGTGTGCGACCACAACGTGCTGCGCAATGATCTGGTGATGCAGACGGCCGTTGGTCGGGCCGAGCCACTGGCCAGCGCGCCCACGCTCAGCCGCCTGGAGACGGGTGCGACGCCAACGCACGCCGCTGCGCTGCACGAAGTGCTGATGCAGCAGTTCATCGCCAGCCGGGTCAAGGCGCCCCGGGAGCTGGTGCTCGATGTCGATGCCACTCACGTGCCGCTGCACGGCGAGCAGGAGCGCGGCCACTTCCACGCCTACTACGACAACTACTGCTACTTGCCGCTGTACGTCTTCGCCGGCCAGGACATGCTGGCGTGCGTGCTGCGGCCGAGCGACCGCGACCCGGCCAGCGTAGTCAGTGCCTTGATCAAGCGGCTGCTGGTGCCGCTGCGCCGCGCCTGGCCCAGCACGAAGATCATCGTGCGGGCGGACTCGGGGTTCTGCCGCCCCCGTGTGCTCGAGCGTCTGGAGCGCTGGGGCGTGAGCTACATCATCGGGCTGCAGAAGAACTCACGCCTGGCGCAGGAGGTAGCGCTCGCCGAGTTGGCCCTGGCCGAGCAGTACGCTGCCAGGCAGACCAAGCAACGCATGTTCGGCGAGTTCGAGTACGCCGCCGGCACCTGGGACAAGGCCCGGCGCGTCATCGCGCGCTTGGAGCACGGCGAGCAGGGGGCCAACCCGCGCTTCATCGTCACCGATCTGCCCGGCTCGGCCCAGGCGTTGTACGAGCGACGCTACTGCGCTCGAGGCGAGGCCGAAAACCGGATCAAGGAAGCACAGCTGGACCTGTTCGGGCGGCGCGCGAGCTGCCATCGCTTCCAGGCCAATCAGCTGCGCCTGCTGCTGGCGGCGCTGGCCTACACCTTGATGATCAACCTGCGCCGTCTGGCGCTCGAAGGCACCGAGCTCGCGCAGGCCTGCACCGCAACGATCCGCACCAGGCTGCTCAAGATCGGCGCCGCCGTCCTTCGCAACACCCGCCGCGTGCGGGTACTTCTCGCCTCGGCGCACCCGATGAAGCACGTCTTCATCACCGCGGCGCGCGCGCTCGGCCCATAGAACTTCATCCAGTGCCTGGCCCGCGCGTTGACACCAAAACGGCCCGCATCCCAAGCCGGGGAAGGGGTAAGCACCACCACGTCCGCTCGATCAGCCCCGCA
>JANXXS010000378.1 GCA_025350505.1 Burkholderiales bacterium
GTTCAGGTCGGCGAGCTCCTTCGGGTCGCGCACCGTCATGATGCCCATGCCATAGGTGCCGGCGTCGGCCTTGACGATGATGAAGGGCTTTTCCTGGATGCCGTATTCCTTGTACTTGCGGCGGATCTTGCCGAGCAGCGCGTCGGCGTTGCTGGTCAGGCACTCGGCGCCCGAGCCGTCGCTGAAATTGACCTCGCCGCAGCGCGCGAACATCGGGTTGATGAGCCACGGGTCCATGCCGAGCAGTTTGGCGAACTTCTTCGCCACTTCCTCGTAGGCCGCGAAGTGGTTGGTCTTTCGCCGCACCGCCCAGCCGGCGTGCAGCGGCGGCAGCAGGTACTGCTCGTGCAGGCCTTCGAGGATCTTCGGAATGCCCGCCGAGAGGTCGTTGTTGAGCAGGATGGTGCAGGGATCGAAGTCCTTCAGCCCCAGGCGGTTGCGCGTACGTACCAGCGGCTCGACGGTGAGCGAGCTGCCGTCGGGCAGCGGCACCGCCGTCGGCGCCGTGATCGAGTCGTCGAGGGTGCCGAGCCGCACGTTGAGCCCGGCCATATGGAAGATCTCCATCAGCCGCGCCACGTTCATGAGGTAGAACGAGTTGCGCGTGTGCTTCTCGGGGACGAGGAGCAGGTTCTTCGCCTCCGGGCAGATCTTCTCGATCGCCGCCATCGCCGCCTGCACCGCGAGCGGCAGCATCTCGGTGGTCAGGTTGTTGAAGCCGCCGGGAAAGAGGTTGGTGTCGACCGGCGCCAGCTTGAAGCCGGCGTTGCGCAGGTCGACCGAGGTGTAGAACGGCGGCGTGTGCTCCATCCACTCGAGCCGGAACCAGCGCTCGATCGCCGGCAGCGACTCGAGCATGCGCTGCTCCAGTTCATTGATCGGGCCGGTGAGCGCGGTGATGAGGTGGGGAACCATGGGTTGCCGCGAAATGCGGTGAGGCGTGCGGACGGGGAGCGAGGATTCTAGGCATATGGGGTGCCGCCGGTTCGGCGCAAGCACCTCCGATCCGCCCGGCGGCCTCATGCCGGCGACACGAGGGCGAAAAAAAGGGCCGCCTCGCGGCGGCCCTGGATGCGAAGGCGAAGGCGAAGGCGATCAGTTGTGATACGCCGTTTCGCCGTGGGACGTGATGTCCAGGCCTTCGCGCTCGTCTTCTTCGCTGACGCGCAGGCCGATCGTCATGTCGACCAGCTTGTAGGCGATCAGCGAGACGACGCCCGACCAGAGGATCGTCACGCCGATCGCCTTGGACTGGATCCAGACCTGATCGATGATGCCGACCGAGCCGACGGTGGCCGTCACCCAGTCGGTGACCTGGCCCGGACCGCCGAGCGCCTGCGTGTTGAACACGCCCGTCAGCAGCGCGCCGACGATACCGCCGACGCCGTGCACGCCGAACACGTCGAGCGAGTCGTCGGCGCCGAGCATCTTCTTCAGGCCGCTCACGCCCCAGAGGCAGGCGAAGCCGGCGACGAAGCCGATCACGATCGCACCGAGAAGGCCGACGTTGCCGCAGGCCGGGGTGATCGCGACGAGGCCGGCGACCGCACCCGACGCGGCGCCGAGCATCGAGGCCTTGCCCTTGAGCAGCGCCTCGCCGATGCACCACGCCAGCACGGCCGCGGAGGTGGCCGAGAACGTGTTGATGAAGGCGAGCACGGCGGTGTTGCCGGCTTCGAGCGCCGAGCCGGCGTTGAAGCCGAACCAGCCGACCCACAGCAGGGCGGCACCGACCATGGTCAGCGTCAGCGAGTGCGGCGTGAACGACTCGCGTCCGTAGCCGATCCGCTTGCCGACCATGTAGGCGCCGACAAGGCCGGCGACCGCCGCGTTGATGTGCACCACCGTGCCGCCGGCAAAGTCGAGGGCGCCCATCTGGAAGATGAAGCCGGCCTTGGCTCCGACGGCGTCGGCGACGGCCTTGCTGGAGTAGGCGTCCGGGCCCATCCAGAACCAGACCATGTGCGCGATCGGCGCGTAGCTGAACGTGAACCACAGCACCATGAAGGCCAGCACCGCGCCGAATTTCATGCGCTCTGCGAAGGCGCCGACGATCAGGCAGCAGGTGATCGCCGCGAACGTCGCCTGGAACGCCATGTACAGCAGCTCGGGAATGTAGACGCCCTTGCTGAAGGTGGCGGCCATTGCGAAGGTGCCGTCCTTCGCCATGAACATGTCCTTCATGAACAGGCGGTCGAACCCGCCGAAGAAGGCGTTGCCCTCGGTGAACGCAAGGCTGTAGCCGTACAGGCACCAGAGCACGACGATCATCGAGAAGGTGACGAACACCTGCATCAGCACCGACAGCATGTTCTTGCTGCGGACCAGGCCGCCGTAGAACAGTGCCAGCGCGGGCACCGACATCATGATGACCAGCGCCGTGGCGACGATCATCCAGGCGACGTCACCCTTGTTGGGCACGGGAGCCGAGGCGGCGGAAGAGGCGGCGGATGCCGAGGCGTCGGCGCCCGAGGCCGCGGACCCGGCTGCCGCCGGCGCGGAAGCGGCCATCGGCGCCGATGCCGTGGCAGACGCTGCATCGGAGGCAGCCTGGGCGTACGCGCTCTCGCCGGAGACGAGCGCGAACAGGCTGAAGACGAAGGCGATAAGAAGTTTGTTCATGGCGTGTTGTTCTTGAGGCCTCAGAGGGCGTCCTTGCCGGTCTCGCCGGTGCGGATGCGAACGACCTGTTCCAGCGTCGAGACGAAGACCTTGCCGTCACCGATCTTGCCGGTACGCGCCGCGGCCTCGATGGCCTCGATGACGCGGTCGACGATTGCGTCGTCGACCGCGGCCTCGATCTTCACCTTGGGCAGGAAATCGACGACGTACTCGGCGCCGCGGTAGAGCTCGGTATGCCCCTTCTGGCGGCCGAAGCCCTTGACTTCAGTCACCGTGACTCCCTGGACGCCGATCGCGCTCAAGGCCTCACGAACTTCGTCGAGCTTGAACGGCTTGACGATCGCGGTCACCATTTTCATGGTCGCACTCCCTTCCCGAAAAATATTGATGAACTGCCGTCGTCCGACGCGCCCCCTTCGGCGCGCCGGCGGCGATCACATGGTCTTGCTGAGCGTGAAGATCGCACGGGCCTTGTTGATGTCCCCGTAGAAGCTCTTCTTGCTCGCACCGACGACGGCGCCGGCGACCGAGAAGCCCGAGCCGAGGTCGTAGGTGGCGCCGAGCTTGTAGTCATAGAAGTTCGGAACGCCGTCGCTGGTGATGGCGCCTTCGCCCGCGTCGAAGGTGGCGTTGCGCAGCGCGCTCGAATAGCGCGTGTAGCCGAGATGCGCGTTGATCGTGACCTTGTCGATCGGAAAGTTGGCGGACAAGTCCAGATAGCCGGTGTTGCGGCCCGAAGGACGCGGCCTCGAGCCGACGATCTGCTGCGCCGCACCGACGCCGAAGTAGTCCTTCGAGATGGTGTGCGAATACTTGAGCGACAGCCACTGCCAGCTCAACGCGCCGTAGAGTTCGGTCACGTTGAAGTCGACGACCTTGTCCTTCTGCGGGTAGTAGTACTGCAGGATGCCGACGTCGTAGCCGAAGTCCTTGGTGATTTCGCCCTTGTAGCCGCCGTAGAAGTCCATCTCGATGCCGGCGTTGGTGAAGCCGATGTTCGAGTCCCAGTTGCCCAGGTAGAAACCGTTCATCGTCCAGTCGAAACCGCCCTGGAGAGCGGGCGAGAAGAAGTTGGTGTTGCCCTGGTCCTGGCCGCGGAACTTGTACTTGGTCGTCAGGTTGACGTTCGCGCTGAAGGGCGAAGGCGCGGGCTCGGGGGCCGCGGCCGGAGCGGTGGCCTGCGCCATGGCGCCGAACGCGCCCAGCGACAAGAACGACGAAACAATGATCGATTTCTTCTTCATCAGGGCTCCCAGAAGGGTCGGTTGAGGTTGACTTGACTTCTGCACGATGCGTGCCAAGCGGACCCGGCGCCTCGCGCCCCACCGCGAGGCGCCCCGCTCTCTCGAAGGCGGCGCGATGGCACCACGACAAAGCACTGAGATGGCGTCAGGCCGCACTGCGCTGGTGCCGAGGGTCGAACGAACCACGCCGCGAACGGCAGCGCACGTGGACAATGCAATGAACGTCCCACTCACGCTCATTCGTCCGCCCGTCACCCCGCGCCATGGCCTTCGCCGTCGTTCATAGCCGGGCCTTGCGCGGTCTCGAAGCGCCCGCGGTCACGGTCGAGGTGCACCTGGCGAACGGGCTGCCGAGCTTCACGCTGGTTGGGCTGGCCGACACCGAGGTCAAGGAATCGCGCGAGCGCGTGCGCGCCGCACTGCAGACGAGCGGGCTCGAGTTTCCGCACAACAAGCGGGTGACGGTCAACCTGGCGCCGGCCGACCTGCCGAAGGAGTCGGGCCGCTTCGACTTGCCGATCGCCCTCGGCATCCTCGCCGCGGCGGGGCAGATCGACGCGGCTCGGCTCGAGGCCTTCGAGTTCGCCGGCGAGCTCTCGCTCGGTGGCGATTTGCGCCCCGTGCACGGGGCCCTCGCGGTCGGGCTGGCCCTGCATCGCGGCGCGACGTCGGTCGAGCGGGCGCGAACGCTTGTCCTGCCCGCTGCCAGCGCCGACGAGACGGCTTCGGTCGGCGGCCTCTCGGTGCGCGGCGCCTCGCATCTGCTCGATGTCGTGCGCGCCCTGCTGCCCGGCGACGCCGCCGATGCGAGCGGCCTGCGCGAGGCCAAGCCGCTCTGCCGCGCGGCCGCGCCTTCCTTGCCCGATCTGCGCGACGTCAGGGGTCAGGCCGGCGCCAAGCGCGCGCTCGAGATCGCCGCGGCCGGCGAACTGAGCCTGCTCATGATCGGCCCACCGGGCACCGGCAAGTCGATGCTGGCACAGCGACTCGGCGGCCTCCTGCCCGAGCTCTCGCACGAGGCAGCGCTCGAGTCGGCGGCGATCCTGAGCGTGGCCGGCGCGTTCAACGCCGCCTGCTGGGGCCAGCGGGTGCTGCGCGCGCCGCATCACACCGCGTCGGCGGCGGCCCTCGTCGGCGGCGGCTCGCCGCCGCGGCCGGGCGAAGCGTCGCTGGCGCATCACGGCGTGCTCTTTCTCGACGAGCTGCCCGAGTTTCCACGCGCCGCGCTAGAGGCCTTGCGCGAGCCGCTCGAGAGCGGTCGCATCGTCGTCTCGCGGGCGGCGCGCCAGGCCGACTTCCCGGCCCGCTTCCAGCTCGTCGCGGCGATGAACCCCTGCCCTTGCGGCCAGCTCGGCAATCCGGCCAAGGCCTGCCGCTGCTCGCCCGATGCGGTGCTGCGCTACCAGGCGCGCATCAGCGGGCCGCTGCTCGACCGCATCGATCTGCAGGTCGAGGTGCCTGCCGTCGCCGCCGAGCTGCTCGCCGGCGCCGCCGACGGCGAAGCGAGCAGCGTCGTGCGTGAGCGTGTGGCCGCGGCGCGCGGCGTCGCCAACGCGCGCCAGGGCAGCAGCAACGGGGCGCTCGCCGGCGACGCCCTCGACCTGCATTGCGCCCTCGACGCCGCGTCATCACGCTTCCTGCAATCGGCGGCGGAGCGGCTCGGCTGGTCGGCGCGCGGCTTTCATCGAGTCCTGCGCATCGCCCGCACGATCGCCGACCTGGCCGACAGCCGCGCCATCGCGATCACCCATCTCGGCGAGGCGATCCAGTTGCGACGCGTCCTGCAGACGCATTGAGCAACCGTGACGCGACCGCCGACCGGATCGGGCGCGCCAAAGAAAACGGGCAGCCCGCAGGCTGCCCGTCGATCGAACGGCGTCGAACGCGCCGCTGCTGCGTCAGCTCAGAAAGCCGAGGTCGCGCGGGAAGTTGACGAGGTTCGGGAACACCGTGTCGAGGTTCGCGTCGCTGACGCCGAACCAGCGGCCGAGCGTGCTGCCGATGCTGTCGACCGAAGTCGATGGCAGGTAGGCGTTGTTCGCCGAGTCCATGTTGTTGTTGAGGCCGAAGATCGGGAAGCGCCCGTAGATCTCGCCGCCCTTGACCGCGCCGCCCATGACGAAGTGATGGCCGCCCCAGCCGTGGTCGGTGCCGTCGCCGTTGGTGGTGATGGTGCGGCCGAAGTCGGAGGCGGTGAACAGCGTCACGTTGTTGCGCATGTCGACACCGCCGAGGTTGGCGAGCGCCCCGTCGAAGTAGCCGAGCGCGTGCGAGATGCGCGCGAGCAGGTCCGCCTGGCCAGGGTTCTGGTTGTCGTGCGTGTCGAAGCCGCCCATCGAGACGAAGAAGATCTGCCGCTGGGCGCCGAGGACGCTCCGCGCGCCGATCACGCGGGCCACCGTCTGCAGCTGCTGCGCAAGGCCGTTCGTCTGTTGGTTGCCCGACGAAGGCTGGAAGTACTGCGTCGGGTTCGGCACCACCGACGCGGCGAAGGCCGTCTGGAACGACGCTTGCGCGGCGATCGACCGGTTGACGATGGTCGACATCTCGTTGGCGAAGAGATGCGTGTTGCTCGAGGTGACGATCGAGCGCAGCGTCGTCGATGCGGTGGGCGAGTTGAAGAGGTTGCCGGTCAGGCCGCCGATCTGCACCGCGCCGCCGCCGCCCACCTGGTACTGGAACACCTGGCCGCCGGCCGAGAACACATTGTTGCCCGACGTCGAAATGCTGGTGAAGGTCGAGTTGGTGTTCTGGCTGGCGACCAGGTCGCCGAGATGGCCACCCCAGCCGATCTTCACGCCGTCGGGGCCGAGAGCCTGCCAGGTCGACTGCTGGTCGTTGTGCGAGCCGAGCGCCTGCGGACGCGGCTTCGAGTTCGACGTGTAGTCGACGCGGCTGAGCGGCACGACGAGCGGGCCGGCGTTGGCGATGATGCCCAGCCGCCCGGCGGCGAACAGGTTCGCCACCTCCGGCATGCTCGGGTGCACGGCATAGGTGTTGGCCGCGTTCTCGGCGGCGAAGACGCTGAACTTCGGCGAGATCGGCAGCACGCCGCCGAGGTTGGCCGGCGACGCCTTGGTCGCGCCGCCGTTCGGTGCGGTGCCCGGGGCCAGCAGGGCGATCGGCGCCGGGCCGGTGGCACGCATGCGGGTGTACTCGGCGAACGATGCCGCATCGGTGCGCAGCACCATGTGCGAGGAGTCGTTGCCTCCATAGAGAAAGAGACAGACGATCGCCTTGTAGCCGCCCGGCGCGGCCTGGGCGACCGCGCTGCCCAGGCTCGCCAGGTTCAGCGCGAAGGGAGCCGCCGCCGCGCCGACGGAGCCGGAGACGACCGACGCGGTGCGCAGGAACTGGCGGCGCGAAGCGTTGAGTTTGGACATGATCGTTTCCCTCTTATTTCTGAATCAGGTAGTCGGGCGAAGACATCGACAGGAACACTGCGAGGTAGACGCGGTCGAGCTTGGCGGCATCGATGGCCGCTTGGTTGGTCGGTGTCGGCGCCGGGGCGCTGGCGGCGCCGCTGGCTCCCGAGGCAGCCGCGGGTGCGCTGGCGGCAGTGCCGGAGGCGTACACGGCCGCCGGGATGACCCGGCTGCCGACGGCCGACGTGATCTGCGTCTTCAGGGTGTCGGGCATGGTGCCCGAGAACAGCAGCAGGTTCATGCGATCGACCAGCGCCGTCGGTGTCGCCGCCAGGGTGAGCTCGGTGGTGTAGGCATGCTGGATGTCGCGCGCCTTGTTGAGCTGAGTCCAGCCGCGGATGTAGTTCATGTAGCCGGCGACCGACAGCTCGTGCGTGATCTGCAGCTCGGGGGCGACCAGGTTCGCGTCGGTGATCGCCTTGCTCGTCGGCACGTATTGGGGGCGGAAGAAGTTGAACACCGTCGGCGCGAACATCGGCGTCTGGTTCAGCTGTGTCGACGGGTTGTCGGTCAGGCCGATGCCGGTCCAGCGGCCGCTGATCGATTGCGCGTTGAACGCGCGCAGCATGCTGGACAGGCGCAGCAGGGGCTCGCGCGCCTTGCCGTAGGTCGGCGAGGTGTTGACGGTGCGCGCTTCCGGATCGAGCAGGATCGCCTTCCACACGGAGGCCATGTCGCCACGCACGCCCTTGCCGTTGTCGTTGAACACGGTGGCGACGCGCGCCACGTAGGCCGGGCTCGGGTTGCTGGTGACCAGGCGCTGGATCAGCTGCTTGCTGACGAAGGGGCCGGTGCTCGGGTTGTTGAACAGCGTGTCGAGCGCGATCTTGACGTCGCCCAGCGTGTCTGGCTTGGTCTGCGGAGCGATCGTCACGCCGAGGAAGTTCTTCGCCGAGATCGAGTGAAAGCTGGTGTTCGCCGTGTACTCGTTGTAGTCCTGCATCGGCTTCCAGTCGCGCGACAGGTCGGGGTTCTGCCCGTTGAAGCGCTGCGCCGTGCGATCGGTGAGCTGCGGGCCGGCGTACCAGCTGAGGCCGGTGAAGACCTGCGACAAGCCCTCGAGGTCGGCCGACTTGTAGGCGGGAACCGGGCGGCCGTCGGCACCGATCTGGCTGCTGCCGTCGATGTTCAGCTTGTATTCGCCGACGGCGAACAGCTGCGTGATTTCACGCGCGTAGTTCAGGTCGGGGACGCGGCCGGTGATCGGGTCCTCCTTCAGGTTCTTCATGTGCGTGAGGTAGATGCCCATCATCGGATGGAACGTCACGCTTTCCATGAGGTCGCGGAAGTTGCCGAAGGCCTTCTCGCCGAGCATGTCGTAGTACGAGGCCACGCCACGGACCTGGGTCTGCAGCGTCGCGTTGGCGAACGAGATGACGAACAGCTCGGACAGCGCGAAGGTGACGCGCTGGCGAAGCTGGTCGTCGGCGCCGAGCGCTTGGCTCCACCAGGAGTCGTAGAAATTGACCGGGCTGAGCTTCTGGCCGACGGCGTCGAGGTCGGCGGAGGCCTGGTTGATGTAGAGGCGATGCAGCATCTCCGGCTTGGCCATCTGCTCGTCGATCCAGGCGCCGTACTGCATCGCGGACAGGCGATTGATCTCGGCCTCTGTCGCGCCCATGGTCGCCTGGGTCAGGAAGCGGGCGGCCTCGGTCGGGGTCGGCGTCTTCACCGCCTGCACTGCCGGCGAATCCGTGCCGCCGGAAGCTGCCGGATCGGTCGAACCGCCCCCGCCGCCGCAGGCCGCAACGACGAGCAAGACCGCCGTGGCGACGGCGCCGCGCCCGAAGCGGGCAAAGCGCCCGCCGCCGATTTCGATGTTCTGAACAATGTTCACTGTGACTCCCGACGACCACTGAGAAATTCTTTACACGGCTCCGACAACGCAGCGTTTGTGCCAAGGTCTGAAGGCATTCTGGGCAGCGGCGGGCGCGAACATAACGTCAAAATTTGGCAAACGACCGAGGCCTTACAGGCGGTCGCAACTGATGCATTGCCGCGTTGTGAGAGTCTTGAAAGGAGTTGCGCCAGATGTAATGAAACGCGTCCGCCTTCCGGGGCGAAGCAGGACCCGTTTTGCGCGACCGGAACGAGCCGGTCGGTGCCCTCAGAGCAGGCTCGTCAGCGCCCGCTCGGCGTCGGTTTGCGCGATGGCGTTGCGCAGGGCCCAGTCGCGGATCTGATCCGGCCCGATCTTGCCGACGTTGAAGTACGCCGCGTCGGGATGAGCAAGATAGAAGCCAGAGACACTCGCCGCCGGCAGCATGGCCATGCTCTCGGTCAGGCTCATGCCGATTTCTTCACACCCCAGCACGCGAAACAGCTCGCGCTTGACGCGGTGGTCGGGGCAAGCCGGGTAGCCGGGCGCGGGGCGGATGCCGCGGTAGCGCTCGGCGACCAGTTCGGCGACGCTCGACGACTCCTCGGGCGCGTAGCCCCAGAGGTCGGTGCGTACGCGCCGGTGCAGGCTCTCGGCAAAGGCCTCGGCGAGCCGGTCGGCCAACGCCTTGAGCATGATCGCGCTGTAGTCGTCGAGGTCGGCCTCGAACTGGCGCTCCTTCTTCTCGACGCCCAAGCCCGCAGTGACCGCGAACAGGCCGATGTAGTCGTCGCGGCCCGAGCCTTTGGGCGCGATGAAGTCGGCCAGACAGCGGTTAGGGCGGCGCACGCTGTCGACCACGGGCCGCACGCTCTGCATGCGCAAGCCGCGCCAGGTCATCAGCACCTCGGTGCGCGATTCGTCGGCGTAGATGTCGATGTCGTCGTCGCCGACGGTGGCCGCCGGATAGAGGCCGACGACGCCGTTGGCGGTGAGCCAGCGGCCCTCGATCACGCGGCGCAGCATGCGCTTGCCGTCGGAGAGGACGCGGCGCGCCGATTCGCCGACGATGTCGTCGGTGAGGATCGCCGGATAGGGCCCGGCGAGGTCCCAGGTCTGGAAGAACGGGGCCCAGTCGATGACCTCGGCGATCTCGGCCAGGTCCTGGTTCCTGAGCAGGCGCCGGCCGATGAACTTGGGCACCGGCGGCAGGTAGGCGGCCCAGTCGACCGGCGTCTTGTTGGCGCGTGCCTCGGCCAGCGTGACCAGCGGCGTCGCCTTCTTGCTGGCGTGCTGCGCGCGCACCCGAACATAGTCGGCCTCGAGGTCGGCGATGTAGGCGGTGGCGCGCTCGTCGCTGAGCAGGTCGCTGCAGACGCCGACCGAGCGGCTGGCGTCGGGCACGTAGACGACCGGGCCTTCGTAGTGCGGCGCGATCTTCACCGCGGTGTGCACGCGGCTCGTCGTCGCGCCGCCGATCAGGAGCGGGATCTTCTTGATGCGGAAGAAGTCGTCGCGCTGCATTTCGGAGGCGACGTGCTGCATCTCCTCGAGGCTCGGCGTGATCAGGCCCGAGAGGCCGATGATGTCGGCGCCCTCGACCTTGGCGCGCGCCAGGATGTCCTGGCAGGCCACCATCACGCCCATGTTCACGACCTCGAAGTTGTTGCACTGGAGGACGACGGTGACGATGTTCTTGCCGATGTCGTGGACGTCGCCCTTCACGGTGGCGATGACGATCTTGCCCTTGGCCCTGGCCTCGCCGCCGGCTTCGACCATCGCCACCTTCTCGGCTTCGATGTAGGGCAGCAGGTGGGCGACCGCCTGCTTCATCACGCGCGCCGACTTCACCACCTGCGGCAGGAACATCTTGCCCTGGCCGAACAGGTCGCCGACCACGTCCATGCCGGCCATCAGCGGGCCTTCGATGACGTGCAGCGGCCGGCCGCCTTCGGCCTGGATCCTCTGCCACGCCTCTTCGGTGTCCTGGACGATGAACTCGGTGATGCCGTGCACCAGCGCGTGGCTGAGCTTCTCGTCGACCGTCTTCGGATGCTCGGGTGTGCCGCGCCAGGCCAGCCGCGCCGAGTCGTCGCGCGCCGCGCCCTTGGCCCGCTCGGCGATCTCGACCAGGCGCTCGCCGGCGTCCTTCCTGCGGTTGAGAACGACATCCTCGACGCGCTCGCGCAGCTCGGGATCGAGGTCGTCGTAGACGCCCATCATCCCGGCGTTGACGATGCCCATGTCCATGCCGGCCTTGATGGCGTGGTACAGGAACACGGTGTGGATGGCTTCCCTCACCGGGTCGTTGCCGCGGAACGAGAAGCTCACGTTGGAGACGCCGCCCGAGACCTTGGCGCCGGGCAGGTTCGCCTTGATCCAGCGTGTCGCCTCGATGAACTCGACGGCGTAGTTGTCGTGCTCTTCGATGCCGGTGGCGATGGCGAAGATGTTCGGGTCGAAGATGATGTCTTCGGGCGGAAAGCCGACCTCGTCGACGAGGATCCGGTACGCCCGTTCGCAAATCTGCGTCTTGCGGGCGAAGGTGTCGGCCTGGCCCTGCTCGTCGAAGGCCATCACCACGGCGGCGGCACCGTAGCGGCGCACCAGCCTCGCCTGCTGGCGAAAGGCAGCCTCGCCTTCCTTCATCGAGATCGAGTTGACGATGCCCTTGCCCTGGATGCACTGCAGGCCGGCCTCGATCACTTCCCACTTCGAGCTGTCGATCATGATCGGCACGCGCGCGATCTCGGGCTCGCCGGCGATGAGATTGAGAAAGCGGACCATCGCCGCCTTCGAATCGAGCATCGCCTCGTCCATGTT
>JANXXS010000383.1 GCA_025350505.1 Burkholderiales bacterium
GGCGTCGATGGTGTCGTTCCAGCTGAAGCCGTCGACCCCGAAGTCGTCGCCGTTCGTCAGGTGGTTGACGGGCAGCCGCGCGAACACGTCGGAGGGTCGCCAGATCGTGCCGTCGGCGAAGCGGATCTCTTCGAGTTTGTCGGCGGGTCCCGGGCTATCGAAATACTTCGATATCTGGACGGTTCCGTGCCCGTGTATCAGGAGTGCGAGCTCGGAGTGTCCCGTCACGGGGTTCGGGAACAAGGCGACGTCGACCGCGGAAGGGGAAATGTCGTTGGGCAGCACGAGCGCGTCGGCGCTGCCGCCTGCGTCGCTGATCAGGACAACGCCGTTCAGATCGTTCAGCAGAAACGTGTCGTTGCCGGTGCCGCCTTCCATCACTTCGCCATCAACCAGGGTGTTCTGGCCGTTGCCGGCATAGAGGATGTCATAGCCCGTACCGCCGTCGAGCAGGTCATCGCCCGCACCGCCATAAAGGTAGTCGTTGCCCGCGCCCCCGTAGATCGAGTTGTTGCCCTCGGCGTCGCTCAGGTAGTCTTGGTCGTCGCCGCCCACGAGGATGTCCGCACCCGCGCCGCCGAATAGCGAATCGTTGCCGGCGCCGCCGTCGAGCGAATCCTGTCCCGCAAATCCATACAGCTGGTCGGCGCCATCACCTCCACGCAGGGTGTCGTTGCCGGCGTCCGCCGAAATGAGATCGTTACCTTCCCCGCCGTCGAGCAGATCGTCACCGGCTTCCCCGATCAGCAGGTCCATGCCATCGCCGCCGAACAGCGAATCGTTGCCGTTGCCGCCGTAGAGCGAGTCGTTGCCGCTCGCACCGTCGAGGGCGTCATCGCCGTCCTGCCCGCGAACGGAGTCGTCGCCGCCCAATGATGAGATGAGGTCTGGGCCCGACGTTCCGGTGAAGTTGTCAGGGCCCTCGGTCAACCGACTCGTGAGGTGCGCAACGATGGCAGCAGCGTTCCAGACGACGCCGTTTGAAAATTGGACTTGCTCGATCGTCGACCCTGCAAAGTAGTTGCTCACGGTCACTTGCTCACCGGAGCTCCGCACCGTGACAACCAGGTCGTTGCCGTCTGAACGAAGCATCAGGTCCGCCGGAAGAAGCGCGTCGAGGCGAAGCGTGTCGACCTTGCCCGCGCCAGCATCGGTACTGTCGATGACATCATGCCCAGAGCCCGGCGCGAAGACGTAGACGTCGTTGCCCAGCCCGCCCACCAAGGTATCGTCGCCCGCGCCACCGTCCAGCGTGTCGTTGCCGGAGAGACCCATCAGGCTGTCGTTTCCGGCGCCGCCGACGGCGCGATCGTCGCCCTGCGTTGCCGAGATCGCATCGTCGCCGTCGCCACCGTCGAAGCCGCGAGCGAGCAGCTGAGTGAATGTGAGAACGCCGCCGTCGGCAAACTCGAATTGATCGATGGGAATCGGAGCGCTCGGATTGCCCTGGTCGTAGCCGCTTAGCGTGATGTTGTCGTCCGGATCGACTCCTACATGGATGGTCAGCGCGCCCGCACCACCACTCAGCCGCAGATCCGTCGACGTGATCCCCGCAGCGAACTTGACTCGGTTCGGCGCGGCGGCCCCTTGCGCGTCGACCTTCGCACTGGTATCGGCGATGACGTCCGTGCCGTCGCCCTGTGCGTACAGGTAGGTGTTGTTCCCGCCGCCTCCGGTCAGGGTGTCGCTTCCCTTTCCGCCAGAGAACGTCGAGTGGCCCTGTGAGTTGCCGATCGAGTCGTCTAACCGGCCGCCCCACACAGAGATGGCGCCGGACGAGTCCGTCGCGGTAACGGACTGGTCGGAAAAGCCCCCGATCAATTCGCTGGTCGTGTACGTCTGGCCGCTGCTGAAGCTGTACGTGGTGTGCGCCGCGGCGCCGGCATAGAAGGCGATTCGGTCGTCCTGAGACAGCGCAATTTCCAAATCGCCGGTTGCGGTCACAAACACGGCTGTGGGCGTTGCCCCTTCAATCTGGACGATGTTGTCGCCTTCGCTGTCGACGATGATGTCCTCGAGCGTGCCGTTCGGATCTCGATAGCTCTCGCCGAATGCGAAGAGATAGGTGTCGTTGCCTGCGCCCCCGTTCAGGACGTCCCTGCCGCTCCCGCTGTCGAGCGTGTCATTGCCATTCCCGCCGTACAAGATGTCGTCGCCAGCGCCGCCATCGAGGTAGTCGTTGCCGTCGTCACCGTAGAGGAGGTCTGATTCGGTGCCGCCATTCAAATAGTCGTCATCATCGCCACCCGAGAGCGAATCGGCACCGCTGCCGCCGTCCAGGAAGTCGTACCCCGCATTGCCATAGATGAGGTCATTGCCGCCGTCGCCGGAGAGGATGTCGTCGCCCAGATCGCCTTCGATGGAGTCCGCGTCGTCTCCGCCGTCGATCGTGTCGTTTCCACCATTGCCGACGAGGGTGTCCAACCCCGCACCGCCGTCGAGCACGTCGCCGGCCTCGGCAGCAAGCAGGACATAGTCGCCGTCTCCCATTAGGCGATCGTTGCCGTCGCCCCCGATCAGGGTGTCGCTGCCGCCGCCGCCGACCAGGTCGTCGTTGCCTGCGCCGCCGTCGAGCGAGTCGGCACCGGACTGGGCCAGGGTCAATCCATTGCTGGTCGCGTCGCCCCACAAGACGTCGTTGCCGATGCCGCCGATCAGCGTGTCGTTCTGACCGCCGCCTTCGAGGTAGTCGTCGCCGTCGCCGCCGTCGAGATAGTCCTCACCGTGATACTGGGCGTCGATCGACGACAAGCTGCCGTCGCCGAACAAGGTGTCGTTGCCTGCTCCACCGAACAGGGTGTCGTCCTTGCCGCCGCCGTAGAGGTAGTCGGTGCCGTCGCCACCGTCGAGGTAGTCGTTGCCATGGTTGACCCAGGGGGTGACTTTGGCGTCGGTGGCATCGCCCCACAGCTTGTCGTTGTCGGCGCCGCCGTAGAGCTCGTCGTCGCCACCGTCACCTGTCAGCGAGTCGTTCCCGTCGCCGCCGGATAGTGTGTCGTTCGCCTGCCGATAGCCGTCCACCGAGTCGACATAGCCCCATGTGTCCGGCCCGTCTCCCACAACCACATCGTTGCCGGCGTCGCCGAACAGGAGGTCACGACCGTCCTGTCCGACCACGTGGTCGTCGCCTTCGCCACCATAGACCGTATCGTCGGACACTCCACCGTAGACCCAGTCGTCGCCCTTGCCGCCGTCCAGCGAATTTCCCTGCTCCGGCGCGTTGTTGAATTGGTCGTAGTAGGCATTGTTCGTCTCTATGCCTGCGACCCAGACCGTATCGAAGCCATTGGCGTCAGCCGTCTTGGTATACGTGACCCAGGAGAACCCTCGGGTGAGTTCGATGCCATCGGCCGCCGGTTGATAGACGGGAAGGTCGACAGGCCGCCCTAGTTGTTTGTCCGGACCGTGAGTGAAATTGCCGACGCCCGAGCCGAACAGGAAATCCTTGCCGTCGCCGCCAATGAGCGTGTCCGCACCGGAGCCACCCGTAAGCACGTCATCGCCGCTCCCTCCATCCAGCCAGTCGTTGCCTGTCCATCCTGAAAGCGCGTCGTTGCCGAGCAGGCCAAACATCTGCGCGTTCTCGGGACTGCTAGATATAAGGTCTGGCGTGCCGCCGGGCGCCGGGCCGTCGGGGATGTAGTTGCCCCAAGGGTCAAGCAGGTACTTCTGGTTCATCCCGCTGCCTGCGGTTTTCTTCTGAAAGTCGCTGAAGAAGGCAGTACCCGCGGGAGCAGGCGGTGGGGTGTCTTCAAGCGTGATGCCGACGCTTCTGGAGGAACTCCAGTCTCGGATTCGGATGGTGCCGCCGTTCGCTATATCGACGAGCAAGTCGTTGTGCCCGGTTCCCGTCGATTCGAGGGTGTACGTAGCCCGTTTGTCGTCAGTTTGCCAAACGTTGCTTCCGTTTTTCTTCTTAGCGCCCGAGCCGTCGATCGGTCCGAGACCCGCCACCTGAATTTGGCCCTGCCCGTCACTGTCTTTGATGATGTCGGCGCCCCAGCCGGCAGAGAAGACATAGGTATCGACACCATCGCCGCCGGCAAGAATGTCATTCTCGGTACCTCCATCAAGACGATCGTTGCCTGAGCCACCACGGAGAACGTCGTTGTCAGCGCCGCCGTCGAGGATGTCGTTACCGTCGCCTCCGAGCAGCCAGTCGTCCCCGGCGTCGCCTTCGATCACGCTGTCGTTGCCGGCGCCTCCGAGCAGGGTGTCGTTGCCGGCCCCGCCGTAAAGCTTGTCGTCCCCGGCGTTGCCTTCGAGGTAGTCGTTGCCGCCTTGGGCGTCGACGATGTCATTGCCGGCGCCGCCGTAGAGGTCGTCGTTCTTGCCAAATCCGGTCAGCGAATCGGCGCCACTTCCGCCGAAGACAACTTGTCGGCGCTGGTTGGGTTGAGTGGTCAGGCCCACGAGAATTTGTGTGCCACTGCCTTTGTCCTCGTAGTTCGCCAGGGTGCGACCCACGCGGCCTCCGGAAAGAGGACCCTGGAGGTTGCTTGTGTTGCGAAGTTCCAACCAGTCGAGCATCGTTGCTCGGTCGCCGATCCAGGTATCGGTGACGTTGCGCTCGCTTGGCGAGCCGACTTGACCGCCGGCGGCCTTGTCATCTTTCCATCCCGCGTACATGTCGCCCCAGACCGAACCGACTGCCGCCTCAAGCGCGCCCGATGCCTGGGTCAGCGCAAAAGGACTGAGGCTGTAGAGTGCAGCGAATGCCCCGAAGTCGGTACGGGCGGCGGACGCCAAGTCGCCCGAAGGCGTCAGACTGAAAGCTACCTGACCGGCCGCCTTCGTGTACAGGTCGCTCTTCGCAATCAGGTCGAGCAAGGCATACAACGCGGTCCGCCCCGTGTAGCCCGTCGGACCATCGGTGCTCCACCATGTATTGCCGTCCGGCGAGCCCTTCAACGGCGCTCCATGACTGGGCCCCAGCGCGAGATCAGCCAACGCATTGACGACGTTCTCGAGTACGTCGCCCTCAGCCTTGCCTTGACCGTCGCCGACCGCTAGGTCACCGTTCTCCTTCACAAGGTTGGAAGCCTGAACCAGGATCTGATTGAGTCCTTTGGAAGCGTCGTCGCGCTGGCTGGCCGGCACCAACTGCAGCAATACGTTCTGTACGCTGAGCGAGTCCACCAGCAGGACCAGGCTGTGGGTGTCGCCGAAGTCGACCGTGGCGTAGTGATCCGGCAGCAGCTGTAGACCGAATTTGCCGATTGCCGACACCACGCCGCCCACATAGCCGCCTCGATAGAGGGGTTGCTCCTCGATGAAGATGGGCACGTTCGTGCCGAGGTGCCACTGCGAGTTCGACACGAGCGACAGGCGGCTGTCGCCCGTCACGTCGAACTGCGGTGCGATTTGTCCCTTCGTCGTGAGATCGACCTTGCCTTGAAAGGCTCGTGTGGCGCCGGCTAGGAGGCTGGCGGCATCGGTTTGCGACTTCACCGCGAGGACGGCCATCTGATAGTCGAGACTCTCTTGGCCGATGTCCTTATCGACTATCCGCGCGGGAAGTGCATTGACGGTGTCCCCGCTTCTGATTGTCGTCAGGTAGACGACGGACGTTCGAATCTGGTCGATGCGATCCAGTGCCTGCTCTATCTGTTGAGCCTGACTCAATGTCACAGGACTGAACATCTGCACAGCATCATCCCGAGAGGCCACAATTCCATTGAGCATCACACGGTCGATGTTCGAAATCGTTCCTCCCCCGAGGATGACCGACCGGGTGCGCTCGTATATGCCTTTTAGTGTGCTATCGACGATTTGAGCGCCATAGTCGCTGTTGCGCATTGAGTCAAACTTCGCGACGACTGAGGTCAAGTTCGTGGCGGGGTCGACGGTGCCCACACCGGCACCGTTGAAGGTGACCACCTCTTTGATGAGCGGTATGCCTCCCGCCACGGTGTCGGCGCCATGCATCATGTTGAAGGCGGTGGCTAGGTGACCGCCCAAGCTGTAGCCGGTAAGTGAGATTTGCTTGCCGGCGGAGATGAGGCCGAGATCTTTGAGGTTCTTGAACCACGTCTCCATGTCGCTGATCTGGCCGAAGGCGAAGCCCGCCTCCTTGATCTCCAGCGAGTTGGTCGCCTCGTTGTCGCGCGCCGCGTCGTCGATGAACTCGGTGCTGCGAAAACTCATCACCAGATCGCCGGCCTTTGCACCTGTTGCCGAGTCGTCCTGGATGCACTTGAAAAGCGAGCCACTGAAACCCGTGGAAGTGTTGCTCTGTTGGTCCAGCGCAATCCAGTGAGCGGCAAAGTCAGTGGCTTGGGAGTCGGTGAACCGCGAAGCATGGCTGTTGCCAGCGACGAGGATCTTCTTCAAATCGGTGCCGGAGCTGTGTAGTACGCCGTTCTTATCTCGTATGAACGCCTCCGCCGCCATCTGGAGGTTGGCATATTTCAGATAGTCGGATATGGCAAGTGCCGTAGTCGTCACGATTGCGTCCTTTCTCAAGGCTTAGGAACGAGAACCTTTTCAACAAAGTCTTGTGCTTGCCTTGACTGCGACGTTGAAGCGGGAACGGACATCAACGTCGGTCCCTTGAACTCTCGCCCGAATTTCGGGCATGCATGATCTGCGGCGAACAACCAAGGTGATCGACCTCCCGACGTGTTGCCTTGACCAAAATCGATCATGTAGCCCAAACGTTCGGCGATCACTTCATCGGTTTGCAAGTCGATCACCTTCAGCGAGCTACCTGCTATCCAGTACTCGCGTTCTCCACGGGTGGAAACGTCGTCGTACGTGACGCCGTAGCGCGGTCCGACGTCGGGAGCGAGAATCCTGTCAAGGACAAAGCGTGTGTAGCCCTTTAGGTAGGCCTTGTTGGTTTGCCATGGCTCCTCGATGCGCCCCGTGTACCTGTAGCGCTGTCCGTCTTTGGGATCAACGGCTTCGACGTAGTGGTAACCCAACCGAGGCGGCCCATCGGGTGGAATGTCCCTGCTGTTAGCCTGGAAGCTGCCTCGAAGGAACGATTCGATATAGCCGTCGCCCATCAAATCACTTCCATAGGGATCGTCTAGGGCAAACTGATCGCCATATTTGATCCCCTTTGGCCGCAGCTTGAGAATGTAGATTCCCTCGACGTTCTCGACCTTGCGACGGATCGTCTCCCCTGCCGTCTTGCAACGCTCGGCGAACATCGCCTGCGCCTTAGCCAGACGCTCCTTTGATTCCGGGGCTCTTGAGTCCGCATCGCACCCGGCGACCAGTCCTCCAAACGAGGCGGCAAAGAGGACCGTACGAAGGAGGAAATTTCGAGCTTGCTTCGAATTCATGCGGCAAGCCTCCACGCGTTCGAATTGATGGCTTCGTCTCGTTTGCAGGCCAGCCAGAGACGCGGATGCGCGTTCGATCTGCCAATAATTGCGTCGTCGCCGAAAAGCACATCGCAGCCCTGATGGACGACCATGTCGTTGCCGCCGCCGTTGGGCTGCGTGCCCCGATCGTTCGTCCAGCTTACGAACGGCCGAAAGAATCCCTCGACATCGCGTGGCGCCGACGACGTGACCCAGTTGAAGCTGCGGCCTATCGGGACGGGCAAGTCCTGTTCGGGCGGGCAAAGCTGATTCGCTTCGGAGACAAGCGCCCACCACAGCCCCGTCACGGCAAGCAGCCAGTAGAGCCAGCCGACGGCGACTAGCGCCACGCCGAACGGCCCGATATCCAGAGGAGTTCCTGTCAGCATGCTTGCACCGGTTCGTGGAGTTCGTTGGGCATGTTCGTCGTTGGTCGTGCCTTCGGATATGCCCACTCCGTGTCACATTGCTTGCGTTGGGTCGAATCGGCCTCAGAGGTCGCAACGGCGTTGACGAAGCGACCACGGCCTAGCAGCAACTGCCCGTAGCGGGCTACCCCGCAGGTTTGGCTGACGCGTTGTGCATCCGCTGCGGCCTGCCTGCTACCCGCGCGACGGGCGTCGCTCCCGGTCGAGGTGGAAAGGATGGCTCCTGCCATTTCGTCGACCGCGAAGAAGTCAACGAGCCGCCCATTAACCCCATTGCGAATCACTTCGCGAACCGGGGCCGTGTCCGAAGCAACGATTGGTGTCCCGCAAGCCATCGTTTCCAACAAAGACCAACTGAGCACGAACGGATACGTCAGGTACACGTGCGCCGCCGACACCTGCAGCACGCGAATGAACTGCTCCCTCGGCACCCGCCCCATGAAGTGCGTCCGCGTCGCATCCAGCGTTACTTCACGCAGCATCTTCTCGCGCCAGTTCGGCGCATCCTTCGGCCGCTTGCCGTAGCTCACCTCATCGCCGCCGACGATGACCGCGTGACACGTCGGATGCGCCTTCTGTATCCGTTCCAGCGCTCTCATGAAGATGTGAAAGCCCCGATACGGCTCCAGGTTCCGCGCCACATACGTGATGACCGGATCGCCCGCCGTGAGCACAGTGCCGTTCGGCGTCTTGATCACAGCCCTAGGGTCCGGCCCCAATTCATGTGTAGCGATGCCTTCGTGCTGCACCGTGATCTTCGGCTGAAAGATTTCCGGATGCCGACTCTTCTGCCAATGCGTCGGCGTCACGGCCGCATCGCAGTTCGTGAGATTGAGCGTGTGCAAGGCGTTCCACGTACGAACGCGAGCCCGATCATCGAAGGTGATCGGAAACTCGGGGTCGAAGCCGAGGTCGGCGCCGTCGGCGCTGTAGTACCACTCGCAGTAGTGAACCAGGCGCGCGTCGGGGTACACGTCCTTGGCATAGAGCGTTTCGCCCCATCCGGGATGGGCCAGGATCGCGTCGGGGGTAAAGCCACTCTGGCGCAACTGCAGCATGGCGCGCGCGGTGGCTTGCCCGTGCAACGTTGCTGCCTCCATCTGGCGCAGATAGGGATGCTGGTTGGCGTGGCCCTTGCGCGCCAGACTGTAGCGAACGAGCTTGTCGAAGCCCGGTAGGCCAGGCGCGGTGTCGCGGCCCAGTGCGCGCACGTCCCAGCCGGGCCGGTTAGCCCACGCCCTGACCAGATGGCCGAACTGGCCCGGGAAATTCTGGTGAACGACAAGAAGGCGCATGACCGTGAGGCGTCAGTGTTCGCAGAAGCTCTGTCGCGGG
>JANXXS010000428.1 GCA_025350505.1 Burkholderiales bacterium
CTTCGGCGAGAAAGTTCTCGAAGATGCCGCGATCGATCTGGTAGCTCGGCACGGCGAGGAAGCGGCTGGCGCCGATCTCGGTCACGGCGTCGATGTCGCGCCGCCCTTCCGACGAGAAGAAGCGAAAGCCGAACTTCTTCAGCTGGCGTTGCTCGAGGTGCTCGGTCAGGCCGAGCACCTTGCTGAAGTAGTCGGCGCCGATCTCGACCGACGACTCGCCGACCTTGTGCGCCGCCTCGGGCACCGGATGGGTCCGGCGCTCGAGCACGAGGATGTCGATGTCGGCGAAGCGCTGCTTCAATTGCAATGCCAGCGTCAGGCCGGCGAGGCCGCCGCCGGCGATGACGACGTCGTGGCGCGTCTTCATCGCACCAGGCTCAGCGCCAGCGAACGCGAGAGCGGCAGGTCGAGCCGTCCGCCCGCATCGAGGGCCAGCGCTTCGACGAAGGGCAGCACATCGGCCAGCGCGTTGCCGGCGAGCGCGCGTGCGGCGGCGGAACGGAGCGGCACCGCGGCGGCGGGCCCGGACACGAGCGTGGCTTCGAACAGCGGCTGCGCCGGGGCGCCACGGCCCGGCGCGATGACGAAGGCGGCGGCGAGCAGGCCCTCGCTGTGCGTCACGGACGCGAGCGCGCCGACCGCCTGCACGTCGTAGGCGACGAGCAGCACGGCGCGGTCGTCGGCGATGCACTGCGTCGCCGCCTCGAACAGGCCGGCGGCGAAGCTGGCGTCGAAGGCGGTCACCGCCGTGCTCGCTGCGCGGCAGCCGGTGGCGATGGTCCAGTAACCGGCCGAGGCGTTGTGCACCGAGTTGTGAAAGCGCGTCGGCGAGATCAGGGTCGGCTCGGTCGCCAGCGTCGACGACATGTAGTCGTTGACGGCGAGGTCGCCGTGCGCCGAGGTGAAGACCGAGGGCAGCGTCGCCGGGTCGCGGCCCGACTCGCGCACCGCCGCGGCGGCGACCTCGAGCGCGAGGGCGACGCTGTCGGGGGCGCGGCGCCGCTCGGCCGGCGCGAGGATCTCCGGCGACGGGCGCTTGGCCGGCGGCTCGACCGGGCCGCCCTCGCCACGAAAGGCGGCCCGCGCGATCGCCCAGCCCGGCAGCGACGGCGCCCAGAAGGCGACGCCTTCGATGCGGATGAAGAGCGGCGTCACGAGCCGGCTCCGCCCGCGTCACGTGCGAACACGAGCACGCAGTTGTTGCCGCCGAAACCGAACGAGTTGCTGAGCGCGAGGCGAATCGGCCCGGCGCTCGGCTCGATGCGGATCTGCGGGCCGCAGACGGCGTCGAGGTGGCGCGTGTTGACGGTCCCCGGCATGAAGCCGGTCTCGAGCGCGAGCAGGCTGGCCGCCGCCTCGACGATGCCGGCGGCGCCGAGGGCGTGGCCGGTCCAGCCCTTGGTCGAGCAGGCATGCGTGCGCGCCGGAAAGCGCCGCGCCACGAGGGCCGCCTCGACCTCGTCGTTCTTCGCGCTCGCCGTGCCGTGCAGGTTGATGTGGTCGATCTCGCCGGCGTCGACGCCGGCGCGCGCCAGCGCCTCGTCGAGGGCGCGTTCCGCGCCCAGGCCTTCGGGATGCGGCGTCGACATGTGATGCGCGTCGCTCGATTCGCCGTAGCCGGCCAGGCACGGCCCATCGGCGTTCGCCGCGTCGACGCGCTCGAGCAGGGCAAACCCCGCCGCTTCGCCGATGCTGATGCCGTTGCGATCGGCGTCGAACGGGCGGCACGGCTGCGGCGAGACCAGCTGCAGCGCGTTGAAGCCGAACAGGACGCTGCCGCACAGCGTGTCGACGCCGCCGACGATCGCCGCGTCGACAAGGCCGAGGCGCATCAGGCGTTCGGCCACCGCGAACACCTTGGCGCTCGACGAGCAGGCGGTCGAGACGGTGATGCAAGGCCCTTCGAGGGCAAGCGCCTCGTGCACGAAGTCGGCCAGCGAATGCGGTGTGTGCACGCGCGGGTTGCGGTTGCCTTTGGGAAAGCGCCCTTCGGCGTCGAGACTGCGATAGGCATCCTCGGTGGCGCCGATGCTCGATGTCGAGGTGCCGAGCACGAGCGCGACGCGGGCCCGGCCATAGCGCTCGCGCGCCCCGTGCGCGGCATCGATGAAGCCGTCGGCGAGCAGGCCGAGCCAGGCGAGCCGGTTGTTGCGGCAATCCCAGTCGACAAGCGGTTTGGGCAGGGCCGCGGCCTCGACGTCGGCGACGCGGCCGATCCAGGTAGCGAGCGGGCTCGGTCCGAAATCGTTGCGGCGCAGGCCGCTGACACCGGCACGCATTGCCGAAAGCAACGCCGCCTTGCCGACGCCGGCGGCCGTCGTTGTCGTGTAGGCAGTGATCCGGAGGGGGGCGATGCGCTGCAACACGGCAGTTTTACGGCAAGAATCGTGCGCGCATTATCGGCCAGCATCCGGCGCTGACTTTCCTGCGTAAGGAGGGTCACCTGTGGATTTCAAGGAGGTTGGGGCATGACATCGCGCGGCAGCCATCTGGCGCTCAACTGGGTCGAGCAAGGCCTCGTCCCGGACCGTGTCGTGCGGCTCGGCATCCGCCGGCTGCTCAGGGAGCGGCTGGCCGAGATCGGCGACGGCGATGCCGAGCGCTCGGCGCGGATCGCCGAAGACTTCGTGGCGACGCTTGCCGGCTCGGCCGTCGCACTGCTGAGCGAGAAGGCGAACGAGCAGCACTACGAGGTGCCGGCCGAGTTCTTCGCCCGCGTGCTCGGGCCGCATCGCAAGTACAGCTGCTGCCAATGGGACGCGGGCACCGAGACGCTGGGCGATGCCGAAGCGGCTGCCCTCGATACGACCTGCCGGCGCGCCGGCCTGGCCGACGGTCAGCGCATCCTCGAGCTCGGCTGCGGCTGGGGCTCGCTCAGTCTCTTCATGGCCGGGCGCTATCGGAACAGCCACGTCACGGCGCTCTCCAACTCGCACTCGCAGCGCGTCTTCATCGAGGCCGAGGCGGCGCGGCGCGGCCTTGCCAACCTGCGCGTCGTCACCGCCGACTTCAATCACTACGCCTCTGACGAGCGCTTCGACCGCGTCGTCTCGGTGGAAATGTTCGAGCACCTGCGCAATTGGCCCGAGGCTTTTCGCCGCGTCGCCGGCTGGCTGCGGCCGGGCGGGCGCTTTTTCATGCACGTCTTCGTGCACCGCTCGACGCCCTACGCCTTCGTCGACCGCGACGCCAGCGACTGGATGAGTCGCCACTTCTTCTCGGGCGGCATGATGCCGAGCGACGACCTGGCGCTGCGCTTCCAGGACGACCTGAAGCTGGTCGAGCGTTGGCGCTGGAACGGGAGCCACTACGCGAAGACCTCGGAGGCATGGCTCGCCAACATGGACGCGAATCGTGCCGCGCTCTGGCCCTTGTTCGAATCGGTCTACGGCACCGAGCAGGCGGCGACCTGGTGGATGCGCTGGCGCCTCTTCTTCCTCTCCTGCGCCGAGCTCTTCGCCTTTGAAGGCGGCGAGTGCTGGCGCGTCTCGCACTACCTGTTCGAGTCGCGCCAGGCGGCGCCCGCCACCGCGGCGGGGCAGCCATGACGCCCTTCGTCGAGGCGGCGCTGCTCGGGTTGGCCGCGGCGGTCGGACTGGCCACGCTGACCTGGCTCGCCAGCCTGGTGCAGCGCGACGTGAGCCTGGTCGACCGCGTCTGGTCGTTCGTCATCGCCGTGCCCGTCGTCGCCTACGCCTGGGTGCTGCCCCCGGCCGGCGATACACGCTTCACCGTCATGGCCGTACTGCTGGTGCTCTGGGCGGTGCGCCTGGCGGCCTACGTGAGCTGGCGCAACTGGGGCCATGGCGAAGACCGCCGCTACCAGGCGATCCGCACGCGCAACGGGCCGTCGTTCCCGTTGACGAGCCTCGTCTACGTCTTCTTCCTGCAGGCTTTGCTCGCCTGGCTCGTTTCGATGCCCTTCCTCGCCGTGCTCGCGCGGCCCGTGGCCTGGACTGCGCTCGATGCGATCGGCGCGGCGATCGCCGCCTTCGGCTTCATCTTCGAGACCGTCGGTGATCATCAACTGGCCGTATTCAAGGGCGATGCGGCCAACCGCGGCAAGGTCATGGACCGCGGTGTCTGGCGCTATTCGCGGCATCCGAACTACTTCGGCGAGTGCTGCGTCTGGTGGGGCTTGTTCCTGATGACGCTGCCCGGCGGCGGCTGGTGGAGCATCGTCTCGCCGCTGATCATGACCGGCCTGCTGCTCAAGGTCTCGGGCGTGGCGCTGCTCGAAAAAGACATCGGCGAGCGCCGCCCCGAATACCGCGACTACATCCGGCGCACCAACGCCTTTTTCCCCGGGCCGCCGAAGAAAGGTACTGCGTCATGACCCGCCGTTCACTGGCCGCGGCCATCGCCGTTGCGGCCGTGCTGATTGCAGCCTGCCAGAGCGTGACCAATCGCGACCTGCCGCCACTCGAGCTGGCGCCGTCTGTCGATGTGCCTCGCTTCATGGGCGACTGGTACGTCATCGCCAACATCCCGACCTTTCTCGAGAAGGGAGCGCACGGCGCGAAGGACTCGTACAAGCTCGAGGCCGACGGCACGATCGCCACGACCTTCAGCTTCCGCGCAGATTCGTTCGACGGCGCCGCAAAGACCTACCGTTCGCGCGGCTTCGTGCTCGATCCGAGCGGCGCCGTCTGGGGCCAGCAATACGTGTGGCCGATCAAGGCCGACTACCGCATCTCGTACCTTGATGCCGACTACAGCAAGACCGTCATCACGCGCGAAAAGCGCGACTACGTCTGGATCATGGCGCGCACCCCGACCTTGCCCGAGGCCGAGTTGCAAAAGCTGATCGCCTTCGCCGGCCGGCAGGGCTACGACACGACCAGGATCGAGCGCGTGCCCCAGGTCGGGCCGCGCTGACGACGCGGCGCGCGCGGCGACTCAGGCAGCACCGCGCCGGTCGATGATGCGCGCGACGATGACGCGGCCCAGCACGACCAGCGCCACGGCGACCGCGAGCAGCGACAGGCGCGGCCCGGCGGTGTGCAGCAGCGCCCCGTACATGAGTGGCCCGAGCCCTTGCCCGGCGAAGAAGCCGCAGGCGAAGAGGGCCACCGCCGAGCCGCGTGCCGAGGGCGCGAGCTCGGTCGCTTCAGTCTGCAGCGAGTTGTGCAGCATGTAGAAGGCGACGCCGGCGCAGAACATGACCAGCGCGTCGAGCCACCAGAACGGCGAGACGGCGAGCGCCGCATAGCTGATCGCGGCCACGGCCGAGCCGATCAGGCACATCCGGCGTACGCCGAACCGACGCAGCATCACGCGCACGCTGGCGGCGTAGAGCAGGCCGCCGATGCCGAAGGCGCCGAGGACGATGCCGGTCTCGACCGAGACGGCGTGGGCGCTGCGCGCCGTCGTCGTCACCAGCAGCTCGCTCATGAACGGGAACAGGCCATAGAACAGCACGCCTTCGAGCATGACGGCGCCGTACAGCCAGCCGGCCTTCGGGTTGGCGAAGACGCGGCCGTAGAGCGCGGCGAAGGAGGCCGGCGGCGCGCCGTCGTGCGGCGGCTCGGCCGGCATCGCGGTCCAGGCGACGATGGCGGCCAGCGCACCGACGCCCGAGGCGATGAGCAACGGACTGTGCCAGCCGAAGGCGACGTTGGCGAAGCCCGAGACCACCGAGCCGAGCATCTGCCCGGAGATGATCGCGAACAGCATCCGGCCGATCATCACCTGCCGCTCGCTCATCGCGTAGGTGTCGCCGAGGCCGGCGAGGACGAGCGGGATCAGGCCACCGGCGAAGATGCCGGCGCAGACGCGCGTCGCGAACAGGAAGGCGAAGCTCGTCGCGAAGGCGCCGGCGGCCAGCATGACGGCGAGGCCGGCGACGCAAAGCTGGACGCAACGCTGTTTGCCGATGCGGTCGCCGATCGGGCCGAGAAAGGGCTGCGACAAGGCATAGGGCAGCGCGAAGGCGGTGTTGAGCATCGCCGCGACCGCCGGCGTGACGGCGAAGTGGGCGGCCACCGGCAGGACGATCGGATCGACGAGGCGGAGCGCGAAGCCGCTGGCGAAGGCGCAGGCGGCATAGACCAGGAAGAGGGGCATGCGATCGTCATTCTGAGCGGAGCGAAGAATCTCGGCCGCGGCGATGAGATCCTTCGCTTCGCTCAGGATGACAGGCGGTTCGGACGTGCGTGCCTCAGCCGCGCATCAATGCCTCGATCTCGGCCGCTGCCACCGGCGCGCCGCGGCTGATCAGCGCGCAGCCTTCGGCAGTGACGACGGCGTCGTCCTCGATGCGGATGCCGATGTTCCAGAAGCGCTCGGGCACGCCTTCGGCCGGCCGCACGTAGAGGCCCGGCTCGATCGTCACGACCATGCCCGGCTCGAGCTTGCGCGAGGGCTTGCCGACGATCGTGCCGCCCTGCCAGTCCGGTTGTTCGACCGGTGCTTCGTCGGCCGAGCGATAGTCGCCGACGTCGTGCACGTCGCGGCCGAGCCAGTGGCCGGTGCCGTGCATGTAGAAGGCGCGATAGGCCGCGGACTCGATGATGGCATCCAGGTCGCCGACCTTGTTCCGATCGAGCAGCTTCGTGTCGAGCATGCCCTGCGCGAGGACGCGAACCGCGGCCG
>JANXXS010000006.1 GCA_025350505.1 Burkholderiales bacterium
GCATCGGCGCCGGCATCGCGCGCGGGCTCGCCGCCGAGGGCGCGACGGTGGCCATCACCTACGCGACCCGGCCCGACGCCGGTGAGGCGGTCGCCGCCGAGATCGGCGGCAGCGCCTGGCAGTGCGATGCGCGCGACCTCGACGCGGTGCAGCAGCTCGTGACCGGGCTCGCCGACCGGCACGGCCGCCTGGACATCGTCGTCTCGAACGCCGGCGTGTGGCGCGGCGGCTGGATCGACCGGCTCACCGCCGACGACTGGAGCACGGTGATGGAGACGTCGCTCGGCGGCGCCTTCAACCTCGCGCGCGCCGCGGTGCCGGTCTGGAAGACGCAGGGCTCCGGCTGCTTCATCGCGATCGGCTCGGTGGTCGGCGTGATCGGATTCGCCGGCGACGTCCCCTACGCGTCGGCCAAGGCGGGCATGTCCGGGTTCGTCAAGGCGCTGGCGAAGGAGACCGGCCGCTGGAACGTCAGCGCCAACGTCGTCGCGCCCGGGCCGATCCGCACCGACATGTACCACGGCATCGTTGCCGCCGGCAGCGAGCAGGATCTGCGCCTCGCCGCATCGATCCCGGTCGGCCGCATCGGCGAGTCCGGCGACGTGGCCCGCGCGGTCGCCTTCTTCGCGGCGCCGGCGAACGGCTTTGTCACCGGCCAGACGCTCTTCGTCTGCGGCGGCAGCAGCGTCGCCAGCCTGAAGGTCTGATGCGCCGCGCTGCCATTGCCGCGCCCTGAGGTAAATTGGCCGCACGCCGCGTTGCGGCCACATGACGTGGCCCGCATCTCGCTTGTCGGCCCGACGCCCATTCTTCCACCGAGGATCCCCGATCGTGAAGACGCTCCGTTCCCATCGCCCGCTCGTCGCCGCCCTGCTTGCCGGCCTGGTTTCCTTCGCCGTGCAGGCGCAGATGAAGGTCGGCCTGATCGCCTCGTCGACCGGGCCGACTGCCGTGGTCGGCATTCCGCAGAAGAACACCGGCGCGCTGCTGCCGAAGAAGATCGGCGGCATCGACGTCGAGTACATCGTCTACGACGACGCCTCGGACCCGACGCAGTCGGTGGCGCTGGTGAAAAAGCTCCTCACCGAAGACAAGGTCGACGCCATCATCGGCCCCTCCGGCTCGCCCAACGCGATGGGCACGATCGCCTTCATCGCCGAGGCGAAGACGCCGATGCTCGCGCCGGTCGGCACGCCCGCCGTGGTGCTGCCGATGGACGCGCAGAAGGCCTGGGTCTTCAAGACGACGCAGAACGACGACCTGATCTCGCAGGCGCTGGTCTCGCACATGGCCAAGCATGGCGTGAAGACGGTCGGCTTCATCGGTTTTTCCGACTCGTACGGCGAGTCCTGGTACCGCACCTTCGTGCCGATGGCCGAGAAGGCCGGCATCAAGCTCGTCGCCAACGAGCGCTACGCGCGCAGCGACCAGAGCGTGCTCGGCCAGGCCGCCAAGATCATCGCCGCCAACCCCGACGTGGTGCTGGTCGGCGCTGCCGGCGGCGGCACCGTGCTGCCGCACACCACGCTTGTCGAGCGCGGCTACAAGGGCCAGATCTACCAGACGCACGGTGCCGCGACGCCCGACTTCGTGCGCCTCGGCGGCAAGGCGGTCGATGGCGCGGTGATGGCGGCGAGCCTGATGCTCGTCATCGACCAGGTGCCCGACAGCAACCCGGCCAAGAAGGTCGCGCTCGAGTACATCACGGCCTACGAGAAGGCCTACCCGGGCACGAAGTTCTCGACCTTCGGTGCCAACGTCTACGACGCCGGACTGCTGCTGCAGAAGGCGGTGCCGGAGGCGGCGAAGAAGGCCAAGCCCGGGACAGTGGAATTCCGCTCGGCGCTGCGCGATGCGCTCGAGCAGACCAAGGAGCTGGTCGGAACGCAGGGGGTCTACACGATGTCGGCGGCAGATCACTCCGGCTTCGATCGGCGTGGCCGGGAGTTGATGCAGCTGAAGGATGGGAAGTGGATGTTGATTCCCGAGTGACGTTCGGATCGACGCGATCGGATGCCGATCGGGCCGCCAGGCGATGGGATGGATCGGGGCGCCGGGGCGCGCTGCTCCGCTCATGTCCCCCGGCCCGAGGCTGAAGCCTCGGTCCTCCTCCTAATACTTCGCTACGCAGCGCGCCCCACCACCCCGATCCTTCGACCGCCGGCGGCTCAGCGTTGCTTTGATGCGCCGAGCGTCAAGGTGCGGCCGAGGGTGTCGGGTGGCCCATGCAGCGAAGTATTGGGAGGAGAGCCGCGGCGCAGCCGCGGATCGGGGGACATGAGCGGAGTGGGCCGCCCGACGCCCTCGGCCCGTGTGCACCAGACGCAGCACTTGCAATGACAGCAACCTGAAGGTAGACTTTGCTTTACCAGTCAACTATTCAGGACTGATGTGAAGATCGTCTGCATCGGCGGCGGCCCGTCGGGGCTCTATTTCGCGCTGCTGATGAAGCAGCAGAACCCGGCGCACGAGATCGTCGTCGTCGAGCGCAACAAGCCTTACGACACCTTCGGCTGGGGCGTCGTGTTCTCCGATCAGACGCTCGGCAACCTGCAGGCGGCCGACCCGAAGAGCGCCGCCGAGATCCTGGGTGCGTTCAACCACTGGGACGACATCGAGGTCAACATCCGCGGCGCGAAGATCACTTCGGGCGGCCATGGCTTTTGCGGCATCGGCAGGAAGCGTCTGCTCAACATCCTGCAAAAGCGCTGCGAAGACCTGGGCGTCGAGCTGCGCTTCGAGACCGACGTGCAGGACGACGCGCAGTACGCTGATGCCGACCTCATCATCGCCAGCGACGGACTGAACAGCCGCATCCGCGCCAGGCACGCCGCCACCTACCGGCCCGACATCGACCTGCGCGACTGCCGCTTCGTCTGGCTCGGCACGAACAAGCTGTTCGAGGCCTTCACCTTCGCGTTCGAAGAGACCGAGTGGGGCTGGTTCCAGGCCCACGCCTACCGCTTCGACGACAACACCTCGACCTTCATCGTCGAGACGCCGGAGCGCGTGTGGCGTGCCGCCGGCCTCGAGACGATGGAGAAGGAAGACGCGATCGCCTTCTGCGAGAAGCTGTTCGCCAGGTACCTCGATGGCCACCAGCTCATGTCGAACGCCTCGCACCTGCGCGGCTCGGCGCAGTGGATCCGCTTTCCGCGCGTCGTCTGCGAGAGCTGGGTGCACCACAACGGCCGGGCGCCCGTGGTGCTGATGGGCGACGCCGCGCACACCGCGCACTTCTCGATCGGCTCGGGCACCAAGCTCGCGCTCGAGGACTCGATCGAGCTGGCGCGCTGCATCGGCAAGACGCCGAATGATCTGACCGCGGCGCTCGAAGCCTATGAGGCGGTGCGCAGCATCGAGGTGCTGAAGATCCAGAACGCGGCGCGCAACTCGACCGAGTGGTTCGAGCACGTCGACCGCTACGTCAACCTGCCGCCGGAGCAGTTCGCCTATTCGCTGCTCACGCGCAGCCAGCGCATCAGCCACGAGAACCTGCGCCTGCGCGACAAGGGTTATGTCGAGGACTACGAGGACTGGATCGCCGAGCGCGCGGGCAAGGTCCGTGCGCCGCTGCAAGCGTCGATACCGCCCATGCTCACGCCGTTCACCCTGCGCGGCGTGACGCTGAAGAACCGGGTCGTCGTCTCGCCGATGGCGCAGTACTCGGCGGTCGACGGGGTCGTCGGCGACTTCCATCTGGTCCACCTCGGCGCGCGCGCCATGGGCGGCGCCGGCATGGTCGTCGCCGAGATGACCTGCCCGACCGCCGACGCGCGCATCACGCCCGGCTGCCCGGGCCTGTGGAACACCGCGCAACGCGACGGCTGGAAGCGCATCGTCGACTTCGTGCATGCGAACAGCGAGGCGAAGATCGCGATGCAGCTCGGCCACGCCGGCGCCAAGGGCTCGACCCGCGCGCCGTGGGAAGGCGAAGACCTGCCGCTCGAATCGGGCAACTGGCCGCTCGTCTCGGCCTCGCCGCAGCAGTACCTCGACGGCGTCAGCGACTGGTCGGCAGCGATGACGCGTGCCGACATGGACCGGGTGCGCGACGACTTCGTGGGCTCGACCCGGCTCGCCGCCGAGGCCGGCTTCGACTGGCTCGAGCTGCACTGCGCGCACGGCTACCTGCTCTCGTCGTTCATCTCGCCGCTCACCAACCAGCGCACCGACGAATACGGCGGCTCGCTCGCCAATCGCCTGCGCTATCCGCTCGAGGTCTTTCAGGCGATGCGCGCGGTCTGGCCGAAGGAGCTGCCGATCTCCGTCCGCATCTCGGCGCACGACTGGGTCGAGGGCGGCATCGCGCCCGGCGACGCGGTCGAGATCGCGCGGCACTTCAAGGCCGCCGGCGCCGACCTCATCGACTGCTCGTCGGGTCAGGTCAGCAAGCTGCAGAAGCCCGTCTACGGCCGCATGTACCAGACGCCGTTCGCCGATCGCATCAGGAACGAAGCGGGCATCGCGACCATTGCCGTCGGCGCCATCTCCGAGGCCGACCACGTCAACAGCATCATCGCCGCCGGCCGCGCCGACCTGTGCGCCGTCGCCCGGCCGCATCTGGCCAACCCGTCGTGGACGCTGCTCGAGTCGGCGCGCATCGGCTACACCGACGTCGAATGGCCGAAGCAATACCGCTCGGCGAAGACGCAGCTCGAGCGCAACCTCGAGCGCGAGCGGCAGATGGCGGCGCAGGGCGCGGGCCTCTCGGCGATCGAGCAGGCCAACCGCGCGTTGGGCGTATGAACACCGTCAAGCTTCGTCACCCTGAGCAAAGAGAAGGGTCTCATCGCCACGCCGGGATCCTTCGCTCCGCTCAGGATGACGGGCCAATGACATGAAACAGAACGACCCATCGCACGTGCTGCTCGAAGACGCGCAGGAGCTCGGCCACGAGGCGCGCGCCGGCCGCGGCGACCACGCGGCGCTGCGCCTCTGGCTGCGTATGCTGGCGAGCACGACGCAGATCGAGGCCGAGATCCGGCGACGGCTGCGCGAGCGCTTCGGCATCTCGCTGGCGCGCTTCGACTACATGGCGCAGCTCTATCGCTACAAGGACGGCATGAAGATGCGCGAGCTGTCGCGCTACCTCATGGTGACCGGCGGCAACGTCACCGGCCTGACCGACGACCTCGAGAAAGACGGCGCCGTCGTGCGCGAGAACAGCCCCGGCGACCGGCGCGCCTGGATCGTGCGGCTGACGCCGAAGGGCCGGCGCCACTTCGAGACGATGGCGCTTGAGCACGAGAGCTGGATCCTCGATCTTTTCTCCGGTCTCGACGCCGGCACCGTGCAGCAGCTCTATGCCCAGCTCGGGCGGCTGCGCGTGCACCTGGTGCAGAACGAACAATCCGCCGAGGAGGCCTGAAATGACCGAGTCCCAACCCCGCGTGGATACGGCGCTCGTCGACGGCAACACCCGGCCCGTCGCCCAGTACCTTGCCCGGCATTTCGCCTGGACCGTGCAAGAGGGCGTCGGCTGCATCGAGCTGATGCGCCCCGAACGCAAGAACCCGCTGACCTTCGAGTCGTATGCCGAGCTGCGCGACCTCTTCCACAACCTGAAGTACGCCGCCGACATCCACACCATCGTCTTGAGCGGTGCCGGCGACAACTTCTGCTCGGGCGGCGACGTGCACGAGATCATCGGCCCGCTGATTCGGCTGAAGGCGCCGGAGCTGCTGATGTTCACACGCATGACAGGTGATCTGGTCAAGGCGATGCGCGCCTGCCCGCAGCCGATCATCGCCGCGATCGACGGCGTCTGCGCCGGCGCCGGCGCCATCATCGCGATGGCTTCCGACCTGCGCGTCGGCACGGTGCGCAGCAAGACGGCCTTTCTCTTCAACCGCGTCGGCCTGGCCGGTTGCGACATGGGCGCCTGCGCCATGCTGCCGCGCATCGTCGGCCAGGGACGCGCGAGCGAGCTGCTTTACACCGGGCGTTCGCTCGGCGGCGAGGAGGCCGAGCGATGGGGTTTTCTCAATCGACTGGTCGAGCCGGCACACCTGATCGCCGAAGCGATGACGCTCGCCCGCGACCTGGCCGCCGGCCCGACCTTTGCCAACGGCATCACCAAGACGATGCTGCATCAGGAATGGGCGATGACGATCGAGCAGGCGATCGAGGCCGAGGCGCAGGCACAGACGATCTGCATGCTGACGCAGGACTTCACGCGCGCCTATGAAGCCTTCGCGGCCAAGCAGAAGCCGCGCTTCGAGGGCAATTGACGCCGTCATCCTGAACGAAGTGAAGGATCTCGACCCGTGAGCGACATCGCCTACCTCGACTGGCCGTTCTTCGAGCCCCGCCACGCCGCGCTCGCCCGCGAGCTCGATGCCTGGGCGGCCGAGCACATCAGCGACGCGCACGGCAAGGATGTCGACGCCGAGTGCCGCGCTCTCGTGCACACGCTCGGCGGCGCAGGCTGGCTCGGCCACGCCGTCGGCGGGCGCGAGTTCGGCGGCCACGAAGATGCGATCGACACGCGCGCCATCTGCCTGATCCGCGAGACGCTGGCCCGGCACTCGGGCCTTGCCGACTTCGCCTTCGCGATGCAGGGACTCGGCTCGGGCGCCATCAGCCTCGCAGGCACCGACGCGCAAAAGCGCGCCTACCTGCCGCGCGTCGCCAAAGGCGAAGCGATCTCTGCGTTCGCGCTCTCGGAGCCCGAGGCCGGCTCCGACGTGGCGGCCATGTCCTGCGCGGCGCGCCTCGACGGCGACCACTATGTGCTCGACGGCGAGAAGTCCTGGATTTCCAACGGCGGCATCGCCGACTTCTACGTCGTCTTCGCGCGCACCGCCGATGGCGGGCCGACGACGAAGCGCGGCTCGAAAGGCATCTCCGCCTTCATCGTCGACGCCGATGCGTCGGGCTTCTCGATCGCCGGGCGCATCGAGGTCATCGCGCCGCACCCGCTCGCGCGCCTCTCGTTCAAGGGCTGCCGCATCGCCGCGACGCAACGTGTCGGCGCCGAGGGCGAAGGCTTCAAGGTCGCGATGCGCACCCTCGACGTGTTCCGCACCTCGGTCGCCGCCGCGTCGCTCGGCTTCGCGCGGCGTGCCCTCGACGAGGCATTGCATCGAGCGACGACGCGCAAGATGTTCGAAGGCGTGCTCGCCGACTTTCAGCTCACGCAGGCCAAGCTGGCGCAGATGGCGCTCACCATCGACAGCGCTGCGCTGCTCACCTACCGCGCCGCCTGGCAACGCGACCAGGGGAAGAACGTGACGCGCGAGGCGGCGATGGCCAAGCTGGCGGCTACCGAAGGCGCGCAGCAGGTCATCGACGCGGCGGTGCAGATGTGGGGCGGACGCGGCGTCGTCAGCGGCGAGCCGGTCGAGCGGCTCTACCGCGAAATCCGCGCGCTGCGCATCTACGAAGGCGCGAGCGAAGTGCAGCAACTGATCATCGCCCGCGAGCTGCTCAAAGAGACTCATCGATGCGCTCAGAGTGACAAGCCACCCCTGTCATCCTGAGCGCAGCCAAGGATCCCGACCAAGGAACACCATGACGACAAGACCCAACACGCCTCTGCTTCCCGAAGGCTGGCCGCGCCCCAAGGGCTACGCCAACGGCGTGGCCGCGACCGGCCGGCAGATCTATGTCGCTGGCCAGGTCGGCTGGGACCCGGCGGGCGTATGGAAGACCGACGACTTCGCGGCGCAGTCGCGCCAGGCGCTCGCCAACGTCGCCGCCGTGCTGCGCTCGGCCGGCGCTGAGCCCAGGCACATCGTGCGCATGACCTGGTACGTGACAAGCAAGCGCGAATACCTCGATGCCGGCCGAGAGATCGGCAAGGCGTTTCGCGAGATCATCGGTTTCTACGACATCGCCATGACGGCGGTCGAGGTCACGGCGCTGATCGAGGATCGCGCCAAGGTCGAGATCGAGGTCACCGCCGTCATCCCCGACTGAACGACAACGCCTTTCGAAAGCGAACCCTTATGGCAACCTCCAAGGCCGCGTTCCACTGGGACGATCCGCTTCTCCTCGACCAGCAGCTCAGCGGCGACGAGCGCGCCGTGCGCGACGCCGCGCACGCCTACTGCCAGGAGCGCCTGGCACCGCGCGTGCTCGAGGCGTTTCGCAACGGCACGACCGACGTGAACATCTTCCGCGAGATGGGCGAGCTCGGCCTGCTCGGCTCGACGATTCCCGAGCAGTACGGCGGCGGCGCCATGAACTACGTCTGCTACGGCCTGGTGGCACGCGAGGTCGAGCGCATCGACTCGGGCTACCGCTCGATGATGAGCGTGCAATCGTCGCTGGTGATGGTGCCGATCAACGAGTTCGGCACCGAAGCGCAGAAACAGAAGTATTTGCCCAGGCTTGCCACCGGCGAATGGATCGGCTGCTTCGGTCTGACCGAGCCCAACCACGGCTCCGACCCGGGCAGCATGGTCACGCGCGCGAAGAAGGTCGCGGGCGGCTATTCGCTCAGCGGCAGCAAGATGTGGATCACCAACTCGCCGATCGCCGACGTGTTCGTGGTCTGGGCGAAAGACGATGAAGGCGCGATCCGCGGCTTCCTCCTCGACAAGGGCGCCAAGGGCCTGAGCACGCCCAAGATCGAGGGCAAGGTCGGGCTGCGCGCTTCGATCACCGGCGAGATCGTCATGGACGAAGTGTTCTGCCCGGAAGAGAACGCGTTCCCGGACGTGCGCGGCCTGAAGGGGCCGTTCACCTGCCTCAACTCGGCCCGCTACGGCATCGCCTGGGGTGCGCTCGGCGCGGCCGAAGACTGCTTTCATCGGGCGCGCCAGTACACGCTCGACCGCAAGCAGTTCGGCAAGCCGCTCGCCGCCAACCAGCTGGTGCAGAAAAAGCTCGCCGACATGCTCACCGACATTTCGCTCGGCCTGCAGGGGTGCCTGCGACTCGGCCGCATGAAGGACGAAGGCACGGCCTCGACCGACCTGACCTCGATCATGAAGCGCAACTCCTGCGGCAAGGCGCTCGAGATCGCCCGCGCTGCGCGCGACATGCTCGGCGGCAACGGCATCAGCGACGAGTTCGGCGTGGCCCGCCACCTCGTCAACCTCGAGGTCGTCAACACGTACGAAGGCACGCACGACGTGCATGCGCTGATCCTCGGCCGCGCCATCACCGGGATCGCCGCCTTCTGACCTCGCTCTGTCATTCTGAGCGAAGCGAAGAATCTCAACCCTCGAGACGACGAGATCCTTCGCGACGCTCAGGATGACATCCATCCACGATGACTGACGTGTATACCGCCCACATCGACACCTTCGCGCGCGAGCACCTGCCCGCGCTCGAAGCGCAGCCCGACTTTCTGTTCGAGCTGCCCGGGCTGCAGTTTCCCGAACGGCTGAACTGCGCCACCGAGCTGCTCGACCGCCACGTGAAAGAAGGCCGCGGCGATCGGCCCTGCGTCAGCGCGCCGGGCGGCCCTTGGTGGACCTATGCCGAGCTGCAGCGCCAGGCCGAGCGCATCGCCCACGTGCTGGTCAAGGACATGGGCGTGGTGCCCGGCAACCGCGTGCTGCTGCGCGCCGCCAACAAGCCGATGCTCGTCGCCTGCTGGTTCGCGGTGATGAAGGCCGGTGCCGTCGCGGTCGCGACGATGCCGATGCTGCGCACCAAGGAGCTGAAGCAGATCATTGAGAAAGGCGAGGTCGGCTTTGCCCTGTGCGACCAGGCCCTGCGCGCCGAGCTCGACGAGCTGGTGCTGGTGATGCCGGTGCTGCAGCGCGTGGTCTGCTTCGGCGACCCCTCGCCCGACGGGCTCGAGGCGCTGATGAAGCGCCACGACTTTCGTTTCAAGAACGTCGAGACCGCCGCCGACGACACCTGCCTGTTCGCCTTTACCTCCGGCACCACCGGCCAGCCCAAGGCGACGATGCACTTCCACCGCGACGTGATGGCGAGTTGCATGGGCTTTCCGCCGCACGTGCTGCGTGCCGAGGCTGGCGACGTCTTCATCGGCAGCCCGCCGCTGGCCTTCACCTTCGGCCTCGGCGGCCTGACGGTGTTCCCCATGCACATCGGCGCCTCGACGGTGCTGCTCGAAAGAGCCGGCCCGCCCGACCTGCTCGCAGCGATCGCGGCGCACGGCGCCACCGTCTGCTTCACGGCGCCCACCTCTTACCGGGCCATGGCCGCCGGCGCGAAGGAAAAGAAGATCAGCGCGCGCGACGGCGGGCCGCTGCGCAAATGCGTCGCCGCCGGCGAGGCGCTGCCCGCCGCCACGCGCGCGCTCTGGAAAGAGGCCACCGGCATCGAGATCATCGACGGCATCGGCGCCACCGAGATGTTCCACATCTTCATCTCGGCCGACGAGGCGCAGGCGCGGCCCGGCGCTACTGGCCTGGCCGTGCCCGGCTACCGCGCCCGCGTGGTCGACGAGATGGGCAACACGGTGCCCGCCGGCACGATCGGCCGCCTGGCGGTGCAGGGTCCGACCGGCTGCCGCTACCTCGACGACACCCGCCAGGCCGAGTACGTGAAGGGCGGCTGGAACTACACCGGCGACGCCTACCTGCAAGACGCCGACGGCTACTTTCACTACCAGAGCCGCACCGACGACATGATCGTCTCGGCCGGCTACAACATCGCCGCCGTCGAGGTCGAAGACACCCTGCTGCGCCACGAGGCCGTAGCCGAATGCGCGGTGATCGGCGTGGCCGACGAAGAGCGCGGCCAGATCGTCAAGGCCTGCGTTGTGCTGCGGCCCGGGCACCGCGGCGACGCGGCGATGGTGAAGGCGCTGCAGGACTTCGTGAAGGCGAGCGTGGCGCCGTACAAATACCCGCGGGCGGTGGAGTTCCGGGAGGCGCTGCCGCGGACCGAGACTGGGAAGTTGCAGAGGTTTCGGTTGCGAAGCTCAGCCTGATTCGGCTTGGGTGCTCTCCCAACGCCTTGGAAAACGCCATTGGCAGGACCACTCGTGGACCTTCGTATTCGGTGAAGACAGCCCATGCCTGGTGAACTTCGCGGCCTTCTTCTTGATTTCGACGGCACGGTCGCGGAGACCGAGCGGTTCGGGCACCGGGTCGCCTACAACCGCGCGTTCGCCGAACTGGGTCTTGGATGGACCTGGGACGAGTCGCTCTACGGCGAGTTGCTGCGTGTGGCCGGCGGCAAGGAACGCTTGCGTTTCTACATCGAACACCATCAGCCGCACCTGCTGGCTGACGCTCTTGCTTCGCGCCTCATCCCTCGAATCCATGAAGCGAAGATTCGCCACTTCGCGCAATTGGCTCCAACCATTCCCCTGCGCCAAGGCGTGCTGCGCTTGCTGCGCGAAGCGAGCAATGCCGGAATCCGGATCGTCATCGCGACGACGGCAGCCAAGCCCGGCGTCGAGGCTCTCCTCGCGCAGGAGCCGGCGCTCCCCGGCATGGTGACCCTGATCGCCGCGAGTGATGTGGTGGAGCGAAAGAAGCCGGCGCCGGATGTCTACCTTTGGGCGCTGGAGCGACTGCGACTGACTGCCGACGAATGCGTCGCCATCGAAGACTCGGAGATCGGGCTTCGTGCTGCCCTGAGCGCGGGCCTGGCCACTGTCGTCACGGTGAGCGACTACACGGCACGCGAAGACTTTACGGGCGCTCGCACCGTGCTCACGGACCTGGGTGACCCCGACGTTCCCGCACGTTCGATCCGCGGCCCGGCGCCGGGCAACGGTACGGTCAACCTCGACTTCCTGCGGAGGATCCTGTCATCCGGTGGCTAGGCCGGCCCGACGCGCCGTCTTCAGGCCGTGCGGGCGGATGCGACGGCAAGAAACTCATCGTAGGCAGCACAGAAGCTCTTCGTCACCTCGAACTAGGGCAGCGCGCCCGTCGGGAAGACGCTGAATCGCCAGTTCGGGCGTCTTTCGATGATGACCTGGCCGCGGTAGTCGGTGAAGTCGCCCCGAACGCCGTGAGACATCCAGACCGGGGGCGCCAGGGCGCAGTAGACCGAATGGATGTCGGCACTGAAGAGCTTGGCCGACAGGAAGTGCAGGGGCGCGTGCTCCGCGCCGGGCATCTGCGTTGTCAGCACGTCGTAGTCGTAGAGTCCCTCGTCGATCTCCTTCGAGCCCCACGTCCGGCCGAGGAAGTAGCGGATGACGCCCGGCCTGGTCAAGGCCCGGAAGACGCTCGCGCCCCAGCCATTGCCCGGGCCGCGCAGCGCCTTGTACAACCACGGTTTGCCGCGCGTGCTGCCAGGCGGACCGCGCCAGGCTCGCAAGCCCCGGAATCCGGTCGGACTCACAAGGGCGACAGAGCGGAAGTGGTCCGGCATTTCCACGGCGGCGCGAGCGAGGTATTCGCAGGACAAGGACAGTGCCAGGGCGTCGATCGGCTGTGCTCCGCAACGCAGGCGGAACTGCTCGACCGCGGCGTGAATGGCATCGGTCATGAGCCGCGGCGTGTAGTCGCGATCGCTCCTGTCGGAGAAGCCATAGCCCGGCAGGTCGACGGAGAAAACAGTCCGGGTTTGCAGATAGTGTTCATGGAGAGGCCGCATTTCGGCGGCCGATGCCGAAGCGTTGATGCTGTGAACCAGGAGCATCGGCGGACCTTGCCCCGCCACATAGGCACTCAGCCGTCCGGCATCGCTCGCGAACTCGAATCGTTCACCACTCACGGCGTGCGGGAGGCACGCTTTCATGGTGGCAGCTTGCGGTCCGAGGTCGTGTTGCGGCCTGGTCATTCGTCGCCGCCCCCGCCCATGCGCCTCAGGCGGCGCACGACACGCGCCGCGACGCCCGGCTTCGCGCGGATCTCGGCGAGGAGCTCTTGCCTGATCGATTCGATCTGATGCGCCCGGTCATCGGAAAGTGATCGCAGAAGATCGCGATTGACCAGCACCTGATGCTGCAGCGCCATGAGCGAACCGAGGCCGAATCGGCCGGCGCCCAGGTCTTCCCTCAGCAAGCGATTGCGCATCTTGTTCGTGCAGTCGTCATGGGCGGCGCGCCGTGCGAATACGGAGTTTCCGAGCGGACCCTGCAACACCGCCGGGCGATGGTGATAGTTGGCAAGGCGGGGCTCGTGGTCCAGGTACTCGACGTCGAACTGGCGCAGAAACCGGATGCCGAACTCCCAGTCCCCGATCACGGGCAGGCTTTCGTCGAACCGCCCCACCGACTCGTAGGCATCGCGCCGAAAGACAAATCCGATGGGCGTGAGCTCGTTGTTTTCCAGCTGCCGGAACAGCGATACGTCCTTGAGGTCAGGCCCGTAGCGTGTTCGCCCGGTCTCGACGATCACGCCGTCCATCAGCTCCTCGAGCACGCAATCCATCGAGGTCATCACGCCGGCGGCCGCCGTTCGCCTGAGCACCTCTACCGTTCGTTTCAGGAAGTCGGGGTGCCACGAATCGTCGTCGTCGTGGATCGCGACGAACTCGGAACGGGATTGCGCGATGCCGACGTTGCTCGCCGCCTCCAATCCCGAGGATGTCGCGAGGTTGATGATCGATATTCGCGCACGTGGCGCACCCGAGGCCTGGAGTGCGTTCTCGACGTCGGCGGTGGACCCGCCGTCGTTGACGATCACGTGCACGTAGTCTGTGAACGATTGCGCTGCGACACTGGCGATCGCCCGGGGAAGAAGGAGCGAGCGATCCCGGGTTCTCGTGATGACTGCCACCGCGACGCCACTGGCCAACTCCGTCATCGACACCTCCTCATCGGCCCGCCGGCGACGCGCTCTGCGCCCATCGTGCCATCAACTCCCGGTGCTCTGCCAGGGCCATGAAGACTTCGCGATCCGCAGTTGCTCGTTCAGCGCCGCGATGGAGGCGTCGACGACATCGTTGCCCAGCAAGGGCCGTTGCGACTCGAGGGCGGCGATCGCCGCATTGATCCGGCCCTGATCGGGCATGGGAGATCGGAAGGCGCCGCCTGTTGTCATGGCGTGGCGACGCGCTGCACGTAGAGTTCGCCGGCCCGCAGTGTCTCCGCCCCCGGCCGCCCATCGCCGATCGTCCGCCCATCCACCTTCGTCACCGGCGTCACGCCGCCCAGCGTCCCGGTCACGAACGCCTCATCCGCCGAGTACACCTGCGCCAGCGCGAAGTCGCATTCGCGGGCGACGCCGCCCGCCGTCGTCCACGCGTCGATGACGTTGCGCTGCGTGATCCCCTTGAACGAATATGCGCCGGTCGACGTCCACAGCTCGCCTCTGCGCACGATGAAGAAGTTGGTCGAGTTGCAGCTCGCGACGAAGCCGCGCGGGTCGAGCATCAGCGCTTCGTCGGCGCCGGCGTGGATGGCCTGGATCAGCGCCTGGATCAGGTTCAGCCGGCTGTGCGAGTTGAGGCGCAGGTCGAAGACGTCGGGGCCGCTGGTGCGAAAGGTCGAGGTGAAGAGCGAGAGGCCGCGCGCCTTGGCCACGGGCTTGGGCGTCTTCCACTCGGCGACGATGACGACCGTCGCCTTGCCGATCACGAAGCGCGGGTCCTGGTTCGGCGTGCGCTTGACGCCGCGCGTCACCATCAGCCGGATGTGCGCACCGTCGGTCATCGCGTTCTTCGCCAGCGTGTCGAGCAGTGCCTGCGTCAGCTCGGCGCGGGTCAGGCCGACGTCGAGCGCGATCGAGGTCGCGCCTTCGTAGAGGCGGTCGAGGTGCGCGTCGAGGCTGATGAGGCGGCCCTGCACGAGGCGCAGCCCCTCCCAGATGCCGTCGCCGAGGACGAAGCCGCTGTCGAAGATCGAGACGCGCGCCTCGTTGCGCGGCACGAAGGCGCCGTTGACGTAGACCAGCACGCCGTCGTTGCGCGGGTCGGCGAGGTAGCCCTGGGCGCTTTCGCCCTGGGCCAGGGCATTGTCCGGGGGTGTGGTCATGGCGGGCCTGTGGTCGAGATCCGGTGCTGCGCTCAGGATGACAGAGATCAGAAGTCGAATTCGCGGTGCCGCTCGATGAAGGCACGAGTGCGCGGCTCGGTCGGGTGCCTGAGCACCTGGTCGGGCGTGCCCTGCTCGTGGACCACGCCCTCGGCGATGAAGAGCACCCGGTTGGCGAAGTGGTACGCGAAGCCGATCTCGTGCGTCACCAGGAGCATGGTGCGGCCTTCTTCGGCAAGCGAGCGGATCACGCGCAGCACCTCGCCGACCAGCTCGGGGTCGAGGGCCGAGGTCGGCTCGTCGAACAGCAGCACCTCGGGGTCCATCGCCAGCGCGCGGGCGATGGCGACGCGCTGCTTCTGCCCGCCGGAAAGCCGCGCCGGGTAGGCCTCGGCCTTGTCGGCGAGGCCGACGCGGGCCAGCTCGGCCTGCGCGCGCGTGCGCGCCGCGGCCTCGCGCTGGCCGCGCACCGTGCGCAGCCCCTCCATCACGTTGCCGAGCGCGGTCATGTGCGGGAACAGGTTGAACTGCTGGAACACCATGCCGACGCGCTGGCGCACGCGCGTCAACTCGGCTTCGTCGTAGCTGCGCCGGTGGGGGTCGGACTTGCCCGGCGCGGCGCGGCCGATCGCCCGGCCCGCCAGCTCGACGACGCCGGCCGTCGGCCGCTCCATGAAGTTGAGGCAGCGCAGCAGCGTGCTCTTGCCCGAGCCCGAAGCGCCGAGGATGGCGATGCGGTCGCCGGGCAGGACGTCGAGGTCGATGCCGCGCAGCACGGTGTGGTCGGCGAAGCTCTTCTGCAGGCCGCGCACGCGCATGAGCGGCTGCGCCGAGCCCGTCGCTGGCGCGCCGCCTGCCGGCGATGGAGCCTCGGCCATCGTCATGCGTCCGACCGGCCGAGCCGCCGCTCCAGCGCATAGGTCGCCTGCACCAGCGGGAACAGGCAGAGGAAGAAGACGACGGCGATCACGGTGTAGGTCTCGATCGGATTGAAGTTCAGCGAGGCGAGGAGCTTGCCCTGTTGCAGCAGCTCGACGTAGGCCACCGCCGAGGCGAGCGTCGTCATCTTGAAGATCTCGATGCCGCGGTTGGTGAGGGCGGGCAGCATTCGCCGCAGTGCCTGCGGCAGGACGACGCGGCGCATCGCTTGCGCCGCCGTCATGCCGAGCGCGCGCGCCGCCTCGGCCTGGCCGCGGTCGATCGATTCGATGCCGCCGCGATAGATCTCGGCCGAGAATGCCGCCGAGTTGAGCGAGATGCCGAGCGCCGCCGCCGCGAGCGGGCTGATCTCGAACGGCAGCAGGATCGGCAGTGCGTAGTAGAACCAGAGGATCTGCACCAGCACCGGCGTGTTGCGGAAGAACTCGACGAAGGCCGTCGCCGGCAGGTAGATCCAGCGCGACCGCGCATGCCGGCCGAGGCCGACGACGAGCCCGAAGCCGAAGCCGAGCGCGACGCAGATGACGAACAGGCGCAGCGTGCCGATCGCGCCCACCCAAAGGACGTCGAGGTTCTCGAGCACCGGACCGAAGTTCCAGTGGTAGTGCGAGCCCATCAGCGCGCCATGCCTTCGCCGCTCGTGGCCAGGCGCCGCTCGAGGCCGTGCACCAGCTGGCTCGCCGCGAAAATGACGACGAAGTAGATCAGCGCCGTCACGGTGAAGACCTCGAGCGGGCGAAACGTCTTCTGCGCCACCTCGTTGGTCTGGAACAGCAGGTCGGCGTAGGAGACGATGGCGACCAGCGTCGTCGTCTTCATCAGCTCGATCGCGCGCTCGAGAAAGGCCGGGATCATCCGCTTGACGGCCTGCGGCAGCACGACGCGGCGCATCACTTGGCGCGGCGCCATGCCGAGCGCGCGCGCCGCTTCCCATTGCCCGCGCTCCACCGAGACGATGCCGCCGCGAAACACTTCGGCGAAGAAGGCCGCCGACTGGATCGAGAACGTCAGCACCGCGGCGACATAGGGCGTCATCTCGACGTGGATCAGGATCGGCAGCGCGAAGAAGAACCAGAACAGCTGCACCAGCGGCGGCGTGGTGCGAAAGACCTCGATCACCGCGCTCGCCGGCCACGACAGCAGGCGCCGCGGCGAGAGCCGCATCAGCGCCAGCACCAGGCCGAGCGGCACGCCGAAGGCGAGCGCCGCGCCGGTGACTTTCAGCGTGTTGAGGAGGCCGAGGGCCAGCAGGTCGGCGTTCGCCCACACCGGGGCGAAGTTCCAGACGTGCATCGGCGTGGCCGGAAGAAGTGCGCGAGTTCTCGCCGAGACGTGCCGGCTACGACTTGCCGAGCATTTCCTTCATCACCGGCGGAGAAGCTTTCGGGTCGAGGCCGAAGCCGACCAGGAACTCCTCGTACCACTTCTGCGTCTGGCCGTTCGCGTAGTACTTGCCGATCTCCTTGTCGACCCATTCGACGAAGGACTTGTCCGCTTCCTTCCTCACCGCGACGCTCGAGGCCTGCGACTGCGCCGGCGTCGGCACGACGATCTTGCCGGCGCCGAGCTTCTGCCGCGCCGCGAGCAGCGGCGGGTGGAACAGGCACACCGCGTCGGCGCGCCCGGCCTGGAAGGCGGCGATCGCTTCAGCGTTGCCGGGAAAGCGCGAGATCGCGGCCTTGGCGACGTGCTCGCTCAGGAACTTGTCCATGCTGCTCGCCTGCGGCACGGCGATGCGCACCGTCGGCTTGTCGAGGTCCGCCCACGCCTTCACCGGCAGGTCGTCGCGGGCCAGCACGGCGAGCGAATAGAAGAGCAGTGGCGTCTTCGGGAAGTCGACGGCTTCGGCGCGCTCGGGCGTGGCGTCCATCATCGACATCATGTCGATCTTGTTGCCCTGCAGCGCGGCGATCGCCGTGCCCCAGGTCACCTCGACCGGCTCGAACTTCACGCCGAGGTCGGCAGCCATCTGCCTGCCGAGCGAGACACCGACGCCGCTTGCCCAGTCGCCGGACTTCGGGTCCTTGGAGTACCACGGCGGCGCCTGCGTTACGCCGACGCGCAGCGTGCCGCGTTGCTTGATCTGGGCGAGGGTGGCTTCGGCCGACTGCGACCAGGCGAGTGGCGCGATGGCTGCGGCGGCGAGTGCCAGCACGGAGCGGCGATGGAATCGATGAGACATGGCGTCGTGGCTCCTTGGGGGGTCGCCCATGATAGAGACACGCCTCCGGCAGGAAGCGCCGGTCGTCCGAGGCGCCGGCCTCGGGCACACTCGCGTCGACGTCAACGTGGAGCGACTCCCATGGCAACGAGGAAGAAGCCCGGCCTGCTGACCAAGATGAAGGACGCCCTGACGGGCATGTTCTCGAGCGAGCCGGCGCACAAGTCGCCCAAGCACGTCGAGGCCGGCAAGAAGGCCGCCACCACCGCCAAGGCGACCAAGGCCGTCACAGCGACCAAGAAGGCGGCGAAGAAGGTCGCGAAGAAGGTCAGCGCGCCGGCGAAGAAGCGCGCGAAGAAGGGCAAGTAAGACTCGGCGGCTTTCAGCTCGCCGCGCCGCCGCCCTCCGGCGCGGGCAGGGCCGCGATCTCGACCGGCGGGTAGTACGGCCGGTCGCCGAGCGCGTCGACCCTGGCCCAGAACTCGGGGCCGCCGGCGATGCCGCGCTCGTCCTTGCGCGCGCCCTGCCGCCACATCGCCCAGGAGTCGGGATGCCGGCGGGTGGCCAGCTCGAACTGGGCGCGCGCCTCGTCTTCCCGACCGTCGCGTCGCAGGGCCTGCGCGAGCTTGAAGTGGGCGTGCGCCTCGGCGACCTTGCCATCGGGCACCTGCAGACGTCGGGCGACGCCGGCCGCGTCGAGCGCATGCGGGCTGGCGGCGCCGCGCTCGGCCCAGTCCTGCACCGCCGCGAAGTAGACCTGCTTGACGCGCTGGCGCTCGGCCAATGCCTCGGCCGGCACGGCAAGGGTCTTGCGGTCCATCTTGCGAAAGCTGTCGGTCGAGCCGGCCGTCTCCGGCGGCCGCACGATCCGCCCGGCCTCGTCGATCCACACGGCCTGCGGCACATTGACCAGGTGATACAGCTCGGCCACGCGATGGTCGCGGTCGATCAGGCAGGGATAGGTCGGTGCCGCGGCCTCGATCCAGGGGCGCGCGGCCTCGGCACGGTCGAGCGCGACGGCGACGACGATGAAATCAGAGCCTTCGGTCGATTGCACCAGCGACTGCCACACGGGCAAGTCCAGCCGGCAGCCTCACCAGGATGCCCAGCTGACGAGGAAGACGCGGCGGCCGCGGTAGTCGGAGAGGCGGTGGGTCTTCCCATCCAGATCGGGCAACTCGAAGTCGGGCGCCTCGCCGCTCGACAAGGCCTCGGCGCGCTGCGCCGCACCTTCGCCGAGCACCCAGATCTGCGCCGCATCGTCGTGCACGATGGGCCAGCCTGCCTGGCGCCACATCGACGCGACGTCGAGTCGATCGCCGTCGGTGATCGCTTTGCCGTGGCGCGGCAGCAGCAGGCAGGTGTCGTCGCGGCAGAGGCCCTCGGGCTTCCACGCCCATCCGGTCGCGCGCTCGACGTCAGTGCGATCGAGCCAGAGCGATTCGCCGTCGGCGCGGGCGGTGGGCAAAGCCGTGTCGGCAGCGTCGTGCAGGATGCGGATCACGCGATCTCCTCGCCGTGGGAATCGCGCCAGCATAGCGATTCCCGCGCGCGACCGGATGGCGTGCTCAGTGCGGCTGCTCGAGCACGAAGCTCACCGCCTGCGTCGTCTCACCGCGACGCAGCAGCAGGCGAACGCGCGTGCCGGCAGGCCGGCGCATGGCGTTGAAGGCGTCGCTGCCGCTGAGCTTCGCGGCGGCGCGGCCGTTGATGGCGACGATCTTGTCGCCCTCGCGGATGCCCGCGAGCGCCGCGGGCGACCCGGCGCGCACCTTGACGACGGTGAAGGCCGCCGGCTCGCTCTTCGTGAGTCCGAGGCCAGACCGGCTCATCGGCGCCGGCTTGAAGCCCGGCGACGGCTCCAGGCACACGCGGCTGCGGCCGTAGTCGAAGGTCACGGTGTAGTGGGCGAGCACGTCGTAGCCGGCGTTGGCCGCCTCGGTGCGTGACGAGAACGCGCCCTTGCTGTCCTCGGCGTAGCGAAACACGGTATCGGGCAGCAGCAGGCTGCCGAGGCGGAGCGCGTGGCCTTCGCTCTCCCAGTTGCGCGAGATGCCGCCGCTGCCGAACGACACGGTCTCGATGCCGCGCTTCAGGCGATCGGCCACGCCGCTCCGCGCCGCCCACACGCCCTGCACGACGGTGCTGCCGCCGTTGCCGGTGTCGATGTTGACGATACCTGCGGCGCCATCGAGCGTGCCCTCCACCTCGGGCGAGTCGTCCTCGAAGCGGATCGGCAGTTGCTCGCCGGCGCAGGACACCGGCGTGCCCATCGGGATCAGGTCGAGCACGGCGCGGCGATAGTCGATGCGGACGATGAAGCGCTCGAAGATGTCGAGGCCGAGCAGGCCGGCGAGCGGCGGTCGCGTGCCGCGCTCGACCGTGTCCCAGCCGAACGGAATGACGGAGAAATAAGCGTCCTTCAGACGTGCCGCGCCGATGCGCAGGTCGGTCACGCGCACCGCCTGCTCCGGCAGCGTGCCCTCGCCGGCGCCGCCCGACTGGCCCCGGCCCACCGCCTTCAGTCCGAGCGCTCGCACGGCCTCCGGCGTCAGGATGTTGTGGCCGCCGGTGTCGACGATGAAGCCGAACGGCCCCTTGCCGTTCAGCATCGCGCGCACGACGACCTGGCCGTCGATCTCGGCACGAAGCCGCGTCGGGCGTGCGAGGCGGGTGTCGTCGGGCGGCTGCGCGCGGGCGAAGAGGCGGTCGTCGCCGGCGGCGAGCAGCGCGTAGCGCTCGATCGTCACGGTGGCCGGCGATTCGCCGTTCTCGTCCGTGATGACGATGCGGTGCGGCAGGCTCACGCCCTCGACCTCGCGATAGTCCTCGAGGCGCACCACGAGGACGCTGATCGGCATCTGCCGGACGACGCGCGCGAGCCGGTGCGTGGCCGCGTCGAACCAGAGCTGCGCGGGCTCGGCGTCTGCCGGCGTCGCCTGCACCGTCCAGTAACGCACGCCGCCCTCGACGCGCTCTTCAGGCGTCGCGTAGACGGCGGTGTCGTCGGCCTTCAGGTAGCCGCGCCGCGCCAGCCAGGCGTCCGTGCGCGTGCTGCGCATGGCGAACGCGCTGTCGAGCGCATGCACGCCACCCGATCGGTCCTGGCGCCAATGCTGCCGGCCGTCGAAGCCCTCGCTGACCTTGTAGACAGCGAAGTCCTCGAGCTGCGCGTAGCGGCCGCTCGACGCGTCTTCGGTGAGCTGCCAACGGCCGTTCAGTCCGGCGTATGCCTCCGTGCCGACACCCTGCACGATCGCGACCCGGTCCCAGGCCGCGCCGCCGCTGGCGGCGCGCGCGGCAGCCAACACTTCTGCGGCGCTGTCGGCACGGGCCGAGGCAACGGCGCCGGCCGTGCCGAGCAGCACGAGCAGCACGTTGCGAAGACGCCGGGAAAGCGCGAGGCGAAGGCGTGCAGGCATGGGCCGATTCTTCAGCGCCCGGCGCGACGCGGTCTTGAATGGACTTGACCTAGCGGCGCCAGCTTCGCGGCGTGCGACCCGTCATCGTCAGCAGAGTGCGGCTCAGGTGGGCCTGGTCGGAGAAGCCGGTCGCCAGTGCGGTGTCGGCGATCGACGTCGCACCGAGCGCAAGCAGGCGCATCGCGGCGAGCGCATGCTGCTCCAGGCGATAGCGTTTCGGCGAGACGCCGAACACGTCGCGGAAGGAACGCGACACCGTCGCGGGCGCGAGTCGATGCCGGCGCGCCCATTCGGCGAGCGGCATGGACGAGCTGGTGCGCAGGTCGCGGGCGAGCAGGTCGGGCCAGTCGATCAGCTCGCAGTCGGCGCATTCGGCGCTCGCCAGCAGCATCGCGCCGGCAGCCTCGGCATCGCGCTCGGCGACGCGGGCGATGGCATCGGCGTCGTCGACTTGGCCGAAGGCCGGTGCGCCGCGCATCGAATGCAACGGCAGGTTGAGCACCTGCGCGCCGGCGCCGGCGACGAGGTTGGCATGCGACTCGAAGGCGCGATGGAACACGACGTCGCCGGCCACCAGGCGGCGCCGGCCGGCGTCGCCTGCTTCGACGTACCCGCCCGAGAGCACGAGCGCCGCGTAGGGCTCGGCATGGCGATGGCGAGGCAGACGCAGCAGCGGATCGAGCGTCTGGAAGGGGTTCACTGCCTACGCGCCGTTCAATTGCTTCAACACGACGCGGGCGAGCTCGACCGACTGCTGCGTCGCCTGCGGATCGTGCGCACCCATCTCGCGCAACACCGAGATGACGGCGCTCTGGAAGATCAGTCCGTCGGCGTCGTTCTGCTTCTGCACCGGCGACATCGCCGCGAACCGCGGGTTGCGCCCGAGCTGATCGTTGATGGCGAAGACCAGCTCCCGCGTCTGCTGATCGTTCATGTCGGTGCGGTTCAGGGCCAGCATCGCCGTGGCGTACGCGACCGCGACCGAGACGGCGACGTTGTTGCCGCGGTAGCGGGCGGCGACGCGCCTGAACATCTCGTCCACGCCCTTGCGAAGCTGCAGCCGCTGCTCGGGTGTGGGCGCGAGATTGGCGATCGCCTGGTCGACGACCGGATGCCCCCGCTGAGCCGGCACGAAGTCGGTCGCCGAGATCGGAAGATGCGGCCCGCCGGAAAGCGGAGCGCCGCCTTGAGCCGGGCGCTCGCCCTGCGCGCCGGGCTGTCCTTGCATGCATCGCAGATAGGCCTGGTAGCGCGGATCGCCTTGCAGCTCCACGGGCACGTGTGCGTCGAGACCGCGCATCAGGTCGTACGGCGGCATGCAGTTCGGTCCCGAGGTATTGCCGCCGGAGGCGGTGCCGCGAGAGGCGTTGATATTGATCATCTGCTGCGTCAGGTTCGCCTGGCGGATGCCGTTGTTCTGCAGCATGTTCGCGTAGGAATTGTTGTTCTGCGCGACCGCGCCGGTCGAGGCCGCGAAGGCGAGCGCGGCGAGCAGGCCGAGTCGCGAATTGCGGCGCGTGGGCGAGGGATCGAATCGGCTGTTCATTGCATGCTCCCTTGGTGAATCCGGAAGGCGTGTCGGCGACGATAGCGGGCTGCCGGTGGCACGGCGAGCGCCTCGATCAGCCGGTGTGACCGTATCGCCGCGCCGTTACGGAGCCGTTACGTCCCGTCGGCGTCGAGCGGTGGCCTGGCCCCGGGCCGACGCCGCCGCCGCGGCCGCCAGGCAGCGCTCGAGCAGGCGCGCCGCGCCGGCGCGCGCGGTCCATGCGGCGAACGATTCGGTCGGGCCGCGCCAGCGCAGCGCGTCGACACGGCGGAACAGGCGCGCATCGGTGCGCGAGGTCGCCAGGCGCTTGAAGAGCAACGCGTCGGCGACCCGGGCGCCGAGCAGGTCGGGCGGGAACGACTCGATCGGCCCGTAGCGATTCAACAAGCGCGCCGCGCCGACCGCGCCGATGCCTTCGATGCCCGGATAGCCGTCGGCCGCGTCGCCGACGAGAGCCAGCCAGTCGGGGATCAGCTTCGGCTCGACGCCGAACTTGGCGCGCACGCCGGCAGCGTCGCGGATCGTCTTGCCGCGCCGGTCGACCTGCACGACCCGCTCGCCCTCGACGCACTGGGCAAGGTCCTTGTCGGGCGTCCAGATGCAGACCTTGTCGACCGCCTTGTCGGCGGCGGCGATGTGCGCCGCCGAGGCGAGGGCGTCGTCGGCCTCCAGCTCGAGCATCGGCCAGACGGCGACGCCCATCGCCGCGAGCGCGTCTTCGAGCGGATGGAACTGGGCGAAGAGGGCAGGCTCGATGCCGGCCGAGGTCTTGTAGCCGGGCCAGAGGTCGTTGCGAAACGACTCGACGACGTGATCGGTGGCCACGCCGACGTGGCGCTCGCCTTGCTCGACGATCTCGAGCACCGACTGCAGCACGCCGACCACCGCGCCGAGCGGCTTGTCCTTGCCCTTGTTGAAGCGGCGCAGGCCGTAGAAGTGGCGAAAGAGCTCGTAGGTGCCGTCGACGAGATGAACGATCATGAAAGCGGTCGGGCCGGTTCGACGTCGATGACGCCCACTGTATGCTTCGAACCGAGCACCCGCGCTACCAGTTGCTGCGCGGCGCGCTGCTGCTGGCCTCGAGCACGCTTGCCTTCTTCAGCCTGCGCTACATGCCGCTGGCCGAGTTCACTTCGGCGGTGCTGATCGCACCGCTGGTCGTCACGCTGCTCGCCGCGACGACCCTGAAGGAAGAGGTGTCGCCCCTGCGCTGGGCCCTGGTCGCGGGCGGCTTCGCCGGCACGCTGATCATCCTGCGGCCGGGCGGCACCGTCTTCAGCTGGGCGATCCTGTTGCCGCTCGGGCTCGTCGTCACCAACGCCTGGTTCCAGGTGCTCACCAGCCGGCTGGCGCGGACCGAGAACCCGCTGACCATGCACTTCTACACCGGCTGGGTCGGTACGCTGATCGCTACCGTGGCGCTGCCCTTCGTCTGGACCGGGTTGGACGGGTGGCACTGGTGGGGGCTGCTCTGCGTGATGGGATTCATGGGCACGGTGGGCCACTTCTTCCTCATCCTCGCCTTTCAGCGCGCGCCGGCGTCGACGCTCACGCGTTATCTCTACGCGCAGATCGCCTTTGCCATGCTCGGCGGCTGGCTCGCTTTCTCGTACGTGCCCGACGCGACCTCGCTGCTCGGCATGGCGATGATCGCCGTCTGCGGCGCCGCCGGCGCCTGGCTCACCGTGCGCGAACGCCATGTGCCGATCGAGCCGGCGGAATCGTAGCCGCGGGCCAGCACACTGGCGTCTGTCCGGTTGCAGGGAAAGCCGGCGGGCGCATGGGCACGATCACCGGAACACAAAGCAAGTGGCTCGAAGGGCCGGGCGTCGATACCGCGGTCCCCAAGGCCGTCGGTCGAGGTTGCCTCAGGTGGCGGCGACGGCGGCGACGGCGGCGACGGCGTCGATGCGGTCGACGCGCACGCGTTGCCGCACCGGCCGCGCGCGGACCCCCGCGACCAGAGCCGGCCAACGCGGGTCTTTCATCAAGGGCCTGAAGCTCACATCCGTTGGAATCTGCAGCGCATTGGGGTCGCGCTCCTGATCGGCGCGCTCGAGCAGGGCGAAGGCGTCGTCGTGGCGACCGCAGTGGGTGGCCACCACCGCGAGCACATACGGCGAAATGATGCGATCGGCGAAGCGCGCATGCATGTCAGCCAGCGTCGCCCGCGCAAGATCCGGATGGCCCTGCGCCGCCTGCGCGCCGGCCAGGCTGGCGAAGCAGCCCGGGTTCTCGGGCACCGCTTCGCACAACCCCGCGTAGAGGGCCACGGCGGCATCCGCGTCACCACGCGCCATCGCCAGCACGGCGGCCAGGCCGTTGGCGGCCAGGCTTTGCGGTGCGAGGTCGCGCATCGACTCGATCTCGAGTGCCGCCTCGACCATCCGTCCCTGGGCGATGCGCAGGTTGATGATGTGGGCCCGGGTGTTCACGTACTGCGGGTCGAGCTTGCGGGCCAGGGCGAGCTCGAGATCGGCCTGCGCCAGCTCCTCGCGCATGCACAGGTGCGCTCCGTAGGCCGAATGCACGAAGGCTTGCTGCGGCTCCAGGCCGATGGCGCGCTCGAAGCTGCGCCGCGCCGCCCGCCAGTCGCGTTCGAACTGGTTCTGGATGGCGCCGAGCAGCGCGTGGGCGACGGCGTTGCGCGGGTCGAGGGCCAGGCCGCGCCGCAGCGCCTCGGCGGCATGGTCGGCGGCGACCCCCGGTTCGTGATGCCAGCCGGTTGCCAGGTTGAGATGGGCGCGGCCTGCGCCCACGTACGCCGCCGCCAGCATCGGCGCCAGCCGCATCGCGTCGTCGAAGCGCGCCAGCGCGGTTTCGAGCGAATGCCTCGAGAGCGCCTGGCGAAGAAAGTGCTGGCCCCGTTCGACGAGGTCCTGTGCCTTCAGCATCGCCTCGCCTTCAGGTTCCTCGCGCGGGCGCATGGCGACGACCGGAACGTAGCTGCCGACCGGCAGGCCGATGCGCAACGGCGCATCGCGCCCGGCGCCGGCGTAGTAGTCCTCGAGGCGAGCCCGCAAGCGACGTGCCTCGACGCGGACGATGCTGTCGAGCTTGGGATCGAAGCGCTGCACCGGCCTGCCGAAGACGGCGACCGCGATCACCGTTTCCTTCAGCGCTGCAAGATCGCCCGCGACCACGCCTTCGACAAGGTAGCGCAGCAGCGCGCGGTGCCGCGGCGAAGAGCGGAACGCCTCGCTCCCTTCCACGGTCGCGAGCGTCAGCATGATGTGCTCGGGCGAAGCCCCGATCGCGTTCGCGGAGTTGAAGTCGCGCTTCATGGTCCCAGGCCAAGCCAGGGCTCCGACTCTAAAGGATGGACCCGGGGCTCAACCTCCCGTCACCGGCCGTCCATCCTGCCGGCGCGTCAGAAGATCGCGGCCCCGCTCGCCACCGTCACCCGATCGCCCTGCCGGGCGCGCGGTGCGGTCGTCTGCGTGAAGGTACGCGTGCTGCCGTCGTCGAAGCGAACCGTCACGTTCCAGCTCGACGATCCGCGCACGTTTTTCTCCACCAGGTGCCCGGCGTAGGCGCCGCCGGCAGCGCCGACCACGGTCGTTCCGGCGCGGCCACGGCCCTGTCCGAAGGTGTTGCCGATGACGGCGCCGACCACGCCACCGATCACCGCGCCGACCCCGGTCGGCTGGCCGGCCGTCTGCACTTCGCGGATCGCGACGATGGTGCCCGGGCCGGTGCCGGCCGGCTCGATCGTGCCGACGTTCAGCGCCACCCGCTGCGGCTCGCTGCGCACGCCCTGGGCGTCGACGAGCACGAACTCGACCGTGCTGCGCATCGGCTTGGTCGCCGCGTCGAAGCTGTACGAGACGTTGCCGCTCGCGTCCGGCGCGGCGAGCTGCTGCACCGCGTCGGCCTGGGCCCACGGCGTGCTGCTGTTGACGACATGGCGCTCGACCCGCACGACGTCGGCGCCGCTGCGCTGGTACTTGATCGCGACCGCAAAGTTCTGCCCGACCTTCAGCGGCCGCGGCACGTCGACCCCGGTGATGACGAGCGGCGGCACGATCTCGAAGCTGCGCTCGAACGGCGCGCTGCGCTTGCCGTCGGCTCCGACCAGCGTGTACGCGAAGGTCGCATTGATCGGTTTGGTGGTCTGGACCGAGAGCGTGCCGGCGTCGATCGCGCTCGCTGTCGCCGCAACCGGGTAGCTGGTCGGCTGCACGTTCCAGGCACCATCGCCACGGACGAAGCGCACCTCGACCTCGCGCAGCGTGCTGTTGCGCGCATCGACCTGCAGCCGCACCGGGCGCGGCTTGCCGTCGCCGACGAACGCGCCCTGCATCTCGACGGCCTTGATGTCGAGGTGCGGCTGCAGGAATCCGAACCAGGCGACGATCGCGAGCACGACGACAGCGGTGCCGACCGCCCACCACGGAACGCGGCGCGGCGGCGGCGCAGTCACCGGCACCTGAGGCGCGGTATCGAGGAACACCTCGTTCGCGGCGATCGGGCCGACGCCCGACGCAGGCACGGAGTGGGCCGGCGCGTCGTCTGCACCGACGAAGTCCGGTCCGAGCCCGAGCGCAGTCTCGAGGCCGAGGCCCTGGGCCCAGGTCGCGACCGCCCAGCGCGATGCCTGCGGCGACATCGCCTTCTCGTCGCTCAGCCGTTTGGCGAGGCGCGGCGAGAGGCTCGCGATCGGCTCGCCCGAATGGACCCGCATCAGGTCCTGCGGCACCCGGTCCTCGAGCGCCTGCAGCAGCACCGAGATCTCGCGCTTGGCCTGCGGGCATTCGTCCTGCAGCAGGCCGCGCAGCCTGCCGGAATCGCCGATCAGCGACGCTCCGTAGCGATCGACAAGCGCGCGCAGCGCGCTGCCGATGTGGGCGTCGTACAGGGTGGCGCTGGTGGTCGCGGCCGGGGCAGGGTTCTGGGACATGGCGTCGCTCCGAAGGGCAGGGCTGGGTAGCCGATGCCGGGCAGGGACGCGAAGCGGGGACCGACCTTACCGACGCTCCCGCTTTTGTTCGCAGGCGGTGTGCAGGACAGCACGCATGGGTGTGAACAGGCCCTCAGGCCTTGACCTCGCCGATCATCCGGCCGAAGTCGATGCGCAGCCCCGCCTCGATCGCGATCGTCTCGCCGGGCACGACCGGCGCCGCTGGCTGGTTCGGCCGCAGCGCGGTCCAGGGGCGCGGGCCGAGGTTGCGCAACCCGGGTGGCGTACCGGCGACCTCGGCCACCAGCGCCGCGGCATCGGCCTCGCCCAGGTGGCTGCCGGACAGTCGCGCACCGGGCTCGAGCACGACGACGCTGCCCGGCGCATCACCCGGCCGCGCCTGCGCCCGGCGCAGCCCGAAGCGCGGCGGCGCCGACGCCAGCGCCGCACCGCAGCCCCAGCAGGGATGGCTGGCGCGCCGTTCGGCGAGCCGCTGCGGGTCGTAGAAGTTCTGCGCACCGCAGGCAGGGCAGGTCTGCACCGCGTCGTGCAGCTGCTGCATGGCGCGCCGCCATTCGGTCTCCTGCACGCGGCCATGCGCCGGGTCATACAGCCCTTCGGTGAAGGCGCGCACGAACAGGGCGCGCAGCGACTGCGGATAGATCGCCCAGTGCCCGAGCACCGGGCCGTGCCGGTCGGGCAGCGGCCGGTTCGAGTCGTCGAGCGGGTCGAACACGAAGCGCGCCTCGGTGCCGAAGATGCGCCGCAGCACCGACTGGTCGGTCAGGTTGTGATGCGCGAGCTCGCAGCGCCCGACCAGCGGATGGCCGATGTGCAGCAGCCGGAACAGCATCACCGCCAGCGAATGCAGGTCAGTGGCGCGCGAAGGCCCGGCCTGGCGCAGCACGACCTCGGGCGCCTGGAACTCCCAGACGCCGCCCATCACGCTCGGCGCGCCGTCGATGTCGACGTTGTCGTTGTCGCAGATCTCGATGGCGCCGGTCTGCGGGTCGAAGAACACGTTGCCGGCGTTCAGGTCCTGGTAGACGAGGCCCTTGCTGTGCAGCGCGAGCAGGGCATTGGTCAGGCGCAGCGCGGTGATGGCCAGCGCGCGAAACGAAGGGCGCACCTGCTCGGCGAGCACGCTCTGGATCTTCAG
>JANXXS010000007.1 GCA_025350505.1 Burkholderiales bacterium
TGCACCGCCACCTGTTGCACCGTACCGGCGACAGCGGCGGTGAGCTGGGTGAGGCGCGACCGTTGCTCGTTCTTGCCAAGCTCCTGGACGAGCTGCTCGCGCTTCAGCGCGGCTTGTGAATGACGCTCGCTGAGCAGGCGCCGAGTCTCGGCGGAATAGGAAGCGCGCGAGTGCTCGGCCTCGTTCAACGCGGCTTGCGCCTCGATCAGTCGGGCGCGCTGCGTGGCCAGGTCCCGCTCTTGCTCGATGCGCTCGCGCGTGCGGTCCTGTCCGGCGTGCGCGGAAATGAAGCCCTGATCGGTCAGGCTCTTGAAGTCGGCTTCGCGCAGCCGGGCGATGGGCAGCGTGGCCTCGAGCTTGGCGATGAGCTCGCGGACGGTAGTGATCTCGGCGCGACGATGCGCCTGCTCGGCGCCGAGCTTGGCGAGCTTGGCGGTAATGTCTTGCCATTCGGCCTGGAGTTGGGCGGCGGTCGAAGTGTGGCGACCCTCACCCCCAGCCTCTCCCGCTGGTGCGGGAAAGGAGGCAAGGACCGGCGGCCGGCCCTGCGCAACCGCTTCAATCAACGAAGAAGTCCGCTTCTCTTCGGAGACGGCCGAACGAAGCTGCTCGCGAATGCTGGCGCTGTCGGCGCTGGCGTTGGTGGCGTCGAGTTCGACGAGCACCTGACCGGCTTGCACCGTATCGCCGTCCTTGACCAGCACACGCTTGACGACGCTCGCCTCGAGCGGCTGCAGGGTCTTGCTCCGATCGCTGACGACGATTCGCCCCGGCGCCACGGCCACGATGTCGATTTCGCCGAAAGTGGCCCATGCGATGGCGATGACAAACAGCGCGCAGACGGCCCACGCTGCGCGGCGCGGCGCCGGGTGGGCCGGGGTGTCCTGAAGGCTGAGGGCGGCGGGCAGGAATGCGGCCTCGTCGGTCATGCGCCGGGGGCCGGCCAGTTCGTGTCGGACGCTCCATACCGCCTGGAAGATCTCGCGATAGCGCGCGAGCAAGGCGACAACGGGATGCGAGGGCAATTGGGCGGCTTGCGTATTCATGCGAGTGCCCCTTGAGCCGGCGCCACAGGCGGCGGCAAGTCTCGGCCGGCGACGGGAGTCGACGACGACGTACCCGCTTGCATCGACCACAAGTGTGCGTACAACCCCTGCGGCTGTCGCACCAGCACGTCGTGGGCACCCTCTTCGACGAGGCGGCCCTTGTCGAGCACGATGATCCGGTGTGCCTGCCGCACCGAGCTGAGCCGGTGCGCGATGACGATGACTGTCCGTCCCTTGCAGATCGCCGCCATGTTGCGCTGCAGGATCGCCTCGCTCTCATAGTCGAGCGCGCTGGTCGCCTCATCGAAGATCAGGATGCGCGGGTTGGTGAACAGCGCCCGCGCGATGGCAACGCGCTGGCGCTGGCCGCCGCTCAGGCTGGCACCCTGCTCGCCGACGATCGTGTCATAGCCTTCGGGCAGTTCGCTGATGAACTCGTGCGCGCCGGCCAGCTCGGCCACCCGCATCACCATGTCAATCGGCGCGGCCGGATCGGCGATCGCGATGTTCTCGCGCACGCTGCGGTTGAACAGCAGGTTCTCCTGCAGCACGACGCCGATCTGGCGCCTGAGCTGCGCGGCGTCGATCAGGCTGATGTCCATGCCGTCGACCATGACCCGCCCTTGCTCGGGCACATAGAGCCGCTGCACGAGCTTTGTGAGCGTGCTCTTCCCGGAGCCGCTGCGGCCGACGATGCCCAGCACCTCGCCCGAAGCGACGTCGACGCTCAGGGCATGCAGCACCGGCGGTGCCTCGGGCCGATAGCGAAAGGTGACCGCGTCGAACTGGATCCGCCCTTTCAGCGGCGGCAGCTGCGCGGCGGTGGTCGGCGGCACTTCAGTGCGCGTGTTCAGGATGTCGCCCAGACGCGCCATCGAGATGCCCGTTTGCTGGAAGTCGGTCCACAGCTGGGCGATGCGCATGATCGGCTGCGCTACCCGCTGCGCGAACATGTTGAAGGCGACGAACTGGCCGACGGTAAGCTGCTGGTCGATGACCAATCGTGCGCCGTACCAGAGCGTGATCGCGCCGACCAGCTTGCCGATCAGATTGATGCCCTCGTGGCCGTAGCTCGCCAGCGTTTGCGTGCGAAAGCTTGCCGAGACATAGGCGGCCAGCTGGTTGTCCCAGCGCCGCGCGATTGCCGGCTCGAGCGCGTTGGCCTTCACCGTCTGGATGCCGGTCACGGTCTCGACCAGGAGCGCCTGGTTCTCGGCGCCGCGCGCGAATTTCTCGTTGAGCCTGGCCCGCAAGATCGGCACGAGAACGACGCTCAAGGCCACGTACAGCGGCAGGCTGACGAGCACGATCAGGGTCAGCGGCACGCTGTAGACGAACATCACCGCGATGAAGATGGCCGAGAACGCGACGTCGAGTACCAGTGTCAGCGCGTTGCCGGTGAGAAAGCTGCGAATGTTTTCCAGCTCGCGCACCCGCGCCACCGAGTCGCCGACCCGGCGCGCCTGAAAGTAGGCCAGCGGCAGGCTGACCAGGTGCCGAAAGAGCCGGGCGCCGAGTTCGACGTCGATGCGGCTCGTGGTGTGGCTGAAGACGTAGGTGCGCAGCAGCGTCAGCACGCTCTCGAACAGCACCACGACGGAGAGGCCGATGACGAGCACGTCGAGCGTCGTCAGGCCGCGGTGCACGAGCACCTTGTCCATGACGACCTGGAAGAAGAGCGGGCTGACCAGCGCAAACAACTGGAGGAAGAGCGAAACGACAAGCACCTCGCCGAACAGCCGCCGGTACTTGACGAGGCTCGGAATGAACCAGCTGAAATCGAACTTCGCCAGCTCGCCGGCGAGGCTCGCCCGGCTGGTGACGAGAATCATCGCGCCGCTCCAGCGCTCGACGAAAGCGGCCAAAGGCTCGATGACCGGTCGCCCGCCCTGGATGCTTCCCGAGGGGTCTTGAAACAGCACGCGCTGGCCGTCGCATTGGGCCAGAACCACGACTCGGGAGACGCCCGAACCATCGCTGACGATGGCCAGCGCGGGAAGCGCGACGAGAGTCAGCCGATCGACGCTCGACTTCGAGAGCTTGGCCTTGAGACCGAGATGCCTGGCGGCCAGAAGGAGGTCTTGCGCGCTCGGCACATGACTGGGCGACCAGCCGAGTTGGTGAGCAAGATGTACGGGATCGGCGGCCACATGATGCAGGCGCGCCATGAGGCACAGTGCCGCCAGGCCGGGCACTGGCTCAGTCTCGGCCGTGTCGCTGACACTCGGCCCCTGCGAGGCGCCCGCAACTCCCCGCAAGTCGCCCGATTGCGACCGTTCGTCTCCTGGTTGAAGCCGCCCGGCACCGATCACGCGACGCTCCCTTCTTGCAACGAGGCATGCGCTATCGGTTCACTTTACGATGCGATTTATTGCAAATCAAGCAATTTCTCACACAATATGAGCTACCTATTTCTGGGGTATTGACAATAGATGCAAGAATTCCGGGCCATTCAACCCCCATGACCAGCGATCCGGACGACCCCGCCGACGGCGTCGAAGTTGCGCCGAGCCTTGCGGTCCGTTGCGTTCGGGCGCTGATGGAACGCCACGGCCTCCCCAAATACCGCCAGTCTCCCTGGCTGGCCGACGCCTTCGGCCTTTCGTACTCGCAAGCGCACCGCCGCATGAACGGCGCTTCGACCTGGACACTCGAAGACCTGGAGCGGGTGGGTGCGTTGTTCGGAGAAACGCTGGTCCAGGTCGTCACCCTCGACCCCGTTCAAGGTTCGGTCCCGGGAGCGATGAAGATCGGCTCGGCAGCGCTGGACTGCCAACTCTGGCTGGGTGAAGTCGTCACGAATCCCCGGCCTGATTCGCTGGTCGCGATCAGCACTGCCACTGGATGGACCGCAGTACTTGCCGGCGAAGCGAACGAAGGCATCGCCTACAGGATCGAACGGCTCGAGGCGAAGCCGAGCCTCGCCACGCGCAAAGTCATCGCCGTGCTCGACGACGACCAGGACCTCACCAATTCGATCTGCGCGCACTTCGAATCGAGCGGCTACGACGCGCGTCCCTTCTACAAGACCGCAGACCTGGCCTCGAGCGCCAAAGCCCAGCGCTTCGACGGCTTCGTCATCGACTGGATCGTCGGCGAAAGCAGCACGCTCAAGCTGATCGCTGCGCTGCGCGAAGAAGACGCGACGGCGCCGATCGTCGTGCTGACCGCGCAGGTATTGATGGGCATGGTCGACGAGACCGACATCGCCGAGGCGGTGAAGACCTTCGGCCTCGTGTTCAGCGAAAAGCCGGTACGCATGTCGATCCTGTCGGCGACGGTGGCGCTGGGGTTCGCCGCGGCGTCATAGTCCGCTGACGCCCGCCGCACGTCGGCGATGGGGCGCCGGCATGCAGGCGTGCGCCGTGCTGCCCTTAGAGTCGAGGGCAGATGATCGCTACACCTTCCGCCGTCACGCGCGAGCGACTGCGGCGCTTCGTGCGCATCATGCGCATCGCCGCGCTCATCGGTGCGGGCGTGGGTGCGGTCATCGGCGGCGCGACTGCCGGGCCGGGCGCCCCCTCGCTGCTCGTTTCCCTGCTGATCTCCATACCGATCGGTGTCATCGACGCCCTGTTCACGGCTTCATCGATCGCCGGCATCGAGATGTTCCTGCTGCGTCGCGCTTCGATGCGATGGCTCGACGCGCTGCCGTTCGCTGCGGTGTTCATCCTGAAGACGCTTGTCTACGGCGCGATCGCAGGGGCGGTGCTCGCCGGCCAGCCGGGAGAGCGCTTGTTGGGCGTCGTCAACGTCTATAACGCGCGCACCGGGCTGATTGCGGTTTGCCTCTTGCTCGTGCCCGTTGCCGTCCTGGTGATGGTGTTTCAGGCCGCGGGCCTTGTCGGCTACCGCACGTTCATGGCACTTCTGCTTGGAAAGTATCGTCGGCCCTACGCCGAGCGACGCTTCTTCCTCTTCGTCGACGTGGTGGGCTCGACCGCGATCGCCGAGCGGCTCGGCGCGCTGGAGGCACATCGCTTCCTCGCCGCGGTGTTTTCGGCAGTTGCCGAACCGATCGAGCTGTGCCGCGGCGAAATCTACCAATACGTCGGTGACGAGATCGTCGTCACCTGGGTCGAGGCCGACGGCGTTGCCGATGCGCGGGCGTTGCGCTGCTTCTTCGCGATGCGCGCGGCGCTCGCCGCCGACGCGAGCCGGTTTGTGCAACGCTTTGGCGTGCAAGCGGAACTGCGTGCGGCCCTGCATCTGGGCGAGGTCATCGCCGGCGAGGTCGGCCAGGTGCGCCGCGCGATCGTCTTCCATGGCGACGTCATGAACACGACCGGGCGCCTCGAGCAGGCGACCCGCGAAGTCGGATGCTTCTTCATCGCATCGGCCGAAGCGCTCGCCTCCGTGGGCCGGCCGCCCGAGATCCGTACCCACGACCTCGGCGCGCTGGCGCTGCGCGGACGGGTCGAGCCGATCCATGCGTTCTGCGTCGAACATTCAGTGAGCGAGCAACTCTCCCCGCGCTCGTGACTTCAGGCCGGGAGCGACCGATGCGGCCGGCTCAGGCCAGCTTGCCGTGGCAGTTCTTGTACTTCTTGCCGCTGCCGCAAGGGCACGGGTCGTTGCGCCCGACCTTGGGCACATCGGCCATCGCCTGCGACGTGGTCATGCCGGCGGCGATGGCGCTCAGCACCGCCTGCGTCGTCGCCAGGTCGGCCTCTTGCGAGACGCTGCCGTCATCGTTGGGGTGCGTGTAGGTCACGTTGCTGATGTGCTCGGCGCGCTCTTCGATCGCCTCGGCGGCGCGCGCCACTTCTTCTTCGCTCTGCACGCGCACCGTCATGAGCACGCGTGTGACGTCCATCTTCACCACGTCGAGCATCTGCGAGAACAGCTCGAAGGCCTCTCGCTTGTATTCCTGCTTCGGGTTCTTCTGCGCGTAGCCGCGCAGGTGGATGCCCTGGCGCAGGTAGTCGAGCGCGGCCAGGTGCTCGCGCCAGTGCTGGTCGATCGACTGCAGCAGGATCATGCGCATGAAGGGCGTGAACTGCTCGATGCCGATGCGGTCGACCTTGGCCTGGAACGAGTCTTCGGCCGCTTTCTTCACCTTGTCGACGACGTCTTCGTCGCTGATGGCATCGCTCTTTTCCACCTCGGCGCGCAGCGCCAGGTCGAGCTGCCACTCTTCGCGCAGCGTCTTCTCCAGGCCGGGCAGGTCCCACTGCTCCTCGACGCTTTGGGCCGGCACGAAGGTGCGCACCACGTCTTCCATCGTGCCGCCGCGCAGGTTGGCGATCTGCGCCGCCAGGCTCTCGGCCTCGAGGATGTCGTTGCGCTGCTGATAGATCACCTTGCGCTGGTCGTTGGCGACGTCGTCGTATTCGAGCAGCTGCTTTCTGATGTCGAAGTTGCGCGCCTCGACCTTGCGCTGCGCGCCCTCGATCGAACGGGTGACGATGCCGGCCTCGATGGCCTCGCCGTCGGGCATCTTCAGCCGCTCCATGATGGCGCGCACGCGCTCGCCGGCAAAGATGCGCATCAGCGAGTCGTCGAGGCTCAGGTAGAAGCGCGACGAGCCCGGGTCGCCCTGACGGCCCGAGCGGCCGCGCAGCTGGTTGTCGATGCGCCGGCTCTCGTGCCGCTCGGTGGCGATGATGCGCAGGCCGCCCTGCCTTTTCACCGAGTCGTGCAGGCCCTGCCACTCGTCGTGCAGGGTGGCGGCGCGAGACAGCTTGATCGCCTCGGGAAT
>JANXXS010000025.1 GCA_025350505.1 Burkholderiales bacterium
GTCTTCACCACCGTCAAAGACCTCGACAAGAAGCTCATGCGCTACATCCGCCAGTACAACAAGAACCCAAAACAGATCAAGTGGAAGTACGACAACCCAAACAAACGAATCAGGTGCAATTCATCTGGTTCACTCGACTAGAGCTGCGCGCACCTGGAACCCCCGTGCCGCCTACACTGCGGCGCACGATAGGTACCGGATCGAGTGCCCATGCCGACGCCGCATTTCGCGATCTTCGCAACCGACCGTCCGGGCTGTGCCGCGATTCGGGATCGGCTGCGCGAAATCCATCGCGTGTACATCCGGACCCCCGATCCGGACGGCGTCGTCGCGGTGCTGGGCGGTCCCACGCTCGATGCCGACGGCCGGATGAACGGCACGCTGCTGGTGGTGCGTGCGCCGACCCTGGCCGCGGCCCGGCGCTTCATCGAAGCCGACCCGTACAGCCGGAACGGGCTGTTCGAGAACGTCGAGGTCCGCGCGTGGCGTTGGGGTCTGGGCCTTCCCACCGACCTCGATTCCGCAACCGGCGCGCCCGCCTGAAGCCGCAGACTTTCCGATGGATCGCTTCGCCGCCATCGACACCTTCGTTCGGGTCGCCGAATCGCGCAGTTTCTCCGAAGCGGCCCGACAGATGCGCGTCTCGCGCTCGGTCGTCACCGCACGAATCCAGCAGCTCGAGGAGTTCGTCGGCGCGCCGCTCTTTCACCGCAACACGCGCAGCGTGCGGCTCTCGGAACTCGGCCAGACCTTCTTGCGCGACTGCTCCGATCTGGTCGGCCGGACCAACGAGGTCGTCGAGCAGATGCGCGAAGTCACGACCTCGCCGGCCGGGCGCCTGCGGGTGCACGCATTGCCGGGTTTCGTGCTCGGGCACCTGGCCCGCGTGCTGCAGGAATTCCAGGCCCGCTATCCGCAGATCGTCCTCGACATGATCGTCAACGACGCCGCGATCGACCCGGTCAAGGAAGGCTTCGATTGCGCGCTGCAGATCTTTCCGCCGCGCTCGGAAGAGCTGATATCGAAGAAGCTCTTTCCGGTGCGTCGGGTCTTCTGTGCCTCGCCCGAATACGTGCAGCGGTATGGCACGCCGCGCCTGCCGCGCGATCTGAACGGCCATCGGATCGGCTGGTATTCGGGCTACCCGACACGCGAGCGGCTGACGTTCCACGGGCCCGGCGCCGCGGTCTCGCTCGACCTGAAGCCGGTGCTGCTGACGAACAGCGTCCACCTGCTGCGCGAATATGCGCTCGAGCACGCCGGCATCGTCTGCGTGCCGACGCTGGTCGCCTCCGCTGCGGTGCTGTCCGGGTCGCTCAGGATCGTGCTGCCCGAGCATCTGCTGAGCTCGTTCTGGCTGTCGATCTTCTACCCGACGACGGTGCGCAGTTCACTCAAGCTGAAGCTCTTCCTCGAGACCCTTGGGGCGAGCTTTTCCGGCGTCCCTCCGTGGGACCAGGCTCTGATCGATCGCGGCCTCTTGCCGTCGGCGATCATCGAATAGACGTGCACGCCGCACGTTCGGGATAACCCGAGCGATTGTTCGACTATCTCGAACGATCAGGTTGCAACTTGCCCTCTACCGGGCTGGCAGCGCGCTGCCTAGACTCAACATCACCTGCTTGCTCAAAAGCCGCGAGAAGCCAAAGTACAGACCTGAGCCGCACTGAACCACGAGGACGAACCCATGCCAGCCACTGCATACAAGACCGTGTTCGGATCGCTCGACCGCTACGACAAAGGCAGCGTGCAGATCATCGGCGACGACGTCAAGAACTACGCATTCTCGAACTGCTTCGAGATCGCGAGCAAGGCACGGCCCTACGAAAAGGTCGTGTTCGGCCAGAACCAGATTTACGTGCTCGAGACGATTCGGGCCGAAGGCACCTCACCCTGGTACACCTGCGCTCACGATGAATTCGCGCTCAGCATGGACGGTGAGGTCGAGGTCCACCTCATCAAGCTCGATGCCGAACAGACCGTACCCGACCCCGAACACAACGGCGCCGTGCTCGTGAAGGGCGAGCCCAAGGGCGCGCGCATGGGCTGGGTGAAGATTAAGCGTGGCCACCAGGCAATGCTGCCGAAGAACACCGCCTACCAGTTTCGAAGCAGCAAGCCCGCGGTGCTGATCCAGCAGACCTGCAAGGGCGACCTCAGCGTCGAGCGCTGGGCCGACATCTGCCAGACCGTCTGACCCGCTCGCCGGATTGAAGGAGACACGCCATGAACGCTCCCGCAGAACTCGCCCACGTCCTTGCAAGCACCCCGGACGCGACGCTCGGCTACAAGACCTACTCTCTCGGCAGCTTCACGTTCCGCCGCGACGAGTACTTCGCCCACGTCAGCTGGAAAACGCGCGACGGCCGGCCGCTGTCGCACACGATGGACGCCGGCAACTTCCTGCGCGCATTGATGCGCGATGTCGCCTGGGGCTTCTTCTACGGCTGGGTCAATTTCGACCACGTGCTCGGCACCGTCAACAAGTACACGTCGGTCGATCTCTATGCCGGCGCCTACAACGCGACGATGAAGGAAGCCGGGGTCGACCTGCTCGAAAACTTCCCGACCGAGCAGATCCGCGCGACCTTCGAGCAGATGCTCGACGACTGGACCAACGTCAGCTTCGACCCCTTCGCCGCGCCGCAGGAAACCGGCACGCCCTACGGCCGGAAGAACGGCAACAACAACGCGAAGATCACCCGGGCGCGCGAACTCGCCAAGCGCTGCGTCGGCATGAAGGACGACCTGCCGCTGCGCACCGACGCGCGCGGCGCGCCGGTGAATCGCGCCTTCGCCGACGTGGCGCAGGACGAGCCCGAGCTGCACCCCGAACCCGGCTTCGAGAACGAGGTGCATGCGTTCAACCTGTTCGGCTTCCTGAGCCGGTCGCAGGTGACGTGGAACCCGAGCTTCACCTCGGTCGTGAAGTACAGCTTCATGTGCCCGACGACCGAGGAGCACATGTTGCCGATCATCCACGGCAACGACCGGGTCGAGTGGTTCTTCCAGATGACCGACGAGATCCACTGGGACTGCGCCGACAAGAACACCGGCAAGCCGATGGCCCGCGTGATCATGAAGGCCGGCGACATGGCCGCGATGCCGGCTTACTGCCGCCACCAGGGCTACAGCCCGAAGCGCTCGATGCTGCTGGTGTGGGAGAACGGCTCGCCGACACTGGTCTACGAAATCGAGAAGGGCGAGTCGCCGCAGGTGCCGGTCCAGTTCTGACGATTTCCACCTCCCGGCACGGGAGGCCCGGGCGATATGCCGCAGGACAGGCGCGTCGCCCTCGCACATCGCCCTTTCGTCCGCTCGCGAGCGGGCGATGGAGCCCACGCGGAGCGCCGCCTTGAACCTCTCGGACATCCAGCACGCGGTCGGCCTGAAGACGCCGATCCGCCACCAGCTCTTCATCGACGGGCGCTTCGTCGACGCCGAGTCCGGGGAAACATTGGCCACGCTGAACCCGCACGACAACTCGACCATCGCCGAGGTCGCCCTCGCCGGCCGCGCCGATGTCGACAAGGCGGTGGCGGCAGCGGAAAAGTCGTTTCCAGCCTGGAGTCGCATGGCAGCCGCCGACCGCGGCCGAATCCTGCTCAGGCTCGCCGATCTGATCGATGCCAATACCGAGGAACTGGCCCGTCTCGAATCGCTCGACACCGGACACCCGCTGCGCGATTCGCGCAATCTCGACGTGCCGCGCACGGCGGCCTGCTTTCGCTATTTCGGCGGCATGGCCGACAAGTTCCAGGGCGAGGTGGTGCCGGTCGAAGCGGGCTTCCTGAACTACTTGCTGCGTGAGCCTGTCGGCGTGGTCGGCCAGATCGTGCCGTGGAATTTTCCGCTGATGTTCACGAGTTGGAAGATGGGTCCGGCGCTCGCGGCTGGCAACTGCATCGTGATGAAGCCGGCCGAAATCACGCCGCTCTCGAGCCTTAAGATCGCCGAGCTGATGAGCGAGGCGGGTATGCCCGACGGCGTCGTCAACATCGTGCCCGGCCTCGGCAGCGTCGCCGGGCAGTACATCGCCGAGCACGAGCGGATCGCGAAGATCGCTTTCACCGGCTCGACTGCGACCGGCCGGCGCATCGTGACTGCGTCCGCCGGCAACCTGAAAAAAGTGCAACTCGAACTCGGCGGCAAGGGCGCGAACATCGTCTTCGACGACGCGAACCTCGCCGCCGCGGTGAACGGCTCGGCCTGGGCCATCTTTCACAACCAGGGCCAGGCCTGCATCGCCGGCTCGCGGCTGATGTTGCAGGAAAAAATCGCCGACGAATTCCTCGACAAATTCACCGCGCTGGCGGCATCCATCAGGCTCGGCAACCCGCTCGATGCGGCCACCGAGATGGGGCCGTTGACGAGCGCACAGCAACGCGATCGGGTACTCGGCTATGTCGACCTGGCGCGCGAGCAGGGCGGCGAGGTGCTGGCCGGCGGCAAAGCACCCGCGGCTCGCGAACTCGCGCGCGGCTGCTATGTCGAACCAACGATCGTGAAAGCGAAGAGCTACCGCGACCGCGTCGCCCAGGAAGAAGTCTTCGGCCCATTCGTCACGGTGCTGACCTTCAAGGACGAGGCCGAGGCACTGCGGATCGCCAACGGAACCGACTACGGTCTGGGCAGTGGCTTGTGGACGCGCGACCTGCAACGCGCCCACCGGGTTGCCCGCGACCTGCACGCGGGCATGGTCTGGATCAACAGCTACAAGCGCGTCAACCCGGGCTCACCGTTCGGCGGCGTCGGCCAATCGGGCTACGGGCGCGAGATGGGCTTCGACGCGATGCGCGAATACACCCAGGTCAAGAGCGTGTGGGTCAACGTCGACGCGCAGATCCCGCCCTGGTACGTGCGCTGAGCTCGAGCGGCGCGATGAAGGCGTTCACCCTGCCCGGCGACCGCGTTCGGTGATGGACGCACGGTGACACGCCAACGCGAACCACGCGATGCCGGTCAGTTCCCTGGATGGAGCCCGCCGGACGAGTCAGGTTCACGCGGCCTTCAGCAGCGCGCCGGCCGGCTGTTCTTCGCGGCCCAGCACCTTCAGCAGCGCCGCGGTCAGACGTTCGGCCGCATCGGCCGAATGGAACTCCTGGCGCCAGGCCACATAGCCGTCGGGCCGCACCAACGTGGCACCGCTCGGCTGCAGCCCATAGGCGGTCCAGAAAGGAGTCGAGAAGTCGCCGTGCAGATCGATCAGGCCCTGCGCGCCGACGATGCCGCCACGCTCGACGCGGTAGGCATGGATGCCGATGCCGGTGGCGCCGCTCGCCCGCTGGGCGGCATCGAGCCAGGCGGCGCCGTCCGGGCCGGCGAGCAGAACGAAGCCGCGACCGAACAGATCCAACGTCGACAGCGTGTGACCGTGGCGACTCAGCTCGATGTGCGGCGCGCGGGTGCCGGGCAGGCCTTTCGACTGACGCGGATCGATGTCGACCACGCCGTCGTCGACAAAACCCGCGTCGGCGATCACGGCGCTCGACCGGTAGCGATTGAACTCGACATGCATGTCCGGCACCGCGGCGTGCATGCCCTCGCTGCCGAGTTCGGGGTCCGAGCGCAGCACGTAGCGGTTGTAGGCCTGCTCGATGGCGAGCGCGCCGGCCGGCTGGCGTTCGGCGTTGTAGGTATCGACGAGCGCCGGGCTGGCGCGGCCCTGGAGCACGAGCGCCAGTTTCCAACCGATGTTGTGCGCATCATGCAGACCGGTGTTGCCGCCGAAGCCACCGGTCGGCGGCATCGTGTGCGCAGCGTCGCCGGCAATCAGGATGCGGCCGCGCTGGAAGGTCTCGGCCGCCTCGGCGACGGCGCGCCACTTGTCGACGTCTTTGATCTCGACCTGGAGCTTCGGGTCGCCGACCGCGTCGCGGACGATCTGGATCGCCATCGCCTCGTCGCACGTGTCGGCCACCCAGCGCGACTCGGGCTTGCTGCAGTCGCCGGCCAGGAAGACGACGAGAAAGCCGCCGAGGCCTGTCTTTTCGAGCCGGAAGAAGCCGCGAACCTTGTCATTGGTGACGTAGATGACGCCAAGATTGCGACCCCGCAGCGCCTTGCTGCAGTCGGCTTGAAAATAGATCGTGACGCTGCGCGACATCACGCCGTGGCCCTTCATCGCGATGCCGAGCTTCTCGCGCACCGGGCTGCGGTTGCCGTCGCACGCCACCATGTACTGGGCGCGGATCAGCCGTTCCGCGCCGCTGTCGACGTCGCGCACCGTCGCGGTGACTCCGCTCGCGTCCTGTTCGAAGCGGGCCAGTTCGGTCGAATACTCGAAGCGCGCCCCGAGTTCGCGCGCGCGCTTCAGCTGAATCGGCTCCAGCACCTGCTGGGGCATGAACAGGCGGCGCGCCGGGCTCACGTCCTGCACGCCGTGGTTGATGTTCGGGATGTAATTCGCAATTTCACGCCCGGCCAGCGTCTCGACGTTGTTCAACCCGCCGTCGGCGTCGTAAAGCGCGAGCGCGGCGGCACGCACCTGCTGCTCGATGCCGGCTTCGCGCATCAGCTCCATGGTGCGCAATTGAAAGTAGCCGGCGCGCGGATGGATCGCGGTGCCACGGTGCTTTTCGATCGACAGGCTTTTGACGCCGTGGCTGGCGAGAAACAGAGCGGTGGCCAGACCGACGAGGCTGCCGCCGATGACAAGCACTGGCACGTCGATTGCGTTCGTGGGGCTAGGATGGTCGGCAAGGGTCATCGTCATCTCCGTCGGTTCGGGTGCGCTGGTGGTTTTCCTCGCGGAACTCGCCCCGGGGACGCGCGACAAACCGGGTGGACATCATGATTGTTGCGACGGCATCGAACGAGGTCTTTCAGAAAACGGACTTTGGTCATCAGAAAGCCGCGACCGGACCGCCGCGCGACGAATTCCCGCGCGCGCAGACGCACGGGATTGCACTTTGGCCGAAGCACCACTTGCTGGCCGACAGTCGCGGCCTCGGCTGGAACGACAGCTACACGTCGCTCGCGACCGAGAGCTCCTGGAATGGAACGCTGAACGCATTGCCGCATCTGTGCATCGCGCATTGCGTGCACCGTTCGGCGTCGGTCAGCCGCACGATCGATGGCGAAAGCGCGCAGGCAAAGACCGTATTGCGTCCCCGCCTGCTCGGTGTGGTGCCGGAAAACCGCTCGTCCCAGTGGGAGCTGCGCGGCACGCCGGACATCCAGCTCGTCTACCTGCGGCGCCGGATGGTCGAGCAGGTCGCCGGGGAAATGCTCGACGTCGATGCCGAGCGCATCGAGATGGTGCCGCGACTCGGTTTTGCCGACCCGCTGATCGAGCAATTGATGCTGGCGCTGCTGGACGCCGCGCGCACCGACGACGGCAGCGGCGACGGTCTGTACGCCGACCATGTGGCGCGCCTGATGGCGCTGCATGTGCTGCGCCACCATACGACGCGACCGTTGCGCCGCACGCCGGCGTCGTGCCGCCCGCTGGTGGCGGTCGACGCGCGCATCAACCATGTGTACGATTTGATCGAATCGGCGCTCGACGAGAATCTGTCACTCGAGCGGCTGGCGCGCGCGGCCGGCATCAGCGCACACGCGTTCTCGGCCGCGTTCGCGCGCACCTGCGGCGTCTCGCCGCACCGCTACGTGGTCGGACGACGCATCGAGCGCGCGAAGCAGCTGTTGCGCGGCGAGCAGATATCGGTGGCCGAAATCGCACTGCTGACCGGATTCGCCAGCCAGAGCCATCTTGCCACCGCGTTCAAGCGTGCGGTGGGCGTCACCCCGGGCCAATATCAGCGGGCCGGTGCGCCGCGCTGAGTGCGCTCGGGCGCTCGCTCCTCGGCGCCGCTCAGCTCGCGCCAAGTCGCTGGGCCAGTTTCGCGACATGCTCGCCCTGGAATCGGGCAATGGACAGCTCGTTTTCCGACGGCGTGCGGCTGCCATCGGTGCCGGCCAGCGTCCCGGCACCGTAGGGTGAGCCGCCGCTGATTTCGGCCATGTTCGTCAGGCCCGGGCACGAGTACGGCACGCCGACAATGACCATCCCTTGGTGCAGCAGCGTCGAATGGAACGAAGTGATCGTCGTCTCCTGGCCGCCATGCTGGCTGGCGGTGGAGGTGAAGACGCTCCCCAGTTTGCCGATCAGCGCGCCGCCGGCCCAGAGGCCGCCGGTCTGATCGAGGAAGCTGCGCATCTGCCCGGCCATGTTGCCGAAACGCGTGGGGGTACCGAAGATGATCGCGTCGTAGCCAGGCAGTTCGTCGACGGTGGCGATCGGCGCGGCCTGGTCGAGCTTGGCGCCGGCCTGGCGCGCAGCACTGCCATCCATCGTCTCGGGCACGCGCTTGACCGTGACCTCGACGCCGTTGACCTTTCGCGCGCCATCGGCGACCGCCCCGGCCATTGTTTCAAGATGGCCGTACATGCTGTAGTAGAGGACGAGAACCTTGGTCATCGCGATGTCTCCTGGTGGACAGGTAGGTGGGGGAATTGAATCGTTTTAGGCACACCGACGCTAGCGCAGCGCACGCACCGCCTCTTCGGTGATCGAGCGTTCGTCGTTTTCGACGACCTCAATCATGGCGGTCTCCTCATTGTGGAGTGAGAGCGAGTGTCGCGACCACCGCTTCGGCGGTCTTTCAAAAAAGACCTGTTGTCCATCACAAACCGAAGCACTCCGGCGTGACGGAATCGAAAACTGTGTCGCCGTCAGCGATGGGTGCCCGGCCCGGAACCGCGCCGTGGGTTGACATGGCTTGGGACCCTCCCAGCGGTCCTTGCAGGGAATGTCACGGGTTTTCCCTCAAGATTGTTCGGCACGCACGAACAGTCCGATAGCCGCCCCGACCCTAGCGCGCTGGCGGCAGGATCCATAGACTGCGTCGCACCCGCTCCCGAAGGGAGCCCCTTCGAGTCAGGAGACAGGCATGCCCGAAGTCGCGCAGCAGACCCGGTCCGGCTGCTTTGAACTCGCTTCCTGGCCCGGCTGATTTGTGTCCGGTACCGATGATTCCGTCTGTCGCATGAAGGCCTTCGTCTACCAAGCCAACCCATCTCGCGTCGTCTTCGGCCTCGGCGCCCTGCAACATCTCACTCGCGAGATCGACCTGCTCGGCGCGAAACGCGCGCTCGTGCTGTCAACGCCCGAGCAGGCGGATAGCGCACGCCGCATCGCCGAGCTCCTTGGAGAGCGTGCCGCCGGCATCTTTCCCGAGGCCCGCATGCACGTGCCGATAGCGACCGCCCGCGCGGCACGAAACGAGGCGCGCCGTCTCGGCGCCGATTGCGCGGTCGCGATCGGCGGCGGGTCGACGATCGGGATCGGCAAGGCGATCGCGCTCGAGTCCGCTGCCGAGGGCGGTTTCCCGATCATCGCCATTCCGACCACCTACGCCGGCAGCGAAATGACGCCGATCTATGGCCTCACCGAGGGCGGCATGAAGAAGACCGGCCGGGACCCGCGCGTCCTCCCGAAAACGGTGATCTACGACCCGGAACTCACGCTCACGCTGCCGCTCGGCATGACGCTGACGAGCGCGCTCAACGCGATCGCGCATGCGTCGGAAGGTCTGTATGCGCCGGACGGCAGCCCGATCGTCGCGCTGATGGCCGAGGAAGGCATCCGCGCCGCCGCCGCGGCCCTGCCACGCCTTGCCGCGAACCCGCGCGACCTTGAAGCACGCAGCGACGCCCTGTATGCCGCCTGGCTTTGCGGCTCGGTGCTCGGCCACGTCTCGATGGGCCTGCATCACAAGCTCTGCCACACACTGGGCGGCAGCTTCGATCTGCCGCACGCAGAAGTGCACACCGTGATCCTGCCCCATGCCCTCGCCTACAACGCGAGCCATGCGCCCGAGGCCATGCGCCGCATCACGCGAGCGCTCGGCGTCGCCGATGGCCCTCTCGCCGCCGCCACCGGTGTCTTCGACCTGGCCCGCGCCCATGGCGCCCCGACCACGTTGCGCGACATCGGCATGCCGGCGGACGGGCTGGACCGAGCCGCCGATCTCGCGGTGCAGAACCAGTACCCGAACCCGCGCCCGCTCGAGCGCTCGGGCATCCGCGAACTTCTCCAGCACGCCTTCGACGGCACGCGGCCCGGCTGAGGCAGGCGCGTCTCTTCCTTCCGACACCACAAAACCACAGAGGGGACCCCATGACACTGAAGCGCAGAACCTTCGTCCAGGCCGCCGCCGCGCTCGCATCGCTCGACGCGACGCGTCTCGCCTTCGCCGCCGACACCGTGAAGATCGGCTACGTTTCCCCGCAGACCGGCCCGCTCGCGCCGTTCGGCGAGGCCGACAAGTGGGTCATCGACCAGATGAAGACGGCATTTAAGGACGGCCTGACGATCGGCGACAAGAAATACGCGGTCCAGATCCTGCTGAAGGACAGCCAGTCGAACCCGAATCGCGCCGGTGAAGTGGCGAACGACCTGATCCTGAAGGAAAAGGTGGCGCTGATGCTTACCGGCGGAACGCCGGAGACCGGCAACCCGGTGAGCGACGCCTGCGAACTGAACGAGACGCCGTGCATTTCGAGCGTCGTGCCATGGCAGCCGTGGTTCTTCGGCAGGAAGGGCGATCCGGCCAAGGGCTTCAACTACACGTATCACATGTTCTGGGGCCTCGAAGATGTGATTGCGAATTACACGAACGGCTGGAACAGCGTCAAGACGAACAAGAAGGTGGGTGGCCTGTTCCCGAACGATGGCGATGGCAACGCCTGGGGCGACCCGAACCTGGGCTTCCCGAAGCCGCTCGCGAGCATGGGCTACACCCTCACCGACCCTGGCCGGTTCCAGAGTGGGACGCAGGATTTCTCGGCCCAGATCGCGGCCTTCAAAAAGGACGGCGTCGAAATCGTCACCGGCGTCGTGATCCCGCCCGATGCGAAGACCTTCCTGACGCAGGCCAAGCAGCAGGGCTTCAAGCCGAAGGTCATCACGCTCGGCAAGGCGCTGCTGTTCCCGGGCGCGATCGAAGCGCTCGGCGACCTCGGCGACGGCCTCACGACCGAAGTATGGTGGAGCCCTTCGCACCCCTTCACCTCGTCGCTCACGAAGCAAAGCGCGAAGGCGCTCGCCGATTCCTACGAAGCCGGCACGAAGAAGCAGTGGACCCAGCCGATCGGTTTCGCCCATGCCCTTTTCGAAGTGGCCGCCGATGTGCTCAAGCGCAGCAAGAGCGTGGCCGCAAGCGACGTCCGCGATGCGCTCGCCGCGACCAATCTCGCAACCGTCGTCGGCCCGGTGAAATGGGGCGGTCAGGGGCCGTTCAAGAACGTCAGCAAGACCCCGCTCGTGCTCGGCCAATGGGGCAAGGGCAAGAAATACAAAATGGAGCTGACGATCGTCAATGACGAGGCCGCGAAGAGCATTCCGACCGGCGGCACGATCCGGCTGATGTGACACCGGCTCGCATCGGCCCGCGGCAGGAACGTCGATGGCACTGCTTGCGCTCCATTCGGTAGCCAAGTCGTACGGCGCGCTCAAGGTCATCGACGCCATCTCCTTGTCGGTCACCGAAGGCGAGACGCTCGGCATCCTGGGGCCGAACGGCGCCGGCAAGACAACGCTCTTCAACCTGATCTCGGGCGATACACGCTGCGACGGCGGCAGCGTGCACTACGAGGGCCGCGACATTAGCGCGTTGAAGCCGCACCAGCGCTGTCGGCTCGGCCTCGGGCGCAGCTACCAGGTGCCGCAACCGTTCGGCAACATGACGGTGTTCGAGAACCTAATTACCGCGGCGTGCTTCGGCGGCGGGCAGCATGAACACGAGGCCTGGGAGACGGCCCACGGCGTGCTGCGTCAGACCGGCCTGATGGCGCATGCCAACAAGCCCGCGGGTAGGTTGACCTTGCTCAACCGCAAGCGCCTTGAGCTCGCCCGCGCCCTCGCCACGCGGCCGAAGCTGCTGCTGCTCGACGAAATCGCCGGCGGCCTCACCGAGCACGAAGCCGCGCAACTCGTCGACGAGCTGAAGCGCATCAAGGCGGTCGGCGTGACGATGATCTGGATCGAGCATGTCGTGCACGCGCTGCTCGCGCTCGCCGATCGCCTGTTCGTCATCAATTTCGGCTGCAAGCTCGCCGAGGGCGAGCCGCGTGCGGTGATGGCCGACGCCGAAGTGCGGCGCGTGTACATGGGGATGGAAGCATGAAAAAATGAGACGCCCACGCTTGCGGCTGCGCCGCTGCGCTGCCCCCCGAGGGGGCGCCGCCGCCCTTGGGGCGGCCCGGCGGGTGGCGGGGTGAGCTGCTTGCAAACTTTCGGCCTGACCGCGTTCTATGGCGACGCACAGGCGCTCTTCGGCATCGACTTCGAACTCTTCGCCGGCGAGGTCGTGGCGATCATCGGCGCGAACGGCGCTGGCAAGAGCACGTTCATGAAGGCGGTCACCGGACTCGTGAAGAGCGCGCCGGAGCAGATCCGCTTCGAGGGCGCGGCGATCGGCGGGCTGCCGCCAGCGGAGATCGTCCGGCGCGGCATCGCGCTTGTCCCGGAAGGGCGGCGCCTGTTCCCGAGCCTGTCGGTCGAGGAGAACCTGCAGATGGGCGCGACGGCGAAGCGCCGCGGGCCCTGGAATCTGGAGCGCCTCTATCGCCTGTTTCCGATCCTCGCCGAAAAGCGTGCCCAGCCCGGCACGTCGCTCTCGGGCGGCCAGCAGCAGCTGGTGGCGATCGGGCGCGCGCTGATGAGCAACCCGAACGTGCTGCTGTGCGACGAACTGAGCCTCGGCCTCGCCCCGATCGTCATCAAGGAGATTTACGATGCGCTGCCGGCGATCTGCGCCGAGGGCATGACGCTCGCGATCATCGAGCAGGACGTGGCGATGGCCCGGCAGGTTTCGCAGCGCGTCTACTGCTTCCAGGAAGGGCGCGTCTCGCTGCACGGGCCGTCGGCGGATTTCACCCGCGAGCAGATCTCGCAGGCCTACTTCGGCATCTGATCGTGCTCGAAATCCTGCTCCAGGGTCTGTTGCTCGGTGGCCTCTATGGCCTGTTCGCGCTCGGCCAGTCGCTGATGTTCGGCGTGATGCGCCTCACCAACACGGCGCACGGCGATTTCATCATCCTCGGCGCCTTCGCGGCGATCGCCGGGCTCGCGCTGCTCGTGCCGGTCATGCCGGCCGGGCACTCGGCGCCGTCCCTGGTGGGTGCGCTGCTGCTGCCGGTCTCGTTCGGCTTCGGCTATGCGCTGCAGCGCTGGGTGCTCAACGGCACGCTCGGCCGCGACCCGCTGCCGTCGCTGGTCGTCACCTTCGGCCTTTCGATCGTGATCCAGAACCTGTTGCTCGAATTGTTCTCGGCCGACCCGCGCTCGATCGAGACTGATGGGCTCAACACCGCCAGCATCGGGCTGCCCGGTGGCCTGGCGGTCGGCGTGCTGCCGGTCGTTATCTTCGTTGTCGCCCTCGCCGCGACGGCCGCACTGCAGTGGCTCTTCAGCCGCACCGCGCTCGGACGATCCTTTCGCGCAGTCTCGGACGACAAGGAGATCGCCGAACTGATGGGGCTCGACGCGAAGAAGACCTATGCGCTCGCGACCGCGATCGCATTCGTGCTGATCGCCGTTGCCGGGGTGCTGCAGGCGATGCGCACCACCGTGTCGCCGGCCGATGGACCAATGCTGCTGCTGTTCGCGTTCGAGGCCGTCATCATCGGCGGCATGGGTTCGTTCTGGGGCACGCTCGCCGGCGCGCTGCTGCTCGGCATGACGCAGCAGATCGGCTTTCGGCTCGACCCTGGCTGGGGCATCTGGTTCGGCCACATCGTCTTCCTTGCGGTGCTGGTGGTCCGGCCGCAGGGCCTGTTCCCGAAGACGCAACGCTGAACATGCAAGCCGTCCTCGACACGCCGAACACTCCGGATGCCGCTGTTCCGATGAAGGTCGTTCGCGGCACGCGCGCGAGCCGCGCCGCACTCAGCATCGGTATTGCGCTCATCGCGATCGCCGCGGCGTTGCCGCTCTGGGCGCCGGCCGAGCACGCCTCGAGCTGGATGCGCGAATTCGTCGAGATCGCCTGCTATTTCATCTTCGCGATGATGTGGAACCTGCTGGCCGGGTACGGCGGCATGGTCTCGATCGGCCAGCAGGCGTTCTTCGGCTTCGGCGGCTACGTGATGCTGGCGCTCGGCAACTTCTACAGCGTCAACGCATTCGTTGCGGTTCCGCTCGGCGCGCTCGCCGCGGCACTCATCGCGGTGCCGGTGTCGTTCATCGCGTTTCGCCTCGCCGGTGGTTATTTTGCGATCGGCACGTGGGTCATCGCCGAGGTGTTTCGCCTGAGCGTGGCCAACATCTCCGTGCTGGGCGGCGGCTCGGGAACCAGCCTGACCGCGCTGCGCGGCATCGAGAAGGCGACGCGTGAGCGCACGACCTTCTGGATGGCGCTCGCCTGCGTCGTCGCGGCGGTCACGCTGGTCTACCTGTTCCTGCGCAGCAAGCGCGGCTTGGCGCTGCTCGCAATCCGCGACAACGAAGTCGCGGCCGAATCGCAGGGCATCGACGTGCGCGGCATGAAGCTCGCGGTCTATGTGGTCGCCGCCTTCGGCGCAGGCCTGGCCGGCGCGCTCTACATCGTCGGCAACCTGCGCATCAGCCCGGACGCCGCATTCAGCGTCAACTGGACCGCCTTCGCGATCTTCATGGTCGTGATCGGCGGCATCGGCCGCATCGAAGGGCCGGTCGTCGGCGCTCTGATCTTCTGGGCGCTGAACAAGTTCTTCAGCGACTACGGCACCTGGTACCTGCTCGGCCTCGGCCTGCTCGCGATCGTCGTGACGATCTTCTTCAAGCAGGGGCTGTGGGGCTGGGCCCAGCAACGCTGGGGCTGGAGCCTCTTTCCAACGCAGCGCAGACTCCAGTCCTGAGCGCTGCCCGAACCACGCAACCAACCGATCCCTCATGCGCAACATCACCGAACACAACATCACCGACGCCGTCATCGGCCGTTTCGAAAACTGCGCCGATCCGCGCTTGAAGGAGGTACTGACCTCGCTGGTGCGCCACCTGCACGGCTTCGTTCGCGAGACAGGGCTCACCGAAGCCGAGTGGATGCAGGGCATCGAGTTCCTGACCGCGACCGGGCACATCACCGACGCCAAGCGCCAGGAATTCATCCTGCTGTCCGACACGCTCGGCGTCTCGATGCTCACCGTCGCACAGAACCACAGCAAGCCCGCCGGTGCGACCGAGGCGACAGTGTTCGGGCCGTTTCACGTCGCCAGCGCCCCCTGCTTCGACAACGGCGCCGACATCAGCGGCGGCGCGCCGGGCGCGCCGCTGTTCGTCGACTGCACCATTCGTGGCAGCGACGGCGCCGGGGTCGCCGACGCAACCGTCGACGTGTGGCAATGCGACCAGGACGGCTTCTACGACGTTCAGTACAAAGACAATGATGCGCACCGCGCCCGCGGCGTGCTGCACAGCGACGCCCACGGTCGCTTGCGCTTTCGCAGCGTCTTGCCCGTGGCCTACCCGATCCCGACCGATGGCCCGGTCGGGCAATTGCTCGTCGCCACCGGCCGCCATCCGTGGCGCCCGGCGCATGTGCATTTCAAGATCCAGGCGCCCGGCTTCGAGACGCTGATCACGCACGTGTTCCGCGCCGGCGATCCGTATCTGGACAGCGACGTGGTGTTCGGCGTGCGAGCGTCGCTCATCGCCGACTTCGTCGCCCACTCCGCCGGCACCGGACCGCACGCACGCGAGATCGAAGGCCGCTACCACACGCTGGCATTCGCCTTCGTGCTGCAACCGGGGTAAGGAACGCTCGAGGTTCGCGCAATAGTTGATGAGTGGCCGAAGCGCCTCTTGCGATGGAGTCAAAGGCCATGCATTCCACACAGCACGTTCGAGTACATGCCACCGTCGACGGGCACGTTCGTCCCGCGGATCCAGGCCGAGCTGTCCGACAACAAAAACGCAACCACTGGCGCGATGTCACCCGGCATGCCTGGCCGGTCCATGGTCTTCATGTCCTCCTCGGCCCGAGCCCCCAGCGTCTCGATGAAATCCTTCAGGATGGGTGTGTCGACCGGACCGGGGCTGACCGCGTTCATGCGGATGCCGCGCGAGCGCCAGGTCCAGCGGTTTTGCATCGTCCAGACGATCAGAGCTTCCTTCGAGAAGAAGTAGCTTCGGGCGCCCGCAATGCCGTGCTGGGCGCAGAAGGCGGCTACATCGTTGAAGTCCAGGTCGGCGCTCGCCAGCACCGCGTCCTTGGACTCGGCCCAACCCAGACCTGCCAGCGAAGCAAGGTTGACGATGGAAGCGCCATCAGACAGCTTGGGCACCAGTTGCGTGGTCAGATACTTGAGTCCCACGAGATTGACCTTCAGAACCGCTTCAGCCGGTCGGGTGGGCGGCAGGCCGGCGATGTTGGCCAGACCCTGTGCGCCGGCCGGAAGCGCGGCCACCAGGCGATCGATCGACGACCGGTCGGCCAGATCAGCCTGTATGAAGCGACCCACCGGTGTCCGCGGCGCGTTGATGTCCACCGAGATCACCTCTGCACCTTGCGACGATACGAGCGCCGCCGTGGCGGCGCCGATGCCGGATGCGGCACCCGTCACGATGATCGTCTTGCCTTCCAGCATGGGATAAGCCTTTCGTTTTGAAAATGAATAAAGAAAAACTCAGGTCATTCGATGCGGTGCCGGGCCCAACGAACTCACTCGATGGATACGACAACGTACACCATAAAGAACCGGACCAGAATATTGCGCGAGATCATCGGGAAGAACGGCGGGCTGAACTGCCGCGCGCCACTGCCGTAGACCGACCAATCGGCAGACCCGGTTTGTTCGTAGAAGGCTGCTTTCATCTCACGCTCTATTCGCTGTGAGTGGCTTGTTCGAAGGGGCACTGTAGTGGCCGCCACAGCAGTCACATCGAACGTCTCTGCCGTGCATCTGATGCGCAAACAGCAGCGCGTTCCATCAGGAGTTGCCCGCGCGCCCATAACTTTTCACTGGGTGAAACCTTCTTCGAGATGGCTACCGCCCTGCTTCGGCGGTCACTCATCATTCGCTTCGATTCTCGACCAACGATCGGATCGAGGCAAACCAAGCGATTCATGGAATCGAAGTGGGAACAGTGATTCCCACCGACCGGCGCGATGGAGACAACATGATCGACTTGAGTGGCAAAGTGGCTGCCGTCACGGGAGCTGCGGGCGGCATCGGCGCCGAGGTGGCTCGCACATTGGCGAAAGCTGGTGCCCGTGTTGTCTTGGGCGACGTCCGGGTCGAGCGCGGCGAGCACGTCGCGAAGCAGATTCGCGATGCCGGCGGCGAGGCGCGATTCATTGCCCACGACACGTCCAACGAAGCTCAGTGGATCGCGTTTATCGATTCCGCGCTGGACATTTTCGGTGGCCTGGACATCCTGGTCAACAACGCCGGGATCGAACAGGCCTGCTTTCTCGAAAATGTCACCGTCGCTGACATTCAGGCGCTGTTCGCCGTCAACGTGACCGGCGTACTCATCGGCCACAAACACGCAGTACGAGCGATGAAACCGAATGGTCGAGCCGGCAGCGGCGGCATCATCATCAATCTCTCGTCGGTAGCCGGCTTGATCGGCACTCCTGGCCTGGGTGTGTACTCCGCGTCGAAAGGCGCGGTCCGTCTGCTGACAAAGGCCGCCGCCGTGGAATTCGGTCGGCTCGGCTACGGGATTCGGGTGAACTCGATTCACCCCGGGCTCGTGGAAACCGAGATGGGCGAGAAACTGCTCAATGACTTCGTGAGCTTGGGAATGTTCAAGGATCGACCATGCCTACACGCAGATGAAGGCCGCGCATCCATTGGGCATCACAGGTCTGCCGAGCGATATCGCCAACCTGGCGCTGTTTCTGGCCTCCGATTTGTCCCGCTGGATGTCCGGCGCCGAACTCGTCGCCGACGGCGCGATGACCGTCAGCTGATTCGACGCAGCTGTGTTTTCCTCGAGTAGGCCGCGCGGTGAGCCGGCAATGTTCCTTCCCTCAAAACCATCAGGAGACAGACATGAACGCAAATGACAAAAAAATCGCAGAAACGGCACGAGAGCCCATGCCCTCACGTCGGACAGTTCTCGGCGCAGGCGGTGCCGTCGGGTTGGCTCTGCTGAACCCCGGATCCATCTTCGCCCAGGGTGCCGATGGTGCCAACACGATTCGGGTGGGCTTCATCAGCCCGCGAACCGGTGCATTGGCTGGCTTCGGCGAGGCCGATGGCTACGTGCTCGAATTGGCACGCAAGTCCCTGGCAGGTGGCCTGACGGTCGGCGGCAAGAAATACGCGGTCGTGATCCTGGATCGCGACACTCAGTCCGATCCGGCGCGGGCCAGTCAGTTGGCAAAGGCGCTGATCAACAGCGACAAGGTTGACCTGATGCTCGCCATCTCGACGCCGGAAACAATCAATCCGGTTTCCGACGCCTGCGAAGCAGCCGGCGTACCCTGCCTGTCGACCGTGATGCCCTGGGAAGCTTGGTACTTCGGCCGCGGTGCCAAGCCCGGTGCACCTTCGCCCTTCAAGTGGACCTACCATTTCTCGTTCGGCGTCGGCGAGTTCGCGAAGTGTTACGCCTCGCAATGGGCGCTGCTGCCAACCAACAAGAAGGTCGGTGTCTTGTACCCGAACGATGCGGATGGCAACGCAATCCGCGCCAATCTGGCGCCGGCGCTGGAAAAGGCGGGGTTCACCATCGTCGACGCCGGGCCCTACGAAGATGGCACAACCGACTACTCGGCCCAGATCGCAAAGTTCAAGGCCGAAAAGTGCGAGATCTTCAATACTTTCCCGATCCCGCCCGACTTCGCTGCCTTCTGGCGTCAAGCCGCTCAGCAGGGATACACGAAGACGGTCAAGATTGCCCAGGTTGCCAAGTTCGGGTTGTTCCCATCCAACGTCGAAGCGCTCGGTTCGCTCGGCTTCAATCTCGCCAGCGCGTGCTACTGGCACAAGACCTTCCCCTACAAATCGGCGCTGACGGGCATCAGCGGCGTCGAGCTGGCGAACAGCTACGAGAAGTCCTCCGGCAAGCAGTGGACGCAGCAACTCGGTGCAACCATGGCGCTGCTGGATGCGGGCTTCGAGGCGCTGAAAACAAGTGCCGATCCCAAGAACATGGCCAACGTTGCCAAGGCACTGAGCACGCTGCAGGTCACGACCATGATCGGCAAGGTCGACTTCACCAAGGGTCCGGTGCCCAACGTGTCGAACACGTCGATCATCGGCACCCAATGGGTCAAGGCGCCGGCAGGTTCGAAATACAAGTACGACTACGTCATCACCGAGAACGCGACCGATCCCAATGTGCCGGTCGGGGCCAAGCTCCTTCCGTACGCCTGAGTCCTGACAGGCTCGCCGCGCGATGCGCTCTCGAGACACGCTCCTGTCGGCGCGAGGCCTTCGCAAGGAGTACGGTGCCCTGGTCGTTCTCGACGCGGTGGACTTCGAGGTGCGGCGCGGCGACGCCATTGGCATCGTCGGGCCGAATGGTGCCGGCAAGACAACCCTACTGAGCGTGCTGTCTGGCTCGCAAGGTGCGTCCGCTGGCACGATTGACTTTCAAGGCGCCGACGTGTCAGCGCTCGACGCTGCCCGGCGCTGCCGGATGGGCATCGCGCGGACCCACCAAGTGCCGCAGGCGTTCAGCGGCATGACGGTGTTCGAGAACGTCTTCACTGCGGCGACGCACGGCGGCGGGTTCAAGCGTGCCGAGGCCTACGACCGCTGCATCGACGCACTTGATTTGTGCGGGATGACCAAGGTTGCGAACCGGCGTGCCGAGACGCTGGGTCTGCTCGACCGCAAACGACTCGAACTCACCCGTGCACTGGCCACCAACCCTCAGGTACTTCTGCTCGACGAGATCGGCGGCGGTCTCACCGACGGTGAGGCCGCCGAACTGGTGCAGACCATCCGCATTCTGCACGCACGCGACATTGCGATCGTCTGGATTGAGCACATCGTGCATGTGCTCTTGCAAGTCGCGCGACGGCTGGTCTGCATGGACGTCGGCCGTGTCATCGCCGAGGGCGACCCGAAAGAGGTGCTCGCCAATGCCACCGTCGTCGATGCCTACCTCGGGGGCGGGCGATGAGCCTGCTTAAGATCGAAAGCCTGGAGGCCAAGCACGGCTTGCTGACCGCCGTTCAAGGGATCAGTCTCGACATTGAACAGGGCGAAACCGTCGCACTGGTCGGTGCCAACGGTGCAGGAAAGACAACGCTACTGCGAACACTGGCCGGCGTTCATCCGGTGGCGGCAGGCCGAATCACCTTTGACGGGCAGGATGTGAGCAGCACGCCAGCCAACCTCCGAACTGCCGCCGGCCTGGCGCTGGTGCCAGAGGGCCGGCGACTGTTCTCGAACATGACCGTCGAGGAGAACCTGCTGGTCGCGCTCTCGGCCAAACGCGATGGTCCCTGGAATCTGGCCACCGTACTCGAAGCCTTTCCACAACTCAAACCCAAACTGAAGGCGGCAGCTGGCACCTTGTCGGGCGGCCAGCAGCAGGCCACAGCCATCGGCCGCGCGTTGATGACCAATCCGCGTGTACTGCTGCTCGATGAAGTGTCTCTCGGCCTGTCACCGTTGGCAGTGCAAGGCGTCTATGACTCTCTTCGTACGCTGATGGGCAAGGGCACGAGCCAAGGCACGACCATCGTGCTCGTCGAGCAGGATTTGCAGCGCACGTTCGCGGTGGCCGATCGCATCGTGTGCATGCTCGAAGGCAGGGTCGTCGCCAGCGGGCGCGCCGACGAGATGACCCGCGATCAGGTCATGGCGTACTACTTCGGTCACCGGACCCCCGCCGCTCACGAGGCCCCCACGGCATGATCTGGCTCAATCAGCTGGTCCAGGGCCTGATGCTCGGGGGCTACTACGCGCTGCTCGCCTGCGGCTTGTCTTTCATGTTCGGTGTGATGCGGATCATCAACCTGGCGCATGGCAGTCTGGCCGTTCTGTCCGCCTACCTATTGCTTCTGCTGGCCGAACGGTTCGACATACATCCCCTGCTGGGCCTCGTCGCCGTGGTACCAGTGATGGCGCTGGTGGGGTGGGTGCTGCATCGGCTGGTGCTCGAACGCAGTGCGCGCTCGGGCACGCTGTTGCCTTTGCTCAGCACGTTCGGGCTGGCCAGCGTGCTCGACAACTCAATGTTCCAGGGCTTCGGCGCCGATACGCGCTCGCTTGCTCCCTACATCGACACACTGAGCTACGACAGCTGGACGCTGCCAGGCGGCGTCATTGTCGGCCAGCTCTCCGTGTTGACCTTTGTGGTTGCCGTGGGCCTCCTCGGCGGCCTGCATCTTATGCTGGCGCGCACGGCGTTGGGCCGGCGCATCCGTGCCGCTGCGCATGATGCCGACACTGCGCAGTTGGTCGGCGTCGATGCCCGATCGGTCTATGCGGCGTCGACAGCGATCGCCATGACGACTGTGGCAATCGCCGGTGCGTTCCTGGCGATGCGAGCTACTTTTGACCCCTACACCGGGCCGCAACAGTTGATCTTCGCGTTCGAGGCAGTGGTCATCGGCGGCGCGGGCTCTCTGTGGGGCACGCTGCTTGGCGGAATTGTTCTCGGTGTCGCGCAAAGCATCGGTGCGCAGATCCATCCACAGGGCTTCCTGATTGCGGGTCATGTGATCTTTCTGGTCGTTCTGCTCGCGCGGGTGTACGTCGCCGATAGCGTCCGCCGTTGGATCCGAACGCTGCGCCTTCGGGCCACCACGCCATGAACATGATTTCACGCTCGCCAACAGCTCGCGTCACGCGCTGGACGGCAGCCTCGATCACGACCGTGTCTCTGGTCGCCGCTGGCCAACTGCTGCTCGCCTTGGGCCCGCTGTTCCTTTCAGCAAATGTCGTCGAGCGGCTGACGACGTTGTTTATCTACGGCATCCTGGCGCTGATGTGGAACGCCTTGGCGGGATATGCCGGGCTGCTGTCGGTGGGTCAACAGGCGTTCTTCGGCCTTGGCGCATACGCCGCGGTTCGCTTGGCTGATTTCGGCGTCAGCCCCTATCTGGCCCTGCTGCTTGCAGCCGCAGTGGTCGGTGTACTGTCATTGCCGATTTCAGCCTTCATGCTGCGGCTGCGGGGTGGTGAGTTCGCGATCGGCATGTGGGTCCTTGCGGAACTCCTTCATCTGCTGGTCAACCTCGACAGCCTCATTCAGGGGGAGACCGGCACGTCGCTGATCGCCCTGCAGCGCTATGCCGCCGAGGATCGGCGTGCGTATACCTACTGGGCGGCGCTGGGAACCATGGCTGCACTGGCGTGGCTTGTGTTCGTGATGCTTCGCGGCAAGATGGGAACGGCGGCGCAGGCCATCCGCGACAACGAGGAGGCCGCCGGCTCGGTGGGCGTTCGGGTGCTCGCAGCGAAGCGACTGATCTTCGTGCTGTCGGCCTTCGGCTGCGCCGCAGCGGGGGCGTTGTGGGTGGCTAGTTCGATCACGTTCCAGCCCAAGACCTATTTCAGTGTGCAATGGACGGCGTACATGATCTTCATGGTTCTGGTCGGCGGCATCGGCACCTACGAAGGGCCGATCCTCGGCGCGGTTCTGTTCTTCACAATGGAGACCTTGTTCGGTGGGACCGGCGTGGCCTATCTCATCGGTCTCGGCGCGACCGCGCTCCTGTTCGCCCTGCTGCTGCCGCGAGGCATCTGGGGCGAGATCGAGCGTCGCCTCGGCGTGCAGCTCCTGCCGGTCGGGTATCGGCTGAGCGGCGGCACCGGTGACCCACCACCGAGGCGATGAAGCCAGCGCTGTCGCCTTCGGAAACTGTCGCCTATCTGAATAACGCGCTTCACGCGTTTGTCCGGGTTCGGCCATTCCGCCAGCCGTCAGGGACAGACGGCGCGCTCCACGGGTGGAGCGTCGCCGTCAAAGATTGCTTCGACTTGGCCGGCGACATCGCCAGCGTCGGTACGCCGATGTTCGCTGCGCGCCGCGCGCTGCGAACCGCCACCGCGGTCCAGCGATTGCTGGATGCCGGGGCTTGCATCGTCGGGCACACACAGATGGTTGAGCTGGCGTTTGGGGGATGGGGCATCAACGCCGCGCTTGGCACGCCGCGTAACCCCTGGGACGGCCGCATCGTGCGCGTGGCCGGGGGGTCGAGCAGCGGCTCCGCGGTCGCGGTGGCAGCTCGCATGGTGCCGGCTGCGCTGGGCAGCGACACCGCGGGCTCGATACGGATGCCGGCGGCGTTGTGCGGGATCACCGGACTCAAGACCACCTTCGGCCTGATCCCGGAAGACGGCGTGTTTTCCCTGGCCCCGTCTTACGACAGCGTCGGCCCGATGGCGCAAACCGCGGATGACTGCGCACGGCTGTTCGAGGTCATGGCGCAGAAGCGCCTGGCGCCGACGCAAGCTCCGAATGGCTGGCGCATCTCCGTGTTCGACAGCTCGGCGTACCCCGTCCCGGTGGAATCCGCCGTCCAGCGAGCGCTCGACCAAGCAGCCCATGTCTTCGGTCGCCTGGGGGCGCATCTGCACAAGCGCGCGCCACCTTTCGCGCTGGCGGAGCTGACGCGTGATGCTGGCACATTGATCGGTTCCGAGGCATGGGCCTTGCACCGTGGCCGGTTCGAGACGGATTCGGGCGCGTTCGGAGCGGATATTCAACGTCGCTTCGAACAGGCTCGCTTGACCGACTCGGGCACGATTGCCGCCGCGCGCGCTGCGCGCGTTGACGCCAGTGCGCGCTTTCGGCAGTGGTTTGCCGCCGATGAAGTCTTGCTCATGCCCACGGTGCATTGCAGCGCGCCGGCCCTCGATTCGGTTGACGAACGGGGCTCGCCGCTGGGACAGTTCACGCGCTGGGTCAATCATGTCGGCGGCTGCGCGCTCAGCCTGCCGGCGGGCTTCGACGCGCTCGGATTGCCGGTAGCAATACAGCTCGTGGGGCAAGCAGGCGCCGAAGCGCGCTTGCTGGCGCTTGGCTCCGCATTCCAGCACGCAACGGACTGGCATCTGCGCGTGCCGGAACTCGGGTGGGCCAAGAGCCCTTGACCTCCCGAGCGCTCGATGCCGTCACGCCCTGCCCGGCTGCCGGTCTCGGGTGTAGGCCAGCACCTGCTCGACGATCGCATCCGCGAACTGCGGGTCGTTGATGTGGCAGTCGAACTCGCGCGCGACCGTCCCTTTGGGAAGTTCTTTCTTCAGCGCCGCGGCGAACACTGGACACAGCGACGGGTCATGCAGGTGTCCTTCGGGGCTGTCGTGGTGAGAGAAGCCCTTGAGTGGCACGAAGAACGAGACGGGTCCCTTGGCATCGGCGATCAAGCCGCCCATGTGCTTCGCCAGCGCCTGCAGTTCGCCGGCTTCGGTGCGCACTGCCGTCAGCGCGTGGTTGTGCATGTGGTATCGGTGGTTGGGGAACATGGTCTTGGCCATGTCGATCGGGCCGGCCACCATGAAGTCAGCGTTGCCAGGCGCGAAAACGACCGGTATACCCTTGGCAAGCGCCGCCTTTGCGCGGTCGGGACCGGCACTGCACATGCCGTTGTTCAGGAAATCGTTGATTTCCACCAGAGACGTGTCGACCACCGCAGCCACGTCACGCTCGCTGACGATCTGGTCCATCGCCATGCCGCCGGTACCGAGCGTATGGAAGACCATGACTTCGTAGCCCTTGGCCTCCAGTTGCTTGCGCACGTTGACGGTGCAGCGGTCGATCGTGCTCAACGTCGTCATCGCGATCAGCGGCCTGGGTTCGACTCGGGTCGGCGAGTAGTTGTTGGCCATCGCTGCGGTGGCAAGGGCTGCATTGCGGAACACGTCGCGAGTGATGCTGTTCAGGCCGGCGATGTCACACACCGGGTTGAACATGTTGATGTCCTTGGCACCAATGAAAGGCTTGGTAAAGCCCGAGGCCATAGTCGACACCATCACTTTGGGAAGACCGTAGGGGAAGGCTCCCATCACCACGGTGCCCAGGGCGGTGCCCATGGAGCCACCGACGCCGATGATGCCGCTCAAGCCGTGCTTGGCGTGATATTCAAGCGCACATTTGACCGAACCCTCGATCATTACACCTTGGCATTTGCCCTCGTGCTTCAGGTCGCGGACCTCCTGCAACGTTTTGCCGGCCGCTGCAGCGACGGCCTCGGGCGGAATCTCGACGCTCGGATCGGTGGATTCGCGGATGCTGGGGTCGAGGTGCACCACGTCCACGCCCTGGGACTCGAGTACTTCACGGATGTACCGCGCCTCCACCGCCTTGGTGTCCAGCGTGATGATCATCAGTACCTTGGGTTTGCTGCTCATTGCCTATCTCCTTCTCGTGTTCAAACACGGTCGATGTGATGCGGGTGCCGTCGGCTAGTGGCACCTCGCGGGTCCAACGCGTTTGCGGAGGTCGTCATCTCCTCGGCCAGACGCTGAAAAAAGCCGATGCTCCTCGGATTGGCCATCGCATCAGCGCTGGCGACTTTTTCGGGGGACGCGCCGAGCAAAAGCTTGCGGATCGGCACTTCCATCTTCTTGCCGGTCAACGTGCGCGGGATCTCGTCGACCTGGTAGATCTCGTTGGGCACGTGGCGCGCGGAGGCCTTGCTTCGGATCTGCTGCGCGATGCGCGTCTTCAACGCTTCGTCGAGAACGCAGCCCGGGGCCAGCACGACGAACAACGGCATGAAGGAGGGCCGCCCCAGGTACTCGAGGTCGACCACCAGACTGTCGCGAACTTCCGGCAACTCCTCGACCACGCGGTAGATCTCGGCCGTGCCCATGCGGATGCCGTGGCGGTTGATCGTCGAATCCGACCGCCCATAAATCACCGAAGTGCCTCGCGATGTGAAGCGGATCCAGTCGCCATGGCGCCAGACACCGGGGTATGTTTCGAAATAGCTCTCGCGATAGCGACGGTGTTGGGGGTCTCCCCAGAAATAGATGGGCATTGACGGCATGGGCTTTGTGATCACCAGTTCACCCACTTCGTCGATCACTGGATCGCCGTGGTCGTTGTATGCATAGGCGGCGACGCCGAGTTCACGGCACTGGATCTCGCCGGCGTTGACCGGCAGGATCGGTGCACAGGCGACGAATCCCGAAGCGATGTCGGTACCGCCGCTGATCGAGGCCAGCCACAGATCCGGCTTCACGGCGTCGTATACCCATTGGTAGGCGTCGATCGGCAGCGGCGAGCCGGTGGCGTTGATCGCGCGCAGGCTCTGCAACGGCACCAGATCGCGAGGGCGCAGGCCGTCTTTCATGCAGTTGATCAGGTAGACCGCGCCGCAGCCGAAGAGCGTGACTCGCTCTTCGTCGATGAATCGCCACAGCGCAGTGTTGTCCGGCCAGGCGGGGTTGCCGTCGTACAGCACGATGCTGGCACCGGTCAACAAGGCTCCGAGTTGCAGGTTCCAGACGATCCAGCCTGTGCCGCCCAGGAACAACAGCCGGTCCCCCGGCCGCAGATCGTGCTGCAGCGCCATGGTCTTCAGGTGCGTCAACACGATGCCGCCCTGGCTGTGCACGATCGCCTTGGGCAGACCGGTGGTTCCTGACGAATAGACGATCCAGAGCGGGGTGCTCGAAGGGCAGACGTTCGAATCGCAACTCGGCATCTACCGCGATCGCGTCCGGCCAACTCAGCCGGTCCCGCCACGACGGCGGCTTGTGCGACGCTGCGCGACAGACCGGTCCCGCGATATGGATGACGTGACGGACCGTCGGCAGCTCGAGCAGCAACTCATCGACCAGCTCACGCCGATCGTGGGTCTTGCCGTTGTAGCTGTAGCTGTCCACCGCCAGCAGCACTTTGGGCTCGATCTGGCGGAAACGGTCCAGTACCACGGTGGCACCCATATCGGGCGCGCAACTCGACCAGATCGCGCCGATGCTGGCGCAAGCGAGAAACGCAACGACCGTCTCGGGGCGGTTGGGCATGTACGACGCCACGCGGTCACCCGGGCCCACGCCGAGGTTCCGCAGATGGGCTGCCAGGGCCCCGGTGTCGTGTTTCAGTTGGGCCCACGAAACCTCGTGCGTGCCGGTGTCCTCGCTGCGGGCGATCAGCGCCGGCCGCTCGTCGGTAGCACAGCGGAACACGTGCTCTGCGTAGTTCAGCCGCGCGTTCGGGTACCAGTGCGCGCCCGGCATGGTCGAGCCACCGAGAACGGGCACCCGAGAGCCTTCGGCTTGAAGGTCGAAGAAGTCCCAGATCGATTGCCAGAACGACTCGAGCTCGTCGACCGACCAAGTCCACAGGCTCTGGTAGCTGTCGAAGTTCAGCCCTCGCTGGGCCGCCAGCCAGTGCATGTAGGCCGCAAGACGGGTCGGCTCGATCTGATCGGGCCGCGGTGTCCACAGCACCGCACCTGGCGCGGACTCCGATGGGCTCATGTCAGCATCTCCAGCAGCCGATCGACGCCGGTCAACGACAGATGGGGACGGCTCTGGGCCGGCAACTGGTCGAAGTCAGCGCCGCTGCTCAATCCGGTGTGCACGCCGACCGAGAACGCGCCGCCGCGGAGTGCCATCGCGTTCTCCAGGCTGATGTCGTCGCCGACGATGGCCATTTGCGCCGGCTTGACGCCTCCCAGACGGGCGCTTGCACAAGCCAGCGCCTGAGCCGATGGCTTGCCGACGACCACGGCGTTCTTGCCGGTGACGCTGCGCACCGCCGCGGCCAGGGCGCCGGAGACGCCCAAGGTGCGTCCCTCGCGGCTTGCCAGGTACGCGGCCTTGGAGACGGTGTACAGCGTCGCCCCGGCCCAGACGGCGCGGCACGCTGCGTCCAGGTCGGCGAGTACGAAGCCGGGGTACCAGCCGATCAGCACGGCATCTGCGTCGTCGGCACGTTCGGGGGACCGCACGACATCGAAGCCGGCCTCGACCAGCGGTTTCCAGACGCCCTCGCCACCCAGCACGAGCAGTCGCTTGTAGCCGCGACGTTTGAACAGATCGAGGGCCACGCTGACCGGGGTCAGCATGTGACGCTCGTCGATCTCGATGCCGATGTCGGTCAACGCTTTCGAAAGCTGTGACGGGGTTTTGGCGCTGCCGTTCGTGAAACCGACGTACGGCACCTCGCGCTGGCGCAGCAAGGCCAGCAGTTCGCATGCTCCCGGCAGGGGCTGATACCCGCTGAACTGCTTGTCTGCGAGCGCCAGCGTGCCATCGACGTCGAAGACGTAGCCACGTACGCCCGCCAGCGTCGGCACGGATGTCTTGATCGGAGCACTGTTCATGCAGCTTGTCCTGGGGCAGAGCCCGGCCGATTGGCGCGCAGGTCCACCAGAAACCCGTCCCTTTCGAAGCGTGCGTGAGTCACGTCGGGTCGCCGCGACAACTCGGTGATGAGCTTTTCGACCGGGCTGGCCACGGCGCTGTAGGTCTCACGACTCGGGCCCGCCGCCACCATGGCGTCGACCTGCTCCGCGGGCATCGTCGCGCGCAGCAGGAACTCTTCGTCGGAGAGCCCGGCGTCGAACCGCCGCCGCAGCTCGGACAGTTCCGGCATGGCGGCTTGGCTGGCGAGCTCTCGCGCGCGCGGCAACTGCTCGATCCGGTCTCGCACGTTCGGATCCATCGGCGCCGGGGGCGTACCGAACTTGCCGAGGACGTAGCGGATGACTTCGTCGGGCACGTTGGCATACCGCTCCGGCGCGAGGACGTTCATCACCGCCTGCGTCCCGACGACTTGCGAGAACGGCGTCACCATGATCGGGTAGCCGAACTCGCGGCGCACGCGCTCCACCTCTTCGTACACCTCCGGCAGGCGATGCTCCTGGCGCATTTCGCGCAGCTGGCGCCGCATCGTCCCGATCATCCCGCCCGGGAGCTGGTGCTGGAAGTAGCGCACGTCGTATTCCTGGGGTACCCCGGGCGCCAGGCCTTCGGCTGCCGCGAGCTTTTCGAAGTAGCTGCTGATGCGCGCGACAGCCTCCATGTCCAGATCGATGGAGACGCCCTTGCTGCGCAGATTGGCCACCACGTTTTCGATCGCCGGCTGACTGCTGCCGTTGCCGACCGGGCGCGCGGCGGTGTGCAGCGTCTCGACGCCCAACTCCGGGGCTTCGGAATACGTGAATGGCGCCAGTCCGATCGTGCAGTGAGAGTGCAACTCGAGGGGCTTGCCACCGAGCGCGGTGTGCAGCGCCGGCAACAGCGTGCGCGCGCGCTCTGGCGTCAGCAGGCCGCCGGGATCCTTCAGGTAGACACGCGAGATCGCGGGAACTGCCGCGAGTTGGCGTGCCGCATTGGCGAAGTGCACATCGTCATGTATCGGGCTGACCGTGTAGACGACGGCGCCGACGATCTCGCGCCCGCCAGCCGCTGCAATCGCGGTGGCGCTATCTACCACGGCCTGCATGTTGTTCATGGGGTCCATCACCATGAAGCGCTCGATGCCGCTGCGGACCAGCAACTTGTACGAGAGCTCCATCAGTTCCGGATGAGCCGTCTCCCAGGAGATGAAGCGCATGCCGGTCGACAGAAAGCTCAGCGGCGTGCGTGGCATGCGGGCTTTCATCAAGCGGATGCGCTCCCAAGGGTTTTCCTTGTGGAAACGCACCGTGACCGCCATATGCGTGCTGGTGGTGAAATCGATCGCGCGGTAGCCCACGCGATCGAGGTCCGCCGCGATCTCTAGCATCATCCCTGTGCGCAGGCCTACCGCGCCCCACAGACTTTGGTTGCCGTCGCGAAGCGTCGTGTCGACGAAATCGAGGGGTGCGCTCATCGGCGTGCTCCTTGCACGGGTTGAATGAAAGCCCCGGCGTCGGGACCGGCCAGGAACCGCCCCAGAAATCCGGTGTCGAAACCGCCGGCTGTGAATTCAGGCGTCGCCAGCACAGCGCGGTGCAACGCGATGTTGTTCAGCACACCACCTACTCGCACATCGACGAGAGACGAAAGGAGAAGATGCCGCGCTTCCTCGCGAGTCTGTCCGCTAGCGATGACCTTGGCAATCATCGAGTCGTAGTACGGGGAGATCATCGCGCCGCTCTCGATGTGCGTGTCCACGCGCAGACCGTCTCGAGACGGGAAGTGCACATCGGTGATCCGGCCAGGCGCCGGGCGAAAGTCATGCACCGGATCTTCGGCGTTGATGCGGCACTCGATGGCATGGCCCGTCAACCGGACATCGCCTTGAGTCAGTCTCAACGGCTGACCCTGCGCCACCGAGATCTGCTCGGCCACCAGGTCGAGGCCGGTGATCTGCTCCGTCACCGGATGTTCGACCTGGATACGCGCGTTCATCTCGAGGAAGTAGAAGCGCTTGCGCGCGATGTCGACCAGAAACTCCACCGTCCCGAGGCTGCGATAGCCGATGTGCTTTGAAAAACGTATGGCCGCCGCGTGCAGGTCCCGTCGCATGTCCTCGTTCAGCGAAGGTGCGGGGGCTTCTTCGATGAGCTTTTGGTAGCGCCGCTGGACCGAGCAGTCTCGATCGCCGAGGTGAATGACGTTCTCGCCGTCTCCGAGGATCTGCACCTCGACGTGACGCCCTTGCGTGACGTAGCACTCGATGAACACCCGACCATCGCCGAAAGCGGCCAGGGCCTCGGAGCTCGCCATGTCGAAAAGGGCGTTGAGTTCTTCAGGCGTGTTGGCCCGCTTCAGGCCGCGTCCACCGCCGCCGCCGACGGCCTTGATCAAGACCGGGTAGCCAATCGTCTCGGCCAGCGCCAGTGCCGCAGCCAAGCTGTCGACCGGGCCGCCCGGGGCGATCGGCACATCGGCCTCCTGCGCGCAGCGGCGGGCCTCCAGCTTGTCGCCAACACGCTCGATATGTGCGGCTGTGGGCCCGATGAAGATCACACCGTGCTCCTCGCATGCGGCAGCGAATGCCGCACGTTCGGAGAGGAATCCGTAACCTGGATGGATCGCCTGCACACCGACGCCCTTGGCGGCTTCGATGAGGGTGCCGATCTGCAGGTAGCTGTCGGTGGCTCGCGCCGGACCGATGCACACCGCACGATCGGCCAGCCGTGCTCCCAGCGTGTTGCGATCGGCAGCTGAGACCGCCAGCACCGATTCAAGCCCCAGTTTCTTGAGGGTGCGGATGATGCGGACGGCGATCTCACCGCGATTGGCCACCAGGACCCGTCGAATCGGCTGGGCGCCGGTCACGTGTTCAGCGCTGCGCACGGTCGCACTCATGCCGGGCGCACGCGCATCAACACCTGTTCGAATTCGACCAGGTCTCCGTCGCGAACGAGAACTTCGACCAAAACGCCTTCGACGCGGGCCGAGATCGAATTCATCAGCTTCATGACTTCGATGATCCCGACAGCACTGTCGGCGGAGACGCGGCCGCCGATGGCGACAAAGGGCTCGGCGCCAGGCTTGGGTGCGCCGTAGAAGGTGCCGAGCATCGGCGCACGGATCTCGAGCAGGGTCGAATCAGTTGACACAGCGGCCGGAGCCGCGGCAGGGGCTGGCGGCGAACCCCGCGGCGCGGCGGCCGGCGTCGATCGAACGGGCGTCGGCAACGTGGCCGGGGCGCCGTTTCTGCGCAACGACAGCTTGATGCCTTCTGCTTCAAGGTGCAGTTCGTCGAAGTGCGAGATGTCGAGCAGTTTGATCAGGCGTTCGACATCTTCGTGGGAAAAGCTCATGAACATGGCTCCTTAAGCGCGGCTGGCTCGTTCAGGTGAACAGGAGCACAGCGAGCGCATGCTTGTCTCCTGTCACATTCTTCGTTCCCGGCTTGTTGGTTTCCGGGTATGGCGAAAGTATTGGCGGCGATCGGATTGACGGGTAGCATCGTCGGCTAAGTTTTCTCCTGGTGAAACGCGGAGTCCCCAAAGCCCATGCGTGACTACAAGGTCAAAACGATCCGCGCCCTGGACCGCGGCCTCGAGGTGCTCGCGCATTTGCACCAGGCTCGCGCCGCGAGCTTGCACGACCTGTTCCTTGCAACTGGCTTGCCCAAGGCGACTCTCACGAGACTGATCGTGACCTTGGAAAAGCGCGGCATGGTCTGGCAGCGACTCGCCGACGGTGCCTACATGGCAAGCCACACACTGAAGCCGCGCGCTCCGCAACTCAGCGACGAGAACTATCTGGTCGAGGTCGCGTCGCCAGTGATGGAGCGTCTGTGCCGCAAGGTCAACTGGCCATCCGTGCTAGCCGTCCCTCGGCTCGATTGCATGGAGGTGATCGAGACCAATCGACCGAAGTCCTACTTCTCGTACGTCCAAGTAGGACCGATCGGCTTTCGAATAAATATGCTGCGTTCTGCGACGGGTCGCGCCTATATCGCCTTCTGTAGCGAGAGCGAGCGTCAGGCGATGCTTCTGCGTCTTGCGGCCAGCAACGATCCGGGCAACTTCATGGCGCGCCAGCCGGCGATGGTGGAGCGCTTGCTCGGAGAGACAAGGCGCTTGGGATATGGACACCGAACTCCCGATTTCGGAGGTCACTTCGACCAGACCCGTCGTGAATGGAACGATGACAGAGATTCGATCGCGGTGCCGATTTGGGCTGGGGAGGAGGTGATCGCGTCGGTCAACTTGACGTGGATGCATACGGTTGCCACAGTGCCCCAGATGGTTAAGGCGCACCTTGCGCAACTGACTGCCGCTGCGCGGGAGATCTCAATGCGGTTTGTAGCAACGTAGTCGCTGCGGGTCAGTCCAGATGTCATTGACCGATTTCAGAACCATGCGCTGCTTGGAAGCAAAATGCGGCGACATTATCTGCACGATGACACTATGACCAGGCAGACGAGAAGCGCGAAGCTTGGCGTCTCCTGGGCGACCGACTGGAAGTCATCCTGTCTCGTGCAAACGTGGGACCGCTACAGCGCCCAGTGAAGAGCGATGCATTTGTCGAAACATCAACCCGTTCCGTTGGATAGCTAAGCGGCATCACGGTGTCGACGAGTCGCAAGGGGGACTGCTGAAACAACGCGCCGATGGAATCGGTCAACGGCACCTTGAAGGTCGAGTGCGTGAACGACGAGCACTTCGAGACTCGCGCGCAGGCGCGCCAAGCGATCGTCGAATATATCGGTTACTACAATACCGAGAGGCGCCATTCCTCCCTGGGCAACATCACTCCGGCGGAGTTCGAGCGGCGCTGGCGCGCGGGGGTCAAACTCATTGACCACGGCTGCGCCGCACTGAGGCACCGCGTTACCCACCGACGGCCGGCTACCGGTTCGTCGCAAGCGACCGAACCGGCCGTCCGTGGATAACGCTCATCGCGCTTCGTGGCGTCCACGGAACGGGGTCCAGTCCAAAGATCGTCTATTGCAAGGACCGCAGCCGCACCCAAGCCTATCCGAATGTGACCTTCACATTCTTGGGCTTCCAGTTTCGGCCGCGAAGGGCGCAGACAAAGTACGGGCGCGTTTCTACCAGCTTCTTGCCTGGCGCTAGTGCTAGTCCTGTTGCCTTGAAACGGATGCGAGAGCAGGTGCGGGGGTGGCGACTTACGGGCGAAACGTCAAAGCCACTTGTTGAAGTCGCCAAGCAATGCAATCCCACGATACGAGGTTGGTGGAACTACTACGGCGCT
>JANXXS010000037.1 GCA_025350505.1 Burkholderiales bacterium
TGCCATTTCCATACGCGCTGTCCGCATGCGCGCGCGCTTTGTTCGCAGCAAAGCCCGCCGCTCGTGATCGACGACGGACATGCGGTCGCCTGTCACTTCTGGCGCGAGATTCCTGCGCCGATCGCGATCACGTCCGACCTCACGCGTTCACCTGGTCAACGACGACTGGAACGACTGCAGTCCGCCTTCGTCACCCGAACCCACGCATCCCCCCGGAGCCCTCCATGACGTTCGATCGCCGCCTCCTCTGGTCCACGCTGTTATGCCTGCTGCTCCCTGCGGTCGTCCACGCACAGACCCTGCGCATCGGTCTCGGCGAAGACCCCGACGTTCTTGACCCGACGCTCGCGCGCACCTTGGTGGGCCGCTTCGTCTTCGCCGCCCTGTGCGACAAGCTGGTCGACATCGACGAGAAGCTCAACATCGTCCCGCAACTCGCGACGTCCTACGAGTGGTCGGGCGACGGCAAGACACTGACGCTGAAGCTGCGGCCGAGCGTGGTCTTCCACGACGGCGAGAAGTTTGATGCGGCTGCGGTCAAGTTCAACATCGAACGTCACAAGAACATGGCCGGCTCGAACCGTCGCGGCGAACTGGCGCCTGTGGCCAGCGTCGATGTCGTCGACCCGCTGACCGTGCGCTTCAACCTGTCGATGCCGTTCGTGCCGCTGCTCGCGCAGCTCGCGGACCGCGCCGGAATGATGGTCTCGCCGAAGGCGGCGCAGGCCGAGGGCGACAAGTTCGGCACGAAGCCGGTCTGCTCGGGGCCGTTCAGGTTCGTCGAGCGCGTGGCGCAGGATCGCATCGTCCTCGAGAAATACGCCGGCTACTGGAACAAGGACGCGATCCATTTCGACAAGCTCGTCTACACGCCGATTCCCGATGCCACCGTGCGGCTGGCCAACCTCAAGTCGGGCCAGCTCGACTTCGCGGAACGGGTGGCGTCGAGCGACTTCGACAAGCTCAAGAGCGACAAGAAGCTCAAGACCGCGAGCATCACCGAGATCGGCTACCAAGGCATCACCATCAATGTCGGCAAGAGCGAGAAGGCGCAACAGAACCCGCTCGGCAAAGACGCCCGCGTGCGCGAGGCGCTCGAGCTAAGCCTCGACCGTCAAGGTCTCGCGCAGGTCGTCATGGACAACGAGGCGCAGGTCGGCAACCAGTGGGTCGCGCCGACGAACGCCTGGTATGCGAAGAACGTGCCGCTGCCCAAGCGCGACGTGACGCGTGCGAAGGCCTTGCTCAAGGAGGCCGGCGTCACGAACCCGAGCTTCACGCTGATCGCACCGACCACGTCCGACGCGCAGCGGCTCGCCGTCGTCGTGCAGTCGATGGCGCGCGAGGCCGGCTTCGACGTGAAAATCCAGGCCGCCGAGTTCGCGACCTCGCTGAACATGGCGGACAAGGGCGACTTCGAGGCCTACCTGCTCGCCTGGAGCGGCCGGCCCGATCCCGACGGCAACCTGTTCAGCTTCGACGCCTGCAAGCAGCCGCTCAACTACGCGGGCTACTGCGATGCGCAGACCGACGCGCTGCTCGCGCAGTCGCGCAGCACCCGCGACCCGGCCGAGCGGAAGAAGGTCTTCGAGCAGATCGCCGCGCGCGTGCTGAAAGAGCGGCCGATCATCTATCTCTACCACCGCAACTGGCTCTGGGCCTACAACGCGAAGCTCGGCGGCGTGCGAGGCCTGCCCGACGGCCTCTTGCGCGTGGCCGGACTGAAGATGGCGCCCTGAGGCGCTCGCCCCCCCGCACACGCTTCGCGCGCCCTCGATGCTCGGCTTTCTCGCGCGGCGCATCGGCACCGTACTGCCGACGCTGGTGCTGGTGTCGATGCTCATCTTCGGGCTGCAGCAACTTCTGCCCGGCGACCCGGCGAAGATCCTCGCCGGCGAGGAGCAGGACCCGACCGTCATCGCCTACCTGCACAAGAAGCTGCATCTTGACGATGCCCTGCCGGTGCGCTACGCCCGGTGGGTGGGCGGCGTGCTGCGCGGCGACCTCGGCGACTCGGTGCGCAACCAGGAGCCGGTGCTGAATCTCGTGCTGCAGAAGCTGCCGGTGACGGCCGAGCTGGCGGTGCTCGCGATGACCATCGCGCTCGTCATCGGCGTGCCGGCAGGCGTCGTCGCCGCGGTCCGTCGCGGCGGGCCGTGGGACGCTGCCGCCAACGCCTTCGCGCTCTGGGGACTCTCGACGCCGAACTTCTGGCTCGGCATCCTCATGATCCTGCTCTTCTCGGTGCAGCTCGGCTGGCTGCCGGCGTCGGGCTACGTCAGCCCGTTCGAGGACCTGCGCGCCAACCTCGCGTCGATGATCATGCCGGCCTTCGTGCTCGGCAACGCGCTCGCCGCCGTGCTCATGCGGCACACGCGCAGCGCCATGCTGCAGGTGCTCTCCGCCGACTACATCCGCACCGCGCGATCGAAAGGCCTGCGCGAGCTGCCGGTGGTCCTGAAGCATGCACTGCGCAACGCGCTCGTGCCGGTGGTGACGCTCGGCGCGCTCGAGTTCGGCACGCTACTTTCCGGCGCCGTGCTTACCGAGCAGGTGTTCACCATCCCCGGCTTCGGCAAGCTCATCGTCGACGCCGTCTTCAACCGCGACTACGCCGTCGTGCAGGGCGTGGTGCTGGTCACGGCGACGGCCTACATCGCCCTGAACCTGCTGGCCGATCTCGCCTACTTCGCCCTCAACCCGAGGCTGCGCGGCTGATGGCGGCGGTGCTCGCATCGGCTTCGGGCGCGACCGCGCGCACGTCTCTGCCCGACGGCCCGTGGCATCGCGCCTGGCACAAGCTCCGGCGGCGCCGCGCGGCGATGCTGGGCCTCGCCGTGGTGATCGGCTTCATCGCCCTCGCGGCCTTCGCGCCGTGGCTCTCGCCGCAGGACCCGATCGCCACGAGCTGGGGCGCGATCCGCAAGGCGCCGAGCGCCGAGCACTGGTTCGGCACCGACGAGATCGGCCGCGACGTGTTCTCGCGCGTCGTCTGGGGCACGCGCGCCTCGATGCTGGCCGGCGTCGTCTCGGTCTCGATCTCGCTCCTGCTCGGCATGCCGGTCGGCCTGGCGGCCGGATTTCTCGGCGGCTGGATCGACGCCGCGATCTCGCGCCTGATCGATGCCTTTCTCGCCTGCCCGTTCCTCATCCTGGCGATCGCGCTGGCCGCCTTTCTCGGGCCGAGCCTGACCAACGCCATGATCGCCATCGGCGTCTCGGCGACGCCGATCTTCGCGCGGCTGACGCGCGGCGCGGTCATCCACGTCAAGGTCGAGGACTACATCGAGGCGGCGCGCGCGCTCGGGGCCTCGCCGCTGCGGCAAGCACTGCGACACGTCCTGCCGAACATCGCCGCGCCGCTGATCGTGCAGGCCACCCTCGCCATCGCCGCGGCGGTGATCGCCGAGGCGAGCCTCTCCTTCCTCGGCCTCGGCCAGCAGCCGCCGGCGCCGAGCTGGGGCAGCATGCTCAACACGGCGAAGAACTACGTCGACAACGCGCCCTGGATGGCGATCTGGCCGGGACTCTCGATCTTCCTGCTCGTGCTCTCGTTCAACCTGCTCGGCGACGGCCTGCGCGACGCCCTCGATCCCCGCCTGCGCTGAAGCGCCGCCGGCCTTGCGCTCCGTCAAGGCCACGCCGACGCGCCGGCGTTAGCGTGAGGCCTTCAGCACAGCAAGGAAACATCATGGGGCGCTTGAACGTCGGCAATCTCGATCGCGCGCTGCGCATCCTGGTCGGCCTGGCACTCATCGGGCTCGCGGCCACGGGCACGATCGGCTTGTGGGGCTATGTCGGCATCGTGCCGTTGCTCACCGGTCTGGCGGCGCGCTGCCCCTTGTATTCGGTGCTCGGCATCGCCACGACCTCGCGCTGAACGTCGCCTTGCCGATCGTGCGACTGTCAGGGCCGCATGAGCGGCGCGATCGACGGCGAGCTATCAAGCGGGCATGGTGACTCTCGCCGACGCTTGCGCGATCGACGGGCTTGCCGTCGCGTCCGTTCCGCGAACCAGGAGCACGGGTACCGGGGCCATCCGGATCACCATTTCGGCATCGCTGCCGAGGAACAAGCGGCTCATGCCACGCCGGCCGTGGCTGCCGATGACGATGAGATCGGCCTTCCATTCCTTCGCCTGATCGATGACCAGGTCGCAGACGCGGGCGCCGAAGGTGTCGCACAGAAACGAAGTCACGGCGACGCCGCGCGCCTCGACACGTGCCTTGGCCTCGCCGAGAACCTTCTGGCCTGCCTCGCGCAGCATGCCGATCAGGTCGCCCGTGTAGACCTCGAAACCGGTGACGAAGGTCAACTGGTCGACGACGTGGACCAGGCGAACGCTGGCCCCGGTCAGCTTGGCGAGCTTGATCGCCTCGTCCAGCCCGAGCATGGAGGTCGGGCTTGCGTCGACGGGGACGAGGATGCGTTCATACATGGCGGTCTCCGCACTTGAAGGGAAGTTTCAGTGTGGACGGCGGGTCGACCGCGCATCTTGACGCGCGTCAATACGCCTTTGTTCTCCGCCATGCAAGCCTGGCTCGGCATCGTCGAGGCCCGGATCAAAGCTGATACGCTCGGCCGACCGGAACAGCGGCTGGTCACGCGCGTTCAGCTTTTAGCTCCCAGTGAATCCAGACATTCACATCGCCGTCCTCGACGATGAGGCGGACATCACGCAGTTGCTGGCAACCTACCTGCACGGTCACGGCTATCGCGTCTCCCAACTCCACCAGGGCCACGCACTGATGCAGCTGATGCCGGTCGACCCGCCTGCGCTGGTGCTGCTCGACCTCGGCCTGCCCGGCGAAGACGGCTTTGCCATCGCCCGCCAGCTGCGCGAGCACTGGCGCTGCGGACTCGTCATCGTCACCGGGCGCGGCGACTCGGTCGACAAGGTCGTCGGCCTCGAGGTCGGCGCCGACGACTACGTGACCAAGCCCTTCGACCTGCGCGAGCTGCTCGCCCGCATCAAGGCGGTGCTGCGACGCACCTTCCCCGCCGAGCCGTCCGCCGCTCCTGCCGTCGCGTCGCAGCGCAGCGGCAAGCACCGCTTCGCCGGCTGGGAGCTCGACACGGGCGCGCGCCGGCTCGCCGACGCGCGGGGCGCCGAGGTCGCCCTGACCAGCGGCGAGTTTGATCTCCTGGTCGCCTTCGTCCGGCACGCGGGCCGGGTCCTGTCGCGCGATTTCCTGCTCGAGCAGACGCGCGGCCGCGCGGCGGCGCCGTTCGATCGCACCATCGACGTCCAGGTGGGGCGACTGCGCAAGAAGCTCGAAGACGATAGCGAATCGCCGCGCATCATCAAGTCGGTTCGTGGCGCGGGCTACATCCTCGTGCCGCCAGTCACCTGAACGACGCCATCCGCGCCATGTCGACGTCGCATCTTCCGGACGGGCTCGACCCCGAGGACGTGTTCCGCACCCTCTTCGTCGCCTACCCGGACTCGCTGATCGTGGCCGACGCCGCCGGCAATGTCGTGCTGGCCAATCCCCCGGCGGCGGCCCTGCTCGGCTATTCGGTCGAGCAGCTCATCGGCCTGCCCATCGACGCCCTGGTCCCCGACGCCGTCCGGCCGCGCCATGCGGCGTACCGCAAGGCCTATGCGAAGGGTCCGGTGCCGCGGCCGATGGGCACCGACATGCAGCTCACCGCGCGACGCCGCGACGGCACCGAGGTAATGGTCGAGATCGCGCTGAGTCCGCTCCAGGATCATGGCCTGCCGCTGGTGGTGGCGGCGATCCGCGAGATCGGCACCTATCCGCGCGTCAAGCAGGCCCTGCAGCGGGCGCGCTACAGCGATCACCTGGCCCAGCTCGGCCGCCTTGCGGTCGACGCGCGCGACCCGAAGACGCTGCTCGCGCAGGTGCCCGTGATCGCGACACAGGCGTTGCAGGTCGGGCTTTCGGTCGTGCTCCTGCTGGAGCCGAACCGGCTCGAATTCCGGGTCCACGGCGGCGTCGAGCTGATCGAAGGCGAGCGCATCGGCGACCGCGTGCCGAACCGGCCGGACACGCCGGCCGGATTCCTGCTGCGGCAAGGCAAGCCGGTGATCGTCGCCGACTACCGCCAGGAACGGCGTTTCTCCGTCCCCCAGTCCTACCTCGACGCCGGCTTGACGAGCGGACTCTCGGTGCCGCTGCTCGATCGCGGTCGCGCCATCGGTGTCTTGAACGTGCGTTCGCGCGAGCCACGCAGCTTCGGCGACGACGAGGTTCGCTTTCTCGAGTCGCTTTCGAATCTGCTCGCCACCAGCCTGCAGCGCGCACAGACCGAAGAGGCGTTGAACCATTCGCAGCGTCTGGAAAGCGTCGGCCAGCTGACCGGCGGCATCGCCCACGACTTCAACAACCTGCTGACCGTGATTCAGGGCAACCTGCAAGTGCTCGAGGAGCTTCCGGCGCTGGCCGGCGATGCCCGTGGCCAGCAACTCGTCGTCGCGGCATCGCGTGCCGCCCGGCGCGGCGCCGAGCTGACGGGCAAGCTGCTCGCGTTCTCGAGGCGCCAGGTGCTGCAGCCGAGCGCGGTCGACGTGGCCGGCCTGCTGGTGTCGCTGGCCGACATGCTGCGGCGAACGCTCGACCAGCGCATTCGCATCGAGGTCGACGTGGCGCCGGCCTGCCCGCCGGTGCGGGCCGATCCGGGCCAGCTCGAATCGGCGCTGCTCAATGTCGCCATCAACGCGCGCGACGCCATGCCCGAGGGTGGCACCTTGCGCTTCAGCGCCCGTCCCTGCATCGCGCTGCCGGAACCGGTCCGCACCGAGCTCGACGACCCGAGCGCGTCGGAGGATGGCTTCGTCGCGATTGCCGTCACCGACGACGGCGCGGGCATGCCGAGCGAGGTTCGGGAGCACGCCTTCGAGCCCTTCTTCACGACCAAGGAAGAAGGACGTGGCACCGGGCTCGGCCTGAGCACGGTCTATGGCTTCGCCAAGCAGACCCATGGCGGAGTCAGCCTCGAGAGCAGTCCGGGCCTCGGCACGACGCTGACCCTGTACCTGCCGCACGCCTGGGGGTCCGAGAGCCCGGCCGAGAGCGAGGATTTCGGCGAAACGCTGCCTCAGGGCCTGCAGGTCCTGCTCGTCGAGGACGACACCGAAGTGCGCAAGGTCGCGCAGGCATTTCTCGAGATGCTCGGCTGTCGGGTGACGACCGCCGCGAGCGCCGAGCAGGCCTTGCTCGCGCTCGATCCGAAGGCGGCCTTCGACCTGCTGCTGACCGACATCGCGCTCGGTTCGGGAATGCGCGGCACGCAACTCGCCGGCGAGGCGCAGCAGCGCCGCCCGCGGCTCTCGGTGTTGCTGATGTCGGGCTATTCCTCGGAGTTGCTGCAAGCCGATCGTGACTCGCCGGCGAGCTGGGAGTTGTTGCGAAAGCCCTTTTCGCGCCTCGAGCTGGCGCGCGCGATCAACCGCGTGCTGTCCGGCCGCAGCGCCGCCGCCTGACCGACCGGCCGCACGTCTTTACTGCAGCATCGCCGGCACCAGGCTGGCCTGCACGAAGTCGGCCAGGCCGCCGACGTCCGGAATGGAAATCTCGCGCCGACCTTTCTCGGCAAAGGCGATGAGCTTGCAGCGCGCCAGGCGCGACAACGCGCGGCTCACGGTCTCCAGCGTCATGCCGAGGTAGTTGCCGATTTCGGCGCGGGTCATGCGCAGCATGATCTGGTCGGTGCGCAGGCCGCAACGGGCGAGCGAATCGGCCCAGTAGCGAAGGAACTCGGCGACGCGCGCGTCGGCCGGCAAGGTGCACACCGACATCAGCGAGTCGCGGTCGCGGCCGATCTCGCGGCTCATCGCGCCGTGCAGGACGGTCAGCAGCATCGGCTCGCGGGCGCAGGCGGCGAGCAGCGCGTCGTAGCGGATGGTCCAGACTTCGCCGGTGTCCATGGCGATCGCGTCGCAGGCGTACTGGGCGTCGGCGATGCCGTCGAAGCCGAGCCAGTCGCCGCGGAACTTCAGGCCGACGACCTGCTCGCGGCCGTCGGCGGACAGGCCGACGATCTTCACGAAGCCCGAGTTCAGGATGTAGAGGTTCGCAAAGCGCTCGCCTCCCTGGTAGATCGGCTCGCCGGCATGGATGACGCGGCGCTGCGGCGCGAGCACCTCGTTCAGGAGCTTGAGCGTGTCGACGATCTGTTGGCTGGCACGCTGGTTGAAATGGGCGTCGGTCCTCGGCGTCGCCATGGCCATCGGCATGGGGCCCGCAAGGGTCGGGGCGGCAACGGTCGGGCTGGCACTGCTGAACATCGTGAACTCCTGTGCGGCTTGCACTTGTCGATGCAGTCCATCCTAGGAAGCGGCAGACAACCCGATGCCAACGAAGAGCGTCGCTCGGAAACGCTGTGTGAATGGCTCGTGTCGGTTCTGTGACAGGCGGCCGACGCTCACCGGAGCGACCGGCCCCCCGCGCTTGACGAGCGTCAATGCAGGCGCGCGCCGCCGTCGCTAGGCTCACCGGACGCGCAGGAATTCGTCGTGCTGCGCCACCGAAGTCAGATGAACGCCCGCTCCACCACCCGTCGTCAGGCCAACGCCGATCCGATGTCGGCCTCCGAAGTGAACGCCGTCCTCGACCAGGCGCGCGCCTTGCAGACCGCCGCCCGCGACGGTGCGACGCAGCCGATGCTGCGCGGCAAGAAGCTCGGCCTCCTGTGCGAGAGCGAAGACCTTCCCGAGGCCGTGCTGTTCCGTCGTGCCGCGCGGGGGCTGGGCGCGCACGTCGCGTACATCCGGCCGAGCCTGTCGGAAGAGAGCACGCCCGCCGAGGTGCAGCACACGGCGCGCCTGCTCGGCCGCCTCTACGACGCCGTCGAGTGCCAGGGAACGGTGCGTGCGCTGGCCCGGCAGATCGGCGCCGACGCGGGAGTGCCGGTCTATTCCGGCGTGGCCTCGGCCTCGCATCCGACGGCCGCTCTCGCGGCAGCGCTGGGCGACGACGATGCGTCGGGCGACAACCGTTGCTTCGTGGTCCAGGCGATGCTCCTGATGACCATCGCCTGAAGCGCAGGTAGCGCTTCGCGAGCGCACCGCATCCGCCACGACGATCTCATCGAGTCCGGGAAACAGCCATGTTCGACGCCCGTCACCCCGAATCCGCCCACCCGCCGGGCGAGCGGACGCCGCACATCGCCAGCCTGGTGCCGATCAAGGTTCCGCCCGCCGTGCTGGGCAAGGTCGGCGAAAGCTTCGCCGCTGCGTCGTCGGCGCTGCAGCGCTCGCTCGGCGCGCTCGCCCCGCTCGCACCGGCGGCGCGGACCGTCCTCGACGACGCCCTCGCCGAGCTGGCCCGTCTCGAACGATTCGGCGTGCAGATCCAGGAGCTCGCTCGGGTGCTCGGCGGCGATGCACCCCTGGCACGGGAACGGATCGACCTGGCGCAGGCGGCGCGCCAGGCATTGGCCGACTGGGCGCAGGCGGCGCAGCGTCATGGCACGTCGCTGCGCGGGCCCGGCGGGCCGCTCGCGCTCGAGGTCAACGGCGCGGCGCTCGCGCAGCTGCTCGATCTTGCACTCGAATACGCGCTTCGCATCGGCACATCGATCGAGGTCGGCGCGGATCTCCAGGGCATGCCGGCCTTGCCCATGCTGACGCTCAGAGTGCAACGCGCGAAGGCCGCGCCCGGCGCGCCGGGCGACGACGACGTCGACGAGCTGCACTGGCTGCTGTTCGTGCAGCTCGCGCGCGCCCTCGACCTCGCCCCGCGCCGGGTCGCGATCGGTGAAGTCGTGACGCTGATGCTCGGCTTTCCGAACGTCGACGGCATGACGCCCGACCGGGCGCCAACCCCGTCGCTGCTGCCGCGCACCGAGCTGGCGGTCGGGCGACATGTGCTGCTCCTCGAGCCGCCGGACCTCACGCGCGTGCGTGCGCACCGCCTCCTGCGCGAGGCCGGCACGCAGGTCGACGCGGTGCGGACGATCGAGGAAGCGCGCATCGCCGTGCGCGACGGTCCGCCCGACGCGGTGGTCACGGGGATCGCCGTCGGCAACGCGCGCTGCGCGGCGCTGCTCGACGAGATCCGCAGCGCCCAGCCGCGCCTGCGCGTCATCGAACTGGTCGACGACCCCGACGCCTTCGCGTTCTCGGCGCCCGGCTCGGCCAGCCCGGCGCGGGTCGGCCGGAGCGAGCTCGAACGCACGCTGCTGCGCGCCCTGTCGCAGGAGCTCGACGCGGCCTGGCCGAAGGTCTGAACTTGACGCTCGTCAAGGACCGGCTGCGGCGGCGTGCCTACAGTCGATCGACCATGAATCGCCGTCGATCGAAAGCCGAGCCGATGAATTCCTCCTCACTGCGCCAAGTCCTCGTCGACTGGATGGCGGTTGCGTGCGCGCTGACGGTGTTTGTCGCCGTCGCGCTCGCCATCTCCGACGAAGCGCCGCCGTCCGCCGGGCCGGCCCAGGCCCTGTCCGTTCACCACGGTGGGTGAATCTTCCTGCCGTCGGTAGAAAGGCGCTGCCCGCTACCCACGGAGGTTTCATCATGTCGCCCCACCCCACGATCCGGATCATCCAGGACGAGCACGGCGCGCTGTCGGCGGTGCTGCGCTCGATCGGCCTGCTCTTGTCCGAATGCCGCCGGCACGGGGTCCTTCCGGACCTGGCGATCCTGCGCGCGATGCTGTTCTACATCGACGAGTTCCCCGAGAAAGTGCATCACACCAAGGAAAGCCAGCTGCTGTTTCCGCTGCTGCGCCAGCGCAGCAGCGAGCTGGCCGAGGTGCTCGATCGCCTCGACCACGACCACGCCGGCAGCGAGCACGCGGTTCGCGAGCTCGAGCACGAGTTGCTGGGGCTCGAGATGATGAGCCACGCCCACGACGCCGAAGCGCGGCGCGACCGCTTCGAGGCCTCGATGCACAGCTACATCGCGTCCTACCTCGAGCACATCGGCTGCGAGGAGCGCTATGTCCTGCCTTTGGCCGAGCGCGTCCTGACGCCGGCCGACTGGATCGAGCTCGACGCCGCCTTCATGGAGAACCGCGACCCGCTCACGCATCGCGAGCCCGACGACGCCTATCGGCCGCTGTTCAAGAAGATCCTCATGACCATGCCTTCGCCGCTCGGGCTCGGCCCGGCCATGGAGGCCATGCGCACGTCGTACCCGGCTCGACAGAGCAGCTGAGAATTCAGCCGGCGACGACGCAGAGCGCCTGCTCGATCGCCGAGCCGAGGCCGTGCCAGAGCGCGAACAGCGAAGAGACGGCGAGCAACACGCCGGCCAGGCGCACCGACCACGCCGCCGCGACCGCGTCGGCGCCGGTCCCGCGCAGGCGCGACCAGAGCTGCGGGCCGAGCCAGAGGCCGAGCGCCGACGCGCTTGCGAAAGCCGCCATCGCGACCGCGCCCGACAGTGGCCCCGAAGCGAGGGCTGCGACCAGCAATGCCGACTGCAACAGGCCGCACGGCATGGCGGCCCAGCATGAGCCGGCGAGCCCGGCCCGGCCGGTCGCCGGCAGCCGACGGAAGACGCGGATCGGCTTTGCGTCGGCCCAGGCGGCGACGCGCGGGTTCGCGCCGGACAGCCAGGCCGGCGCTCGCGCCGTCCACGCCAGCCAGACGCCGAGCGCGACGGCGGCGACGTGGACCATCGTCCAGAGCGGCCGCAGCAACGGTGCCGCGCCTTGCAGGGAAAACAGGCTGGCGACGCTCGCCGCGACGAGCGCGCCGGCGAGCGAATAGCTGACGAAGCGGCCGGCGTTCCAGGCCAGCAAGGCCTCGGAAAAGCCGGCCGGGCCGCCTTGCCGAGCGATCGCGCCGCTCGCCGCGCCGCACATCGCTGCGCAATGCGGGCTGCCGGCCAGACCCATGAGCAAGGCCGAGGCAATCAGGGCCGCATCCATCCGGTGTGCTAGGGCCAGCGCCCGCGTTCGGGCGCGTTGACTTCATCGGCAGTCAGCGACAACAGCGCCGTCAACGCGCCGGCGCCCGAGATCACGCTCCAGAAGATGAGGAAGGTGATCGAATAGATCGCCACCGGCGTCCAGCCGATCGGCACACCGCCGAACCAGCGCATGTCGCGCGGGTCGATGACGGCGAAGACCATCGTCTCGAGCACGCCGGCGAAGATGAACGACGGCCAGAGGATGCGCAGGGCGAGCGGGCTCATGGCTTGACCCGGGGTCAGCGCGCCGGCGTCGCCGCGTGGTTGCGCGCCTGCCATGCCGGCGTCGTCGCCGCGGGGCCCGACACGACGGCGCGGCTGGCGTTCTCCGCCGGCCCTTCGGAGAGCACGACATCGGCGCCGTGGTAGGCGACAAACATCGTCGCGAAGCCGGCAACGACGACGATCGCCGGGCCGGCGAACACGAACCAGACCATGCCGAAGCGCCACCACGGCGCGCCGGGGACGGGCCTGGCGCGGCGGCTCGCAGCGACGGGATTGAAGGGTGCGGACATGGGAGTTCTCCTTCAGCGCGGAACGAGGAATGTGGACTTCTCGCGCCGCTCGGCCGAACCAGCGGCGGCATCGTCGCCGCCTTTGGCCGCCGGCATCGCGACGAGGGCGATCCTGAATTGCAGCGGGTGCGCACCGGCGCCGAGCTCGCGCGCCGCCCGCGGCGGGATCTGCACCGCGAGCGGCACCCAGCGCGCCTCGGTCGGGCCGATCTCGACGTCCTGCCAGTGATCGAGCGACGCGCCGGGCAGCCCCTCGACCTCGATGTGGATGCGCTGCGCCTGCTCGGTCGCGTTCATGAGCTGGACCCGGTAGACGTTCTCGATCCGCCCGTCCTCGACCATGCGCGCGAGCGTGCCGCGATCACGCACGACGTCGGCCTTGAACGGCGCGCGCAAGGCCAGGCTGGCGACGAAGGCCGAGCCGATCAGGAGCAGGATCGCGCTATAGACCAGCACCCGCGGCCGCGCGACGTGACGCCACATCTCTCGGCGCGACCATTTCTTCTCGATGCCGTTCTGCGTCGCGTAGCGGATCAGGCCGCGCGGGTAGCTCATCTTGTCCATCACCGCGTCGCAGGCGTCGATGCAGGCGGCGCAGCCGATGCACTCGTACTGCAGGCCCTTTCGGATGTCGATGCCGGTCGGGCAGACCTGGACGCACAGCGTGCAGTCGATGCAGTCGCCCTTGCCGATGGTCACCGGGTCGACCCGGCGCGGTCGGGAGCCGCGCGGCTCGCCGCGCGCGGCGTCGTAGCTGATGATGAGCGTGTCGCGGTCGAACATGGCGCTCTGGAAGCGCGCGTAGGGGCACATGTACTTGCAGACCTGTTCGCGCAGGTAGCCGGCGTTGCCGTAGGTGGCCAGGCCGTAGAAGAGAACCCAGAACCCTTCCCACGGTCCGACCGAGAACGCGAGCAACTCGGCCGCCAGCGTGCGTGCCGGCGTGAAGTAGGCGACGAAGGTGAAGCCGGTCCAGATGCCGATTGCCAACCAGGCCACCTGCTTGCCGCCGCGCCGGGCGAGCTTGGCCATCGACCAGGGCGCGGCGTCGAGCTTGATGCGCGCCTGGCGGTCGCCCTCGAAACGGCGCTCCACCCACATGTAGATTTCGGTGTACACGGTCTGCGGGCAGGCAAAGCCGCACCAGAGCCGCCCGGCGACGGTGGTGAACAGGAACAGGCCGTAAGCCGAAAGAACGAGAAGACCGGTGAGGTAGATCACGTCCTGCGGATGCAGGACCATGCCGAAGATGTAGAAGCGGCGCGCCGCCAGATCGAGGAGAAGGGCCGGGCGCCCGTTCCATTCGAGCCAGGGCAGGCCGTAGAACAGCAGCTGGGTGAACCAGACCAGCACCCAGCGCCAGGTGGCGAACCAGCCGCGCACCGAGCGCATCTGGATCTTGGCCTCGCTCACATAGAGCGAGATCATCTCCGCCGAGTCGCCCGCGGCGACGATCGGGATGACGACGCGCGCCGCCGGCTCGCTCATCTCCGGCCCCGGCCCCGACGCGCTCTCAACGCGACGCGGTCTGGCGTGCGTTCGACAGACTCCACACGTAGGCCGCGAGCAGATGGATCTGGCCCGCCGTCAGCCGGCCGGCCTGCGCCGGCATGACGTTGGTCTTGCCGTTGTTGACCATGGCGACGATGGCCTCCTCGCCCCAGCCGTGCAGCCAGACCTTGTCGGTGAGGTTGGGCGCGCCGATCGCCTGGTTGCCTTTGCCGTCGGCGCCGTGACAGGCCGCGCAGACCGCGAACTTGGGCTTGCCGGCGGCGGCCGCGATCGAGTTGTAGGCACTGCCCGAGAGGCTCAGCACGTAGTTGGCGACGTTGTGCACATCGGCGTCGTTGCCGACCGCCGCGGCCATCGGCGGCATCACGCCGATGCGGCCGAGCGTGATCGACTCTTCGATCTTTTCCGGGCTGCCGCCGTGCAGCCAGTCGTTGTCGGTCAGATCCGGAAAGCCCTTGCTGCCGCGCGCGTCGGAGCCGTGGCAGCCGGCGCAGTTGTTGATGAAGAGGCGCTGTCCGCTCGCCATCGCGGCCGGGTCCTTGCTCAGCGCCTCGGCTGCCAGCGGCGTGTAGGCCGAGTAGATCTTCGTCATCTCGGCGCCCGCCCGCGCCTGGTCCGCGCCGAGCTCGCCGCGGCTGGTCCAGCCCAGGCTTCCGGCGGCGCTGCCGAGCGCCGGGAAGACGAAGACGTAGCCGAACGCGAACACGACGGTGAGCACGAAAAGCACCGCCCACCACATCGGCAGCGGGTTGTTCATCTCGACCAGGTCTTCGTCGAAGACGTGACCGGTGCTGTTGTCCTTGGCCATCGGCTGGCGCCGGCTCGCCACCCACAACAGGAGCAGGCACGCGGCCAGGCTTGCCAGCGTGGTCACCGCGATGAAGATCGACCAGCCGCCGCTGAAGAAGTCGCTCATGACTTGTCGCCCCGTTCTTCGTCGACGAAGGGAAGATGGGCCGCTTCGTCGAAGGCTTCCCGGTTGCGACGCGACCAGGCCCAGCGGACGATGGCGGCGAAGACGACGAACGAGAGCAAGGTGACGCCGATGCGAAGGTCGTTGAGGTCCATGCTTTCTTCCCGCTACTTGACCGAGGTGCCGAGCACCTGCAGATAGGCGACCAGCGCATCGAGCTCGGTCTTGCCGCGGATGCTCTCGCCGGCCTTGCCGATCTCGTCGTCGGTGTAGGGCACGCCGACGCGGCGCAGGCCCTTCATGTGGTCGCCGATGCTCGCGTCGTCGACCTTCGTCGTCAGCAGCCACGGATAGGCTGGCATGTTCGACTCGGGCACCAGGTCGCGCGGGTTGTTCAGGTGCAGGCGGTGCCACTCGTCGCTGTACTTGCCGCCGACGCGGTGCAGGTCGGGGCCGGTGCGCTTGCTGCCCCACTGGAACGGGTGGTCGTAGACGAACTCGCCGGCCATCGAGTAGTGGCCATAGCGCAGCGTCTCGGCCTGCAGCGTGCGGATCATCTGCGAGTGGCAGTTGTAGCAACCCTCCCGCGTGTAGATGTCGCGGCCGGCGAGCTGCAGCGCGGTGTAGGGCTTGAGGCCGGGCACCGGCTCGGTGGTCGAGCGCTGGAAGAACAGCGGCACGATCTCGACGATGCCGCCGACCGCCACGACGAGCAGGATCAGGACGATCATCAGGAAGTTGCTGGTTTCGATCTTCTCGTGCGAGAAGGTCGGCGCTTTTTGCGGGTCATGCGACATGGAAGGCTCCGAAGCTCAGGCAACGCCCGGCACGGCGAGCGCCGGCGCGTTCGCGGTGGGGATGCCCACCGGCGCGGGTCGACCGCCGCGAACGGTCATGACGACGTTCCACACCATCACGCCCATGCCGCCCAGGTAGAGCAGGCCGCCGGCCAGCCGGACCACGTAGAACGGGAAGGTGGCCTTGACGCTCTCGACGAAGCTGTAGACCAGCGTGCCGTCGGCGTTGACCGCGCGCCACATCAGGCCCTGCATCACGCCGGCCATCCACATCGCCGCGATGTAGAGCACGATGCCGAGCGTGGCGATCCAGAAGTGCAGCTCGATCGCCTTGACGCTGAACATGCGCGTCTGGCCGAACATGCGCGGGATCATGTAGTAGAGCGTGCCGATCGAGATCAGGCCGACCCAGCCGAGCGCGCCCGAGTGCACATGGCCGATCGTCCAGTCGGTGTAGTGCGAGAGCGCGTTGACGGTCTTGATCGACATCATCGGCCCCTCGAACGTGCTCATGCCGTAGAACGACAGGCTGACGATCAGGAACTTCAGGATCGGGTCCTCGCGCAGCTTGTGCCAGGCACCCGACAAAGTCATGATCCCGTTGATCATCCCGCCCCAGCTCGGCGCCAGCAGCACCAGCGAGAAGACCATGCCGATCGACTGCACCCAGTCCGGCAGCGCGGTGTAGTGCAGGTGGTGCGGCCCGGCCCACATGTAGGTGAAGATCAGCGCCCAGAAGTGGACGATCGAGAGCCGGTACGAGTACACCGGGCGCTCGGCCTGCTTCGGGATG
>JANXXS010000085.1 GCA_025350505.1 Burkholderiales bacterium
GTGTCTTCGATGCCGTTCCTCGTCTCGTTCGTGAACTTGCAGAAGTTCACCTTCCAGGCGTGGCTCGACACGCCGAGCATGAAGATGTTGGCGCCCGAGCAGAAGATCCGGTCCTTGCCGCTGGTGACGATCACCGAGCGCACCTGAGGATGTTCGAAGCGGATCCGGTTCAGCGCGTCGGCCAGCTCGACGTCGACGCCGAGGTCGTAGCTGTTGAGCTTGAGCTTGTAGCCGGGGCGCACGCCGGCGTCTTCGGCGATGTCGAGCGTCAGGCGCGCCAGCGCGCCTTCGGTCGAGAGCTTCCAGTGCCGGTATTGCGAAGGGTCGGTGCGGTAGTCGACCGGGGGCGGCGACGTGATCGTTTCCATGCGAAATCTCCTCGGGAGCGCGGCTCGATCAATGCATGATAATGCATATTTCTATACATCGTCAATCGATACGTGCAGTCTGCTTCATACGCTTGCGCAGCACCGCTTTCGCAGCCGGGGCGCCGCCGAGCAGCTCGCCGGCGAGCGCCGTCAGGGCGCGCAGGCTTTCGTCCTCGCTCTTGCCCGAGGTGTCGAGCACGGCGTCGGCCTTGGCATAGAAGGCGGCGCGGCCGGCCAGGATGCGGCGCAGGTCGGCCATCGCCTCGCGGCTCGCCGCCATCGGCCGGGTGTCGCCCTGCGCCGCGACCCGCGCCATGTGCTCTTCGGGCGAGGCCTGCAGCCAGATCGTGTGGCAGCTTTCGAGCAGGGCGTTGAAGGTCGCCGGCTCGGCGACGATGCCGCCCGGCGTCGCGATGACAGCGTCGGCATGCAGGCGCAGCGTCTCGTCGAGCGCGCGCCTCTCGTAGCGCCGGTAGGCGTTGCTGCCGTAGAGGTCGTGGATTTCGCGGATGCTGCAGCCGGCGACGCGCTCCACCTCCCGGCTCTGCTCGATGAAGGGCATCTCGAACGCCTCGGCCAGTTGCCGGCCCAGCGTCGACTTGCCGGCGCCGCGCAGGCCGACCAGGGCGATGCGCCGTGCGCGCGCCGTGTCGCCGCCGGCGACGCCGAAAAGGGTCGCCAGCGCGAGCCGGCCACGGCGCAACTCGGCGTCGCTGCGGCCGCGCAGCAGCTCGCGCAGCATCAGCCATTCCGGCGAGCTGGTCGTCAGGTCGCCGACCAGCTCGGCGAGCGCGCAGTCGAGCGCCGTCGCGACCTGGTGCAGGACCAGGATCGAAGCGTTGCCGATGCCGTATTCGAGGTTGGCGAGATGCCGCTCGGAGACGCCCGAGGCGACCGCTACCGACTTGCGCGTCAGTCCTCGACGGGCGCGCAAGGTACGCACTCGCTCACCGAGCGCGAGCAGGACCGGATCCTTGATTGGCTTCACCATGTATGCAGTATAGTGCGTGGCCAGGAGAAGCCAAGCCATGATTTCGCCGCCGACTTCGCTGAACTTCGCCCGCCACCTGTTCGAGGTCAATGCGGCGCGGCCGGACAAGCTCGCCTATGTCGACGATCGGGGCAGCCTCGGCTACGGCCAGCTCGCCGAGTGCGCGCGGCGCTTCGCGCAAGGGCTGCTCGGCCTGGGCCTGCGCCGCGAGGAGCGCGTGCTGCTCTTGATGCTCGACTCGAACGAGTGGCCAGTGGCGTTTCTCGGCTGCCTCTATGCCGGCGTCGTGCCGGTCGCCGTCAACACGCTGCTCACCGTCGCCGACTATGCCTACATGCTGGCGCACAGCCGGGCCCAGGCGGCGATCGTCTCTGCCTCGCTCGCGCCGACGCTTGCCGCGGCGATGGCCGAAGGCCCGCACGAGGTGGGTCCGATGATCGTCGCCGGCCCCGGCGCGCCGCTCGCCGAAGGCTCGCTCTCGTTCGACGCGCTGGTGCGTGCCGCGCCGCCGCTCGTCGACGCTGCGGCGACGCATGGCGACGACGTCGCCTTCTGGCTCTATTCGTCGGGCTCGACCGGCCGGCCCAAGGGCACGGTGCACACGCACGCCAACGCCTGGTGGACGACCGAGCTGTACGGCAAGAAGGTGCTGGGCCTGACCGAGCACGACGTCTGCTTTTCGGCCGCCAAGCTGTACTTCGCCTACGGCCTCGGCAATGCCCTGACCTTTCCGCTTTCGGTCGGCGCCAGCGTCGTTCTGATGGCCGAGCGGCCGACGCCCGATGCGGTGTTCAAGCGGTGGACCGGCGCCACCGCCGCCGCGGTGACCGGCACGCCGCTCCGGCCGACGGTGTTCTTCGGCGCCCCGACCGGCTTTGCCGGCATGCTCGCGTCGCCTGCCCTGCCCGAGCGCGGCGCGGTGGCGCTGCGCATGTGCTCGTCGGCCGGCGAAGCTTTGCCGTCGGAGATCGGCCAGCGCTTCGAGCGCCATTTCGGCGCGGCCATCGTCGACGGCATCGGCTCGACCGAGATGCTGCACGTCTTCCTCTCGAACCGGCCCGGCGACGTCCGCTACGGCACGACCGGCAAGCCCGTCGAAGGCTACGAGATCGAGCTGCGCGGCGAAGACGGACGGCCGGTCGCCGACGGCGAGGTCGGCGATCTCTTCATCAAGGGCCCGACCGCGGCCCTCATGTA
>JANXXS010000095.1 GCA_025350505.1 Burkholderiales bacterium
CAGTTTTGTCGTGGTGGAGGAGGCTGGATTCGAACCAGCGTAGGCGTAAGCCAACAGATTTACAGTCTGCCCCCTTTAGCCACTCGGGCACCCCTCCGAGACGAACCGGTGACTATAGCATGGGCTCGCCCGGTCTTCCGATGGCCCACCAGTCGACGAGGTGGGCGGTGGCCTCGAAATGACTGCCCTCGGCCATGAAGGTGCGCTGAAAATCGTAGGAGGGGTGACGGGTCGTCAAGGCAGGCACTCGCGGCGATCCGGCCGCGGCCCAGAACGCCTGCGCCTTGGCACCCCACAAAAGAAAGGTCGGCGGCTTCTTGAATGTAGACAGATAGCTGACAATTTCGAGAGTGAGCGCCTGCCAACCACATTCCACGTGGCTGGCGCTCCGGCCCACTTCGACGGTCAACACCGGGTTGAGCAGAAGAACGCCCTGCCTTGCCCAATCGTCGAGCTTCCACGCCTCGGGCACGCGAAACGATTGCGGCCGGTCCGCCGCCAGGACCTCCAGCACTCGCGCCAGCGAACGCGGCCGGCCCTTGCCGGCAGAAAACGCCAGCCCGTCGGCATGGCCGGCGGTCGGATACGGGTCCTGGCCGATGACGACGATCTTGACGCTATCGGGCGCGACCAGGCGAAGGGCGCGAAACGGGTCCTGGGGCGCGATCGGTCGGTCGCCCGAAACGGCCTCGACGCAACGGCACACCGCGGCGATCCGTTCGCCCGTCCATCCGGGAAGGACGGCGGCCCACGCCGGCGGCAGCGACGCGAACGCCGCCTCGAGATCGCTCGCCTTCATGCGATCAGACCAGCCAGCGCCGCGCCAGGATCGACTGCGCGCATGAAGGCCTCGCCGACCAGATAGGCACGCACACCGGCGCGGCACAGACGCGCGACGTCGGCCGGCGCATGAATGCCGCTCTCGCTGACGACGATTCGGTCGGCCGGCACGCGCGGCAGCAAGGCCAGCGTCGTCTCGAGCGAGACCTCGAACGTGCGCAGGTCGCGATTGTTGATGCCGACGAGCGGCGTCGCCAGCCGCAGCGCGCGATCGAGCTCGTGCGCGTCATGCACTTCGACCAGCACGGCCATGCCAAGGCCCTGTGCCGTCGCCTCGAATTCGGCCAGTTCGACATCGTCGAGGATGGCGGCGATGAGCAGGATGCAGTCGGCGCCCATCGCCCTGGCTTCGAAGAGCTGATAGGCGTCGATCATGAAGTCCTTGCGCAGGACGGGCAGCGCGCAGGCAGCGCGCGCCGATTCGAGCGCCGCCGCCGAGCCCTGGAAGAAGCGCTCGTCGGTGAGCACGCTGAGCGCAGCGGCGCCATGCCGCGCGTAGCTCGCGGCGATCTCGGCGGGGCGAAAGTCCTCGCGCAGCACGCCCTTGCTCGGGCTCGCCTTCTTCACCTCGGCGATGACAGCGGCCCGGTCATTGGCGACCTTGCCGCGCAATGCCGCGACGAAGTCGCGCTGGCCGCCGAGCGATTCGGCCTCGCGCCGCAACGAAGGCAGGTCGCGACGCCGCCGCGACGCCGCCACCTCGTCGCGCTTGACGGCGACGATCTTTTTCAGGATGTCGCTCATGCCGCGGCGGCAGACCTTCGTGCGAAGGCGATGAACTCGTCGAGCTTGGCGCGCGCCCGGCCCGATGCGATGGCCGCACGCGCCTGCACGATGCCTGCTTCCATCGTCGTCGCGATGTTGGCGGCATAGAGCGCCGCGCCGGCATTGAAGACGACGATGTCGCGCGCCGGACCCGGCTCGTCGGCGAGCACCGCCTCGAGCATCGCCTTCGATTCGGCCGGCGTCTCGACGCGCAGCGCCCGGTTGCTCGCCATCGTGAAGCCGAAGTCCTCGGGATGGATCTCGTACTCGCGCACGTCGCCGTCCTTCAATTCGCCCACCATCGTCGCGGCGCCGAGCGAGACCTCGTCCATGCCGTCCTTGCCGTAGACGACGACGGCGTGCTCGGCGCCCAGCCGCTGCAGCGCGCGCACCTGAATGCCGACCAGGTCGGGATGGAACACGCCCATCAGGATGTTCGGCGCGTCGGCCGGGTTGGTGAGCGGACCGAGGATGTTGAAGATGGTGCGGATGCCCAGCTCTTTCCGTACCGGCGCGACGTTCTTCATCGCCGGGTGGTGGTTCGGCGCGAACATGAAGCCGATGCCGGTCGCCTCGATCGAGGCGGCGATCTGCTGCGGCGTGAGCGTGAGCGGCAGGCCGAGCGCCTCGAGCACGTCGGCGCTGCCCGACTTGCTGCTGACGCTGCGGTTGCCGTGCTTGCTGACCCGCGCGCCGCAGGCCGCCGCCACGAACATGCTGCAGGTCGAGATGTTGAAGGTGTGCGAGCCGTCGCCGCCGGTGCCGACGATGTCGACCAAGTGCGTCCGGTCCTTCACTTCGACCTTCGACGAGAACTCGCGCATCACCTGCGCCGCCGCCGTGATCTCGCCGATCGTCTCCTTCTTGACGCGCAGCCCGACGAGCACCGCGGCCATCATCACCGGCGACATCTCGCCGCTCATGATGCGCCGCACCAGCGAGAGCATCTCGTCGTGAAAGATCTCGCGGTGGTCGATGGTGCGCGCCAGCGCGTCGGTGGTCGTGATCGGCATGGCGATTTCCTCAGGCAGTCATGAATTCGTCGACCGCTTCGACGGCGCGATCGACGCCGGCCGCATCGACGTCGAGATGGGTGACGAAACGCAGGCCGATCAGCCCGGTGGCGAGCACGCCGCGCTCCTTCAGGCGCGCGAGCAGCGCGGCGCCGCGACCGTCGGCGACGGTCGCGAAGACGATGTTGGTGTGCGGCGCGACCACCTCGACGCCGGCGATCCGCGCCAGGCCGTCGGCGAGCCGCTTGGCGTTGGCGTGGTCTTCGACCAGGCGCTCGACGTGGCGATCCAGCGCGTACGAAGCCGCCGCCGCGAGCAGCCCGACCTGGCGCATGCCGCCGCCCAGCATCTTGCGCACGCGCCGGGCCCGGTCGATGAAGGCGCGCGAGCCCACCAGGGCCGAGCCGACGGGCGCGCCCAGGCCCTTGCTGAAGCACACCGAGACGCTGTCGAAGGACGCCGCGATCTGCCCCACGGGCGTGCCCGACGCGACAGCAGCATTGAAGAGTCGGGCGCCGTCGAGGTGGCTGGCGATGCCGCGCTTGCGCACCAGCGCCGTCGCCTGCTCGAG
>JANXXS010000110.1 GCA_025350505.1 Burkholderiales bacterium
TCGAAGGAGCTGCAGTGCATCAAGACGACGCTGCTCGCTTCGATGCAGGGCTATGCGCCGCAGGTGGCGGTCGAGTTCGGTCGCAAGGTGCTCTATTCGAAGGATCGGCCGACGTTCTCGGAGCTCGAAGGCCACGTCAAGGGTAAGAAGGCGTGATGATCGCCGACCTCTGGTCGCGGGATCGGGTCGCCGGACGTTCGGTCGGGTCGGATCGGGCCGCCGGGGCGCTCTGTTCCGCTCATGTCCCCCGAAGCGAGCCTGCGGCTCGCTTCTCCTCCTTTACTTCGCTCCACAGAGCGCCCCACCGACCCGATCCCGCGCAGTTCTCGCTGTTCTCGCGGGTAGAGGAAACAAGGTCCGCCACGAGCGTCGGGCGGCCCACGGAGCGAAGTAAAGGAGGAGAAACGCGGCGCAGCCGCGTTTCGGGGGACATGAGCGGAGTGGGTAGCCCGGCGATCGCGGCCGCGGATGCCAAACGGAAGTCCTGACATGGCCGGCGACTCGAAAAAGCTCCAGCCGATCATCATCAAGCGCGTCCGCAAGGGCGGGCACGCGAAGCACGGCGGCGCGTGGAAGATCGCCTACGCCGACTTCGTCACGGCGATGATGGCGTTCTTCCTCCTCATGTGGCTGCTCGGCTCGACCACCGAAGGCGACAAGAAGGGCATCGCCGATTTCTTCAACGCGCCGCTCAAGGTCTCGCTGATGGGCGGCAGCGGCTCGGGCGACTCGTCGTTCGTGGTGCGCGGCGGCGGCGCCGACCTGTCGCGCTCGACCGGCCAGGTCAAGGACGGCGACGTCCAGGCCAAGCGCAAGCTCCTCAATCTCAAGGCGCTGCAGGCCGAGCAAAAGCGCGCCGAGGCGGCGCGCCTCGAGGCGCTCAAGGCCAAGGTGGAAGAAGCGCTCGCCGCCAGCCCGAAGCTGGCCGCCATGAAGTCGCAGATCCGCCTCGACATGACCAAGGACGGCCTGCGCATCCAGATCGTCGACGAGCAGAACCGGCCGATGTTCGACAGCGGCAGCGCCGTCGTCAAGCCCTACATGCGCGAGTTGCTGCGCGAGATCGGCCACGTGCTCTCCGACGTGCCCAACCGGATCACTCTCGAAGGCCACACCGACGCGCAGCCGTTCAGTGGCGGCGAGCGCGGCTACAGCAACTGGGAGCTGTCGAGCGACCGGGCCAACGCCTCGCGGCGCGAGATCGTCGCCGGCGGCCTGCCCGACGACCGCATGCTGCTCGTGCAGGGGCTGGCCTCGAGCCGGCTCTTCGTTCCGGCCGAGCCGCAGAGCCCGACGAACCGGCGCATCAGCATCATCGTCATGAACCACGAGGCCGAGGATCGCCTGCTGCAACTGCTGCCGAACCAGGGCGAGCCCGAGGCCGCGACGCTCACGGTGAACGGTGCCGACGCGACTGCGCCCGCGCCGGGCCGCGAGCGCTGAGCACCGAACGGAACGCCCGGTGCGCTTTCTCATCGTCGACGACTTCTCGACCATGCGCCGCGTCATGCGCGGGATGCTGCGCGAGATGGGCTTCGACGCCGTCGACGAGGCGGCCGACGGCGCCGCCGCGCTCGAGAGGCTGCGCGAATCGGAGTTCGACTTCGTCATCACCGACATCGGCATGCCGACGATGGGCGGCTTCGAGCTTCTCGCCGCGATCAAGAAGGACGAGCGGCTGCGCCAGCTGCCGGTGCTGATGGTCACCGCCGAGGCGCGCAAGGACGAGATCCTGCGCTCGGCGCAGAATGGGGCGGCGGGTTACATCGTCAAGCCCTTCACGCGGGACACGCTCGAGCAGAAGCTGCGCCGGACGGCGCCGCGCCTGTTCCCTTCGGAGTAGGCCGCGCGGCGCACGGCGGGCGCCGGCAGCCTCGCCTCGACGACAGAAAAAAGGCGGCCCGCGGGCCGCCTCTTCATGCCGAGCCCCGGATCACTTGGGCAGCAGCACCTTGTCGATGACGTGAATGACGCCGTTCGACTGGACCACGTCGGCGATCGTGACGTGCGCCATGCCGCCGGACTCGTCGCTGAGCATGATCATGCTGCCGCTCTTGGTGGCGACGAGCGTGCCACCCGAGACTTCGGTCAGCGTGGCCTTGCCGCCGCCGGCGTCGATCGCCCTGGAGAGCGCCGCCGAGTCCATCTTGCCGGCGACGACGTGGTAGGTCAGCACCTTGGTCAGGGCCGGCTTGTTCTCCGGCTTGAGCAGGGTGTCGACGGTGCCGGACGGCAGCGCGGCGAAAGCCGCGTTGGTCGGCGCGAACACCGTGAACGGACCCGGGCTCTTCAGGGTGTCGACCAGGCCGGCGGCCTTGACCGCGGCGACCAGGGTGGTGTGGTCCTTGGAGTTGACGGCGTTGTCGATGATGTCCTTGCTGGAGTACATCGGCGCGCCGCCGACCATCACCTGTGCCGATGCCGTCAGGGCCACGGCGGAGAGCGATGCGGCCAGGACGACCGCTGCGAATTTCACGACTTTCATGCTTGTCCTCGAAGGGTAGGTGGATTGCTTTGTGACCTCGGCACCACGTCGTCGCGGCGTCTCGGCGTCTCGGCGTCTCGGCGTCTCGATTGAGGCCATCTACGCGCCGGCACCTGCCTTGGATGCACGACCGGTCGTCACGCGCCTGAAGCGCACCGGCCGACAGCGCCGCGAATTGCCCGGCCTTCCCCTGCCTTATCCGGCTCAAGTTTTCGGAGCACCCCGGAACAATCGGTTGCAGCAGACCACGCCATGGCCGACACTTCCGCACAGGACAAGAACCTTCCCGCCTCGCAGCGCAAGCTCGACAAGGCGCGCGCGGAAGGCCAGGTCGCGCGTTCGCGCGACCTCGGCCACTTCGCGGCGATGGGCGCGGCCAGCGTACTGCTGGTGGCGGCAGCGCCGTTCGTCGCGGCGGCGCTGAAGCAGGCGCTCGGCGACGCGCTGCGCTTCGATCGGCGCCAGGCCTTCGCCGCCGGCGCCATGACCGACCGCCTCGCCGACGGCGCCGGCACTTGGGCGCTGGCGGTGCTGCCTTTCGGCTTGGCCCTGATCGCCATCGGCATCGTCGCCAATCTGGCGATGGGCGGCTGGACCTGGACAGCCAAACCGCTCGGCCCGAAGTTCGAATTCCTGAACCCGCTCGCTGGCCTGGGCCGCGTGTTCTCGAAGGCGCAGCTCGTCGACGCCATCAAGGCGAGCGTGCTCGCGGTCGTGCTCGGCGCGATCGGCGCGTTCTGGCTGAGCCGCCACGTCGACGCCTTCGCCGGCGTGCTTGCGATGCCCTTGCCGGCGGCGATCTCGGCGGCGACGGGTTCGATGGCCGGCGGCCTCGGCCTGCTCCTGCTCGCGCTCGCCGTATTCGCTGCCATCGACGTGCCGCTGCAGAAGCGCAACCACGCGATGAAGCTGAAGATGAGCCACCAGGAGCTGAAGCAGGAGCACAAGGAATCCGAGGGCAGCGCCGAGATCAAGGGAAAGGTGCGCGCGCGCATGCGCGAGATGACGAAGCGGCGAATGATCGCCGCCGTGCCGAAGGCCGACCTGATCGTCATGAACCCGACCCACTACGCGGTCGCCCTCAAGTACGACGACAAGACGATGGCCGCGCCGCGCGTCGTCGCCAAGGGCGCCGATCTGCTGGCGCTGCGCATCCGCGACGTCGGCAAAGCGAGCCAGGTGCCGGTGCTCGAAGCGCCGGTGCTGGCGCGCGCGCTCTACGCCCACGCCGAGATCGATCGCGAGATCCCGGCGGCCCTGTTCGCCGCCGTCGCGCAGGTGCTGGCCTACGTGTACCAGCTGCGCGCCGCGCTCGCCGGCAAGGTGCCGATGCCGAGCGCGCTGCCGGCGCTCGACGTGCCCGCCGAGCTCGATCCGCACGCGGCGGTCACCCTCACCCCGGCCCTCTCCCGCTAGCGCGAGAGGGAGGAAGACGACATGAACCCACTGATGCAACAACTGCAGGCCCGCCTCGGCCCGAACGCGAAGGCGATCCGCGCCCTGATGGCGCCGCTCGTCGTCGTCATGATCCTGGCGATGATGGTGCTGCCGCTGCCGCCGTTCGCGCTCGACCTGCTGTTCACCTTCAACATCGCGATGGCGCTGATGGTGATGATGGTCGCCGCCTACATGGTGCGGCCGCTCGACTTCGCCGCCTTCCCGGCGGTGATCCTGCTGACGACGCTGCTCCGCCTGTCGCTCAACGTCGCCTCGACCCGGGTCGTGCTGCTCGAAGGCCACACCGGCGCGGCCGCGGCCGGCAAGGTGATCGAGTCGTTCGGCCACTTCCTGATCGGCGGCAACTTCGCGGTCGGCCTGATCGTCTTCGCCATCCTGGTCGTCATCAACTTCGTCGTGGTGACCAAGGGTGCCGAGCGGATCGCCGAGGTCGGCGCCCGCTTCACCCTCGACGCCATGCCCGGCAAGCAGATGGCGATCGACGCCGACATGAACGCCGGCCTGATCGACGAGAGGGAAGCCAAGCGCCGGCGCGCCGAGGTCGGCGAAGAGGCGGAATTCTTCGGCTCGATGGACGGTGCCTCCAAGTACGTGCGCGGCGACGCCATGGCGGGCCTGCTCATCCTCTTCATCAACATCATCGGCGGCTTCGTCATCGGCGTGCTCCAGCACGACCTCTCCGCCTCGCAGGCGGCCGACAGCTACATCCTGCTTGCCGTCGGCGACGCGCTGGTGGCGCAGATCCCGGCGCTGCTCATCTCGGTCGCGGCGGCGATGGTCGTGTCGCGCGTCGGCAAGGGCACCGACGTCGGCAGCCAGATCACCAGCCAGGTGTTCTCGTCGCCGCGCTCGCTGGCCATCGTCGGCGTCGTGCTCGGCGTGCTGGGCGTCATCCCGGGCATGCCGCACATCGTCTTCCTGCTGCTTGCCGCCGGCCTGGGCTACGGCTCGTGGCTGATGCGCGAGCACCAACAGCGCGCCAAGAACGCGCCCAAGGCGCCGCCGCCGCCGCCCGAAGCCAACGCCGAGGCGAGCTGGGACGACCTGCAGCCGGTCGACACGCTCGGCCTCGAGGTCGGCTACCGCCTGATCGCGCTGGTCGACAAGGCGCGCCAGGGCGACCTGCTCGCGCGCATCAAGGGCGTGCGACGCAAGTTCGCGCAGGACGTCGGCTTCCTGCCGCCGCCGGTGCACATCCGCGACAACCTCGAGCTCAAGCCGAGCGCCTACCGACTGACGTTGCGCGGCGCCATCGTCGGCGAAGGCGAGGCGTTCCCGGGCATGTGGCTGGCCATCAACCCGGGCGGCGCGACGACGCCGCTTCTCGGCACCGCGACCACCGACCCGGCGTTCGGCCTGCCGGCGACCTGGATCGAGGAGCGCCAGCGCGAGCAGGCCCAGATAGCCGGATTTACGGTCGTTGATTGCTCGACCGTCATCGCCACCCACCTTTCACACTTGATGCAACTGCACGCGGCACG
>JANXXS010000013.1 GCA_025350505.1 Burkholderiales bacterium
CGCAACGCCCTCACGGCCTGACGCCGTCGGTGGTGCGCAAGGCCGGGGTCGCAGGAGCGGCGAGGCGCGCCGAGCTCAGGTCGTCGGAGGTGTCGATGTCGATCAGGATGCCCGGGTCGTCGAGCTCCACGCCGAAGGCCGGATAGCGCGCGACGAGGCGGCGCGCGCCTTCGTCGCCGGTCAATGCCACCAGCTCCGAGTACAGCTCGGCGGCAAAGCCGACCGGGTGGCCGCGCTTGCCGCGGTGCTGGGCATAGGCGACCGAATGCTGGTCGAGCTGGCGGGCCACCGCCTGCAGCGTCGACGGCTGCACGAGCGGCATGTCACCGGGCAGGATGAGCCAGCCGCCGGCCTGCGGGCGGGCGCTGACCCCGGCGCTGATCGAGTAGCCCATGCCGAGGCCGGCCTGGCCCTCGCTGCCGACCTCGGGAACGAGCACGACGTCGCGTGCCGCGATGCTGCTGCGCGCCAGCTCGGCGAACGGCGCGGTCGTGACAACGACGACGTTCAGGTTACTGGCGATGGCATGGCGCAGCGTCGTCGCGAGCACGCTCTGCTCGCCGAAAGGCGCGGCCAGCTTGTGCGAGCCGGCACTGAACCGCGAGCCACTGCCGGCAGCGAGAACGATCACCGTGCAGATGGTTGCCATGTCCCGAGGATGAGAGACACCCGTCGAATCAGGAAGTGGGAGGTCTACTTAAGGCATTCCCCGTAAGCAAAAGCGCTCGTGCGGGGGAACCCGCCACGCTTCGAGCAAGCGCGACGCCCACGTCCGGGCGCGGCTCTTCCTATACTCGGCCCGTGACCGACCTCGCCGCACTGCGCAAGAGCTACGAGCTTGCCGAGCTCGACGAATCGGCCTCGCTCGCCGACCCGGCGCTGCAGTTCGCCGGCTGGCTCGAGCAGGCGATCGCCGCTCAGCTGCCCGAGCCCAATGCGATGACGCTCGCCACCGTCGGCGCCGATGGCCGTCCTTCGACGCGCATCGTCCTCGTCAAGGGCTCTGACGAGCGCGGCCTGGTCTGGTACACCAACTACGAGAGCCGCAAGGGCCGCGAGCTGGCCCTGCATCCGAACGCCGCCCTGCAATTCCACTGGGTCGAGCTCGAACGCGTGGTACGCATCGAAGGCAGCGTCGAGAAGGTCTCGGCCGAGGAGTCGGATGCGTATTTCGCGTCGCGGCCGCTCGATTCGCGGATCGGCGCCTGGGCCTCGCCGCAGAGCCAGGTGATCGCCTCGCGCGGCACCCTGGTCGTCAACGCCGCGCGCTACGGTGCGCAGTTCATGCTCCGGCCGCCGCGGCCGCCGCACTGGGGCGGATACCGTCTCCTCCCCGAGGTCTGGGAATTCTGGCAGGGCCGCAAGTCGCGCCTGCACGACCGCCTGCGCTACCGGCGCGAGCAGGGCCACTGGTTGCGTGAGCGCCTGGCGCCGTGATGCGCGGCGCGGACGCCACGGCGTTCGCGCGCGAGCCCCGGCCTTGGGCACAATCGCGGGCCGCTGCGGCGTCCATAACGAACAACAAGAATCGTGAACAGTCTTTTCGTGGTGCTCGGTATCGAGACCTGGAAGCCGGTGCTGGCGGCGCTGCTGCTGCCGCCGGTTCCCTTCCTCTTGCTCACGCTCATCGGCGCCCGGCTGTTGCTGCCTCGGCGCGGCCTGGGCTGGCTGCTCATCGTCTCCAGCGTCGTCATGCTCTGGCTCTCGACCTGCACCGGTGCGGCGCGTGGCGTTGCCCAGTTGCTGCTGCCGCCACCCCCGGCGCTCAGCTTCGACCGGGTCCGCGAGCTGCGTGCCGAAGTGGCGGCGAGAAAGCCCATTGCCATCGTCGTCCTCGGCGCCGGGGTCGAACCTTTCGCGCCCGAGTACGGCGTGAGCAGCCTGCAATATCCTTCGCTCGAGCGGCTTCGCTACGGCCTCTGGCTCGGCCGCGAGACCGGCGCGCCAATCGCCTTCAGCGGCGGCACCGGCTGGGGCCAGTCGGACGCCGCGCCCGAGGCCCGCGTCGCTGCCAAGATCGCCGCCGAAGAGTTCAGCCGGCCGCTCAAGTGGGTCGAGGAGGAGTCGCGCGACACGCGCGAGAACGCCTCGCGCACGATGGCCTTGCTCAAGCCCGCCGGCATCGACCACGTCGTCCTCGTGACGCACGGCTATCACATGGCGCGCGCGATGCGCGCCTTCACCGAGGCGGCGGGCCCCGATGTGCGGATCGAGGCGGCGCCGATGGGCCTGGCGCGCAAGCTGGAGACGCCGACGCTCGAGTGGATGCCGAGCGCGCGCGGCTTCAACCAGATGCGCCAGGTGCTGCGCGAGCTGATCGGCAAGCTGGCCGGAGCTTGAACGCGCGCCTGGGCGCATCGGGCGGCCTTCGAGCAAAACCACCGTGAGCTGGCAAGGCAGCCTCTCGCTCGACTATCGCCTGGGCGACGGACGCAGCGTCGTCCACGATCGCCACGACGGGCCGCTGCGCGTGCTGAAAAGCCTGCATCCCGAGGACGCACGCATCTGCCACAGCGTGCTCGTGCATCCGCCCGGCGGCATCGTCGGCGGCGACGCGCTCACGATCGCCATCGGCCTCGAGGCCGGCGCGCACGCCCTCGTCACGACGCCGGGCGCGACGCGCTTCTATCGCAGCGCCGGCGCGGCGGCCACGCAGTCGACGACGGTTCACGCACGCGGCGATGCCCGGCTCGAATGGCTGCCGCTCGAGACGATTGCCTACAGCGGCTGCATCGCCGAAAACTCGATCTCGTTCGAGCTCGACGCCGGCGCCGAGATGATCGGCTGGGACCTGACCGCGCTCGGCCTGCCGACCTCGGACCAGCCCTTCGTCGCCGGCAGCTATCGCCAGTCGATCGAGTTCCGCGGCAGGTGGCTCGAGCGCGGCACGGTGCGCGGCGACGCACCCGGCCTGCTCGACTCGCCGCTCGGCTGGGCCGGCCATCGCGTGCTCGGCACGCTCTGGTTCGCCGCCGGCAGCCCGATCGGCGAAGCGCGCCGCGATGCGCTGCTCGACGCGGCACGCAGCGTCGCGACAGGCGACGCGCTGCAGCGCACGACCGGGGCGACGGCGCCGCACGCCGGCGTCGTCGTCGTGCGCGTGCTGGCGCCGAACGTCGAGCCGGCGATGGCGCTGCTGGTACGCATCTGGAGCGCCTGGCGGCGCAGCGCCTGGCAACTCGAGCCCTGCGCGCCGCGCGTCTGGCGCACCTGAAAAGGCTGACGCCACGAACCGCCGACGTATCATGGCCCGGCCCTTCCGCACTGGCATCGGACTTGCTGCACTCTTCGTGGGCGCGCCAGGCGACCGACGACGAATCCGACTGCGATGGACCTGACGCCGCGCGTAAAAGACAAGCTGTTGATCTTCACCGCCGCGCTGCTCGCCGAACGGCGCCGTGCGCGCGGCCTGAAGCTCAACCATCCGGAAGCGATCGCCCTGATCAGCGCCGCCATCATGGAAGGCGCGCGCGACGGCAAGAGCGTGGCCGCGCTGATGAGCGAAGGCAAGACCGTGCTGGGCCGTGCCGACGTGATGGAAGGCGTGCCCGAGATGATCCCCGACATCCAGGTCGAGGCAACCTTTCCCGACGGCACCAAGCTGGTCACCGTGCACCAGCCGATCGCATGAGGTCGCAAGGATGATCCCCGGCGAATACTTCATCGAAGACGGCGAACTCGGCCTCAACACCGGCCGGCCGACGCTCGCCGTCGTGGTCGAGAACACCGGCGACCGGCCGATCCAGGTCGGCTCGCACTATCACTTCGCCGAGACCAACGCGGCCCTGCGCTTCGACCGCGGCGCGGCGCGTGGCATGCGCTTGAACATCGCCTCGGGAACGGCGGTGCGCTTCGAGCCGGGGCAGCAGCGGAGCGTCGAGCTCGTTGCGTTCGGAGGCGATCGAGTCGTGCCCGGCTTTCGCGGGCTCGTGGGGGGTCCGTTGTGAGCGACGCTCGGAGCGATGGATGGATCGGAAGGCCGGGGCGCTCTGCTCCGCTCATGTCCCCCGAGCCGCCGCTTCGCGCCGGCTCTCCTCCTAATACTTCGCTACGCAGAGCGCCCCACCCTCCCGATCCGCGGCCGACTCGCCGCTTCGACGACGCGGCGGTCGCGGTGCCTCGGGCATGGGGCGGCCCCCGCAGCGAAGTATTAGGAGGAGAAGGCCGCCACAGGCGGCCTTCGGGGGACATGAGCGGAGGGGGCCGCCCCGTGACCGAGGCCGACCGTCGCTCGAACGACGCGAGCGAGAACTGAGATGGCCAAGATCCAACGCCGCGCCTACGCCGAGATGTTCGGCCCGACCGTCGGCGACCGCGTTCGTCTCGCCGACACCGGCCTGGTCGTCGAGGTCGAAGACGACTACACCCTGCGCGCCGGCGGCTACGGCGAAGAGGTGAAGTTCGGCGGCGGCAAGACGATCCGCGACGGCATGGGGCAGAGCCAGCGCATGTCTGCCCAAGTTGCCGACACCGTCATCACGAACGCGCTGGTCATCGATCACTGGGGCATCGTCAAGGCCGACATCGCCATCAAGGCCGGCCGCATCGCCGGGCTCGGCAAGGCGGGCAACCCGGACGTGCAATCGGGCGTCGACATCGTCATCGGTCCGGGCACCGAAATCATTGCCGGCGAAGGCCGGATCGTCACCGCCGGCGGCATCGACTCGCACATCCATTTCATCTGCCCGCAGCAGATCGAAGAAGCCCTGTCCAGCGGCGTGACCACGATGCTGGGCGGCGGTACCGGGCCGGCCACCGGCACCTTCGCCACCACCTGTACGCCGGGGCCTTGGCACATCCACTCGATGCTGAAGGCGGCCGAGGCCTTTCCGATGAACCTCGGCTTCATGGGCAAGGGCAATGCGAGCCAGCCACGAGCGCTCGAAGAGCAGGTCGAGGCCGGCGCCTGCGGCCTGAAGCTGCACGAGGACTGGGGTACGACGCCGAAAGCCATCGACACCTGCCTCGGCGTCGCCGAGCGGCACGACATCCCGGTGACGATCCACACCGATACGCTCAACGAATCGGGCTTCGTCGAAGACACGGTCGCCGCGTTCAAGGGCCGCGCCATCGCCACCTTCCACACCGAAGGCGCGGGCGGCGGCCATGCGCCCGACATCATCAAGATCGCCGGCCTGCCGAACGTGCTGCCCTCGTCGACCAATCCGACCATGCCGTACACCGTGAACACGGTCGACGAGCACCTCGACATGCTGATGGTCTGCCATCACCTCGATCCGGCGATCGCCGAGGACCTGGCGTTTGCCGAGAGCCGCATCCGCCGCGAGACGATCGCCGCCGAGGACGTGCTGCACGACATGGGCGTGTTCTCGATGATGTCGAGCGACAGCCAGGCGATGGGCCGCGTCGGCGAGGTCGTCATCCGCACCTGGCAGACGGCGCACAAGATGAAGGCGCAGCGCGGCTGGCTGGCGCCGCCTGAGGGTCGGCCTGCGGCCGAGGCGAAGGACCGCAACGACAACTTTCGCGTCAAGCGCTACATCGCCAAGTACACGATCAACCCGGCGATCGCCCAGGGCATCGCCGCCGAGGTCGGCTCGATCGAGGCGGGCAAGCTCGCCGACCTGGTGCTGTGGAAGCCGGCGTTCTTCGGCGTCAAGCCTTCGCTGGTGGTCAAGGGCGGCATGATTGCCGCGGCGGCAATGGGCGACCCGAATGCGTCCATCCCGACGCCGCAGCCGGTGCACTGGCGGCCGATGTTCGGCTCGTTCGGCGGCGCGCTGGTGATCTCGTCGGTGACCTTTGTTTCTCAGGCGGCGATCGATGCCGGCATCCCGGCGCAACTCGGCCTGAAGAAGCGCGCGATCCCGGTGCGACACACGCGCTCGATCGGCAAGGCCAGCATGGTGCTGAACAGCGGGACGCCGAAGATCGAGGTCGACGCCCAGACCTACGAAGTGAGAGCCGACGGCGTGCGGCTCACCTGCGAGCCGGCGACCGTGCTGCCGATGGCGCAGCGCTACTTTCTGTTCTGAGCGGCCACCGTTCGGCCGCGTGACGCGGCAACAATGTCGACATCAAAGCGTCCTTTCAAAGTCTCGTCACGAATTAAAGAATGCTTTAGTAACCATGCTCATCGCCAGCAAGCTCATCCCCGCCGGCACCGGACTCGCACCGGTGCTCGTGCGCCGCGCCGCCAGGGTCGAACTCGACTGGGACACGCGGCAGAAAAGCCGGTTCGACGCCGTCGATTCGCAGGGCCGGACGATCGGCGTCTTCCTGGCGCGCGGCCAGGTCGTGCGCGGCGGCGACGTGCTGGTCGCCGAAGACGGTTCGCTGATCGCGGTGAAGGCGAAGGCGCAGCCGGTACTCGTCGTCACGCCCGGCGCGCATGGCTCGCCGCTCGACCTGCTGCGCGCCGCCTATCACCTCGGCAATCGTCACGTGCCGCTGGAGGTGAGCGCCGTGCGCCTGCAGCTCGAGCCCGACCACGTGCTCGCCGAGATGCTGAGCCGCATGGGTCTGCATGTCGACACCGCGGAGGCCGCCTTCGAACCCGAGGCCGGCGCCTACGACTCGGCCCGCGCCGGGAACGAGCATGCGGCCCTTGGGCATGGCCGCGCGCATGACCGCGGCCACGATCACGGCGACGATCACGGCGACCACGGCCACGGCGACCGCGGCACGTACGACGACGACGGGCACTCGCACTCATGAGGGCGCGCCGGCGCCCCGTGCCCGACAAGGAGCGACTGACCGCCTCGGCCCTGCTTCAGCTGATGCGACTCGCGTCGCCGAGCCTGCCGGTCGGCGGCTTCAGCTATTCGGAAGGACTCGAATCGGCGGTCGAGGCCGGGCTCGTCACGACCGAAGCGCAGACGCTGGCCTGGCTGCTCGACCAGCTGGCCCTGGCGCGCAGCGACCTCGCCGTCGTCGCCAAGACGGCGCGCGCCTGGCAGCGCGGCGACCTGGCGCGGGTCGCCGAGCTGAACACCTGGTTCGCGACGACGCGCGAGACCGCCGAGTTTCGCCAGCAGAGCGAGCAGATGGGACGGTCGCTCGCGCAGTGGCTACGTCATCGCGATCCGCCCGAGCCTCGGCTCGCGGCGCTCGAAGCGCTGGCGCCGGCGCCGACATGGCCGGTCGCCTTCGCGCTCGCGGGCGTGGCGACCGGCGCGCCGATCCGCGAGCTGCTCATCGCCTTCGCCGCGGGCTGGGCCGAGAACATGGTGCAGGCGGCGTTGAAGGCGGTGCCGCTGGGCCAGGCGGCCGGACAACGCGTGCTGGCCGGGCTGTCGGGCGCGATCCCGGGTCACGTCGACGTCGCGATCGCCCTGCCCTTCGGCGAGATGCAGGCCTACACGCCGATGCTCGCCATCCTGTCGGCGCAACACGAGGCTCAGTATTCGCGCCTGTTCCGCTCGTGATGCGGCTCTGTCATCCTGAGCGAAGCGAAGGATCTCTTCGTCGCAGGTCGGGATGCCTCGCTTCGCTCAGCATGACAATGGCTGCATGACGCCGAGCCCACTGCATTCGATCGCCCGCCGCACGCGGCGCCTCCCGCCCTTGCGCGTCGGCGTCGGCGGCCCGGTCGGCTCCGGCAAGACGACGCTCGTCGAGATGCTCTGCAAGTCGATGCGCGACCGCTACGACCTGGTCGTCGTCACCAACGACATCTATACGAAGGAAGACCAGCGCCTGCTCACCGTCGCCGGCGCGCTCGACGCCGAGCGCATCGTCGGCGTCGAGACCGGCGGCTGCCCGCACACCGCGATCCGCGAAGACGCCTCGATCAACCTCGAGGCGATCGACCGTATGCTCGAGAAGTTTCCCGACGCCGACATCGTCTTCGTCGAAAGCGGCGGCGACAACCTCGCCGCCACCTTCAGCCCCGAGCTCTCGGACCTGACGATCTACGTCATCGACGTCGCCGCCGGCGAGAAGATTCCGAGAAAGGGCGGCCCGGGCATCACGAAGAGCGACCTCTTCGTCATCAACAAGACCGACCTCGCGCCCTACGTCGGCGCCAGCCTCGAGGTGATGCGCGCCGATACCTTGCGCATGCGCGGCACGCGGCCCTTCGTGATGACGAACCTGAAGACGAAAGCCGGCCTCGACGAGGTGGTGGCGTTCATCGAGACGCGCGGCCTGCTGCACGCGGTTCCGGCCACGCCGTGAACGCCGGCGCGGCGCGCTCGCGTCAGCCGGGCTGCAACGCCGGGTTCGGGCCGCCGCCCCAGTCTTCCAGCCACTGATCGGGCTTCTCGGCGCGAAACGTCCTGACCAGGGCGACGCAATCGCGCGCCGCCGCGCTCGCCTGCGGATCCATGACGATCACCTCGACGCCCTTGCCGCGCATGAAGCGGATCGTCTCGTCGCTCGACGCGTTCAGCACGTCGCCGATGACGACGCGCGGGATACCGAACTGGACGATCGTGCCGGCGCACATGAAGCACGGCTGCAGCGTCGTGTACATCGTCGTGTCGTGGCGATTCACCAGCCGGCCGGCGTCGCGCAGCGCCGCCATCTCGCCGTGCAGGATCGGGTTGCCTTCCTGCACCAGCGCGTTGTGGCCGCGGCCGAGAATCTCGCCGCTGCCTTGGCGGACGAGCACGCCGCCGATCGGGCAGCCGCCCTCGCCGAAGCCCTTGGCGGCGAGGCGGTAGGCCTCGGCCATGCAGGTTTCATCGTCCATCGGCCGATTGTTCCACCGCCGGAAGCATCTGGCGACCGAGTTGCCGCTCGCAGCCCGCGACTTCGGCGGTGAGCCGGCGAAGAGACTGCGAATCATTGAATCCTCCTTGGCGGGTCGGGCGTCGCGCCTCTGTAATTTAATTTCAGCAAGTGCCGCCGTCCGGCTGTAATTCAATTTCATCGCCGCGGCTTCGCGGTACGGGCAAACCCGTGTCGCGGCTGTCGCCTATGATGCGAGAACCATGCAATACCGAAACCTCGGCAAGAGCCAACTCCAGGTGTCCGCGCTGTGCCTGGGCACGATGATGTTCGCCGACCAGACCGAGCTCGCCGAGGCGCGCCGCATCGTCGGCCACGCCCGCGAGCATGGCGTCAATTTCATCGACACCGCCGACGTCTATTCGACAGGCAGGTCGGAGACCATGGTCGGCGAGGCGATCCGCGAACATCGCGACGACTGGATCGTTGCCACCAAGGTCGGCAACAAGATGTCGGAGCGGCCGAACGAGTCGCGCTATTCGCGCGCCTGGGTGCTGCGCGAATGCGAGGCGAGCCTGCGCCGCCTGGGCACCGATCACATCGACATCTACTACCTGCACCGCGACTTCAACGGCATGGACCTCGAAGAGCCGCTGCGCGCCGTCGATGCACTGCTGCGCGCCGGCAAGATCCGCTACTGGGGAATCTCCAACTTTCGCGGCTGGCGCACCGCCGAGGCGGTGCACATGGCGCGCGCGCTCGGCATGCCGGGCCCGATCGTCAGCCAGCCCTACTACAACCTGCTCAACCGCCAGCCGGAGGTCGAGGTGCTGGCCGCTTGCGCGCACCACGGCATCGGCGTCGTGCCGTACAGCCCGATCGCGCGCGGCGTGCTCGCCGGCAAGTACGCGCCCGGCAGCCAGCCGGCTCAGGACTCGCGGGCCGGCCGCGGCGACAAGCGAATGATGGAGACCGAGTTCCGCGAGGAGTCGCTGCGCGTCGCCGAGGCGCTGAAGGCGCACTGCGCGAAGAAGGGCGTCTCGCTCGCCCACTTCGCCACGGCCTGGGTATTGGCGAGCAAGGCGGTGAGCGCGGTGATCGCCGGCCCGCGCACGCTGGCGCAATGGCAGGACTACTTCGGCGCCCTCGATTGCACGATCGATCCCGACGACGCGGCGCTCGTCGACAGCCTGGTGACGCCGGGCCATCCCTCGACGCCGGGCTACAACGATCCGCAGTACCCGCTCGAGGGGCGCTAGCTAGCTGGCAGCGGGCGTCTCGGATCCGGACGCCCGGAGCGCCGTCAACGAAGGCGGCTCAGACTCCACCCGGGGACACGGCTCAGCGCTTTCAGGCTGGAATCGTCGGACGCCGTGACTTCGTACTCGGTGGTGGCGCGCTCGCGGAAGGAGACCTGCGGGAACGTTCTCAGCAATTGGACGAGCTGGATGCGCGCCTCGTGGACGGGGCCGCTGAAGCGAAGCGTGGAGGTGGTCATTTCGGGTCGGGACGAGGCCAGGGCCATTGCTTTGTCCAACGCCGCTGCCGCGGTGCGCGTTGACGCTTGGCCGAGTCGGCGACGTGGGTTCTTGTGTGGAAGTCAGGCCGGAACTGTCTCGGCGAGTTCGTGGACATCGAGCCGGCCCTCGAAAATCCGTTACCCTCTCGCCGAATGACGCTTTCGGCGGCCACCCGCCGTCGAAGACGCCACGACCGGAGAGTCGCAGGCATCCCTCTGCGACGCTCCGCACCGAGCGACCTGGCGCGCGACACGATCGGGCGCGAAGGATGACGCGAATGAGCGAGCACGAAGCGCTTCGTCTGCATGTGCCCGAGCCGAGCGGTCGGCCGGGATGCGCAACAGACTTCTCCTTTCTTCGCCTGTCGCCCGCCGGCGCGGTGCACCGCCCGCCGGTGAACTCGGCGCCGATGGACACCACGGACCTGGCTTACACGCTGGTGCGGGTGCTCGACGACGAAGGACGCGCCGTCGGACCCTGGGATCCGAAGGTCGACCCGACGCTCTTGCGCGCCGGCATGCGCGCGATGCTGAAGACCCGGGCCTTCGACGCTCGCATGCTGATCGCACAGCGCCAGAAGAAGATCTCGTTCTATATGCAGTGCCTCGGCGAAGAGGCGATCGCCACCGCGCACGCACTGGCGCTCGACCCCGGTGACATGTGCTTTCCGACCTACCGCCAGCAGGGCCTGCTGCTGACGCGAGACGACGTGTCGATGGTCGACCTGATGTGCCAGCTGATGTCGAACGAGCGCGACCCGCTGAAGGGGCGCCAGCTGCCGGTGATGTATTCGCTCAAGCGGGCCGGCTTCTTCACCATCAGCGGCAACCTCGCGACGCAGTTCATCCAGGCGGTCGGCTGGGCGATGGCCTCGGCGATCAAGGGCGACACGCGCATCGCCTCGGGCTGGATCGGCGACGGCGCCACCGCCGAAGCCGACTTCCACACCGCCCTCACCTTCGCGCATGTGTACCGGGCGCCGGTGATCCTCAACGTCGTCAACAACCAGTGGGCGATCTCGACCTTTCAGGCGATCGCCGGCGGCGAGGCGACGACCTTCGCGGCACGCGGTGTCGGCTGCGGCATCGCCTCGCTGCGCGTCGACGGCAACGACTTTCTCGCCGTGCTCGCGGCGTCGCGTTGGGCCGCCGAGCGCGCGCGCGGCAACCTCGGGCCGACCTTGATCGAGTGGGTGACCTACCGCGCAGCGGCGCATTCGACCTCGGACGATCCCTCCAAGTACCGGCCGGCCGACGACTGGTCGCACTACCCGCTCGGCGATCCGGTGGCGCGCCTCAAGCAGCACCTGATCGGCATCGGCGCCTGGTCCGACCAGGAGCACGAGAAGACCGTAAAGGAGCTCGAAGCCGAGGTGGTCGCGGCGCAGAAGGAGGCGGAGCGCTACGGCACGCTCACCGAAGGCCACACGCCGCCGCTGGCGACGATGTTCGAGGACGTCTACAAGGAGATGCCGCCGCACCTGCGCGATCAGCTGCGGCAGGCGCAGGCATGAGCAGGTCCGCGCAAAAACATGCACCCGCGGCCGAGGCTTCGGCAGTCGCGTCGGACCCACCGTCGCATGCCGCCGGCACCAAGCCGATGACGATGATCCAGGCGCTGCGCTCGGCGATGGACGTGATGCTCGAGTGCGACCCGAACGTCGTCGTCTTCGGCCAGGACGTGGGCTACTTCGGCGGCGTGTTCCGCTGCACCGAAGGGCTGCAGGCCAAGTATGGCAAGTCGCGGGTGTTCGATGCGCCGATCTCCGAGGGCGGCATCGTCGGCGCCGCCGTGGGCATGGGCGCCTACGGCCTGCGCCCGGTCGTAGAGATCCAGTTCGCCGACTATTTCTATCCCGCCTCCGACCAGATCGTCTCGGAAGCAGCGCGGCTGCGCTACCGCTCGGCCGGCGACTTCAGCGCGCCGATCACGGTGCGCATGCCCTGCGGCGGCGGCATCTACGGCGGACAGACGCACAGCCAGAGCCCGGAGGCGCTGTTCACGCACGTCTGCGGCATCCGCACGGTGATGCCGTCGAACCCCTACGACGCCAAGGGCCTGCTCATCGCCTCGATCGAGAACGACGATCCGGTCATGTTCCTCGAGCCCAAGCGGCTCTACAACGGCCCCTTCGACGGCCACCACGACCGACCCATCGTCGCCTGGTCGAAGCATCCGCTCGGCGAGGTGCCCGAGGGCTACTACACGGTGCCGCTCGACACTGCGAGTACCTTTCGCGCTGGCAGCGATCTCACCGTGCTGACCTACGGCACGATGGTCTTCGTCTCCGAAGCGGCGGCCAACGAGACCGGCATCGACGCCGAAATCATCGACCTGCGCAGCATCTGGCCGCTCGACCTGGCCGCCATCGTCGCCTCGGTGAAGAAGACCGGCCGCTGCGTCGTCGTCCACGAAGCGACGCGCACCAGCGGCTTCGGCGCCGAGCTGGTGGCGTTGGTGCAGGAGCATTGCTTCTATCACCTCGAGGCGCCGATCGAGCGCGTGACCGGCTGGGACACGCCGTATCCGCATTCGCTGGAGTGGGCCTACTTCCCCGGCCCGGACCGGGTCGGCGCGGCGATGCGGCGGGCGATGGAGGCATAAAGGTCCGATGAGCACGCACACGATCAAGATGCCGGACATCGGCGAAGGCATCGCCGAAGTGGAACTGGTGGCCTGGCATGTCAAGCCGGGCGACGCCATCGTCGAGGACCAGGCGCTGGCCGACGTCATGACCGACAAGGCCAACGTCGAGATTCCGTCGCCGGTCGCCGGCACGGTGCTGGCGCTCGGCGGCGATGTCGGACAGACATTGGCCGTCGGCTCCGAGCTGATCCGCATCGAGGTGGCCGACATCGGCAAGGCACCCGAGCGGCCCGCGCCGGACAAGTCCCCGGCTTCGGTCGAACCTGCGGCGGCGGCCCGCGCGGCGCCGGCGGCGACCGCGCAGAAGGCGGCATCCGCATCGGGCGTTCGCCAGATCAGCGCCGCAGCCACTGCGCCTCGATCTGCATCGAGCCCGAGCGAGCGGCCGATCGCCTCGCCCGCGATACGCCGTCGCGCCTGGGAGCTGGGCCTCGAGCTGAACGACGTGCCGGGCACCGGCCTCGGCGGCCGGGTCATGCAGACCGATCTCGACGCTGCGTCCGCAAAGCGTGGCAGCGCTGCGCCGCGCCCGGCCGCGGCCGCGGCCGCCGTGCCCACGGGCGTCGTTCGAGAAGACGAACAGGCGATCCCCGTCATCGGCGTGCGGCGCAAGATCGCACAGAAGATGCAGGACGCCAAGCGCCGCATCCCGCACTTCAGCTACGTCGAGGAGATCGACGTCACCGAGCTCGAGGTGCTGCGTGCGCGACTGAACGCTCGATGGGGCGAGCAGCGCGCCAAGCTCACGCTGCTGCCCTTTCTCGTGCGCGCCGTCGTCGCGGCGGTGCGCGAGTTCCCGCAGGTCAACGCCCGCTTCGACGACGAGGTCGGCATCGTCACGCGGCACGGCGCGGTGCACGTCGGCATCGCCACGCAGACCGAGGTCGGCCTGATGGTGCCGGTGCTGCGCCATGCCGAAGCGCTCGACCTCTGGGCCGTCGCCACGGAGATCGAGCGGCTGGCCAAGGGTGCGCGCGGCGGCAGGATGACACGCAACGAGCTCACCGGCTCGACCATCACCATCACCAGCCTGGGCGCGCTCGGCGGCATCGTCACGACGCCGATCATCAACCACCCGGAGGTGGCGATCGTCGGCGTCAACCGCATCGTCGAGCGGCCGATGATGCGCGCCGGCGCCGTCGTCGCGCGACAGATGATGAACCTGTCGTCGTCGTTCGATCACCGCGTCGTCGACGGCATCGACGCGGCCCGCTTCGTGCAGGCGATCCGCGCGCTCCTGGAGGTCCCGGCGACGATGTTCGTCGAATAGATTCCAGGGCGCGGTGCTATCCCTTTGCCGATAGGCGCCGACCTAAGAAAAAACGCACCTGGCGGGTTCACCGCCAAGTGCGCGTCCGGCTTGCTTGATTTCGGTGGGCCCTGAGTGACTCGAACACTCGATCTACGGATCGAGAGGCGCTCCTTACCCCCGGGAACCGAACGGCCGTCTCTCCGGCCCCGCTCCCCACGTACGAGCACTTGCCACGCGCTGCAAGACCGCGTCCAGCAGGTGCGGGAATGCCAGTCCCTCGATCTCGTCCACCGCCTCAGTTCGCGGGCCCGCGCATCGACTCGATGATCATGTCAATCGTGTCCGCCCAGGCCTTCTCGACCTGTAGTGTGTGTTTGTCACCGAGCACCCCACGTGCCGATTCGAGAAACGCCCGACGAAAGGCCGGGTAGTACTCGGGCGCGACACCGTAGGCATCATGTCGCCGGCCAAGATCTCGCAGGGCGAGAGTCATGATGTCGGGACGGCCCACGGCGTGCACGAGAAACTGCATCATGTGGGCGAGCATCTCGCCCTGGCTCTGCATGTCGCCCCGGAACAGTCTTTCGGCTGCAGGAGTCAGCGCGAACAGGCGTCGATAAAGCTCCCGCGTGAACCGCTTCTGATGCTGCATGAGGACGCCAATGGTTGATTGCACCAGCAGGGTGGCGTCCGGTGCCGCGAACCCGATCACTTCCACGAGCTGGAACACGCCATGCTTGCCCTTCAGCACGGCCTGCGTCCTGCGCACCTGCAAGGGTGCCTGCGGAACCTGATCGAACAGCGCCTGCGACATCAGGAACCTGGTCCCCAGCGCCTTGTTCGTATCCTGGATGCGGCTGGCGACGTTGATCGCATCGCCCACCACCGCAAACTGCCGATGGTCCGGATGGCCCATCATGCCGACGATGAGCGGGCCAACGTGCGCGCCGATGCCGATCTGCAGCGTCGTTGCGAATTCGTCCGACAGCTCAGTATTGAGATCGTCAAGCGCTTCGAGCGTGCCCAGGCCGGCTCGAATCGTGTCGAGGCAACTCTTCTCGGGGGGGGTCGCCACCGACACCGAAAAGCCCGACGATCTGGTCGCCGACGTACTGATAGATGACACCGTTGTTGATCACGATGGCGTCGCCGACCGCCTTGAAGAAGCGATTCAGGATGTGCGCCACGTCGTAGGCGAGATGCGCTTCCGCGAAGGGCGTGAAGTCGCGGATGTCGCAGAACAGGACCGCGAGCGTACGTTCTTCCGACGGCGCCGCCGACGCTTCCTCGACCTGCAGGCAAGACATGTCCGAGGCGTTCTTAATTAAGGCGATTACGCAGGGCTTGACTTTGCCAAGTCAACTCCGCAGAATAGAAAGCGACAGGCCGGGTTCTTAAGCTGGGGGCTTCTCGTCCCAATCATTGCCCTCGCCGGGCTTGCGCAAACGGTCGAAGTTGAATTTGGCTTCGGCAACGAAAACGAGGTTGCCTCGTCGCTTGGGCAGCTTGTCCAGTCTCGGCTCGTATCTGCGGAGATAACCGGCGCGGTGTCGAACTCCGAATTGGTCGATGTAGTCCACATGGACGAACAGATAGAGGACGGCTTCTCCCTTTTCGATTTCGACCTCGTTGTCAACCCACATCAGTTCCGGGGTGGAGTAGAAAAAGTCATTCTTCACCAGGAACGCATTAAAGGCCCTCTCCAACCTTGTGCGCCTAACGGGCGGAGTGTCGGGGAATGGTTCGCCTGGGATTGTGACGAATGGGCGCACGACGACATCAGTGATGGTGGCGGGGGTGTTGCCGGTATTCCTGATCTCCATTTCTATCGTGAAGTTACCGCCCCCTCGGGCTTTCTCAAACCACTTTATTCCCGGTGGCCGATGGGACATCTTCACGTAAGCCCGCTCGATGATCCGCGTGCTGCCTTCGGTCATCCTCACCAGATCACTAGTGGAGTTCCACAGCTTCCAAGTGAAAGCAGCGAGCACGACCGTCGCAATAGCGGTGATGGCTCCGTTGTGCGACTCAAGAAAGTCAGCCGACCTAACGACGATGTATTGGGCAGCACCGTAATGGGCGCACTCTTCTACTTGGCCGTGTTCTGGGCGCTTGCATATCTCGCCTTTTCTTATCTCCGACCAACTGGAGACAAGAAGGGTGAGTAGCAGAGTGCCAACTACTATGAGTAGCGCCCCGACCCATTCCTGCTTGGCCTGCATGGCCTTAGCAAGCGCGAATAGCAGCGCCGAATATGTCTGCGTTCTTCCGGTTGTTGTATCGGAACTCGAACTCGTTGACGTACAGGGGAAGGTACTTCGCGCTGACCTTGTGGAAGGTGCCGACGATGCCGCGCTTGACGATGCTCCAGAAGCCTTCGATGGTGTTCGTGTGGATCGCGCCGTGCACGTACTGGCCGACGCCATGACGGACAAACCCGTGCGGGTAGGCGTGGCGCAGATCGGTGTAGCCCTTGTGCTCGTCGGTAGAGACGAGGCTTACCTTCGTCGAGACAGCCATGCGCACGAAGGCGTTAAGCGTCTCCTTGCTGGTGTTGGCGACCACGCGAGCGATGACATTGCCCTTGCGCTTCACGGCGCCGACGATGACGGACTTACCGTGCCCGCCAGTGCCACCGAAGTCACCCCGGCCACCCGGCCCGCGATGCTTGTTCTTGGCCTTGCCGCCGACGTAGGTCTCGTCAACCTCGACGTAGCCGACAAGCCGCTTGAACTCGACGTTGCCGAGCGCGGTGCGAATCTTGTTGCACATCAGAAGCGCGGTGTTGTACGAGCCGAAGCCCATGACGCGGTAGACCTGCAAGGCGCTGATGCCCTTCTTGCTGGTGAGCATCATGTGCATGACGCGGAACCAGTCACGCAGCGGCTTGTTCGTGTTCTCGAAGATCGTCCCGACCAGCACCGAGAAACGGTAGCTCGCGCCTTCGGTGCCGCATTCGTAGCACTGCCAGTGAAAGGCGCGGGTAGAAAGCTCCGTCACCTTCACGTTGCCGCAGCGCGGGCAATTCACAACGTCGGGCCAGCGGTTCGCCGTCAAGTAAGCCTTGCACGCATCCTCGTCCGGAAACTGCGCCTCGAACTGCTTGATCGTCATCTGATGGACTTGCAGAAGGGCTTTGTCTTTGGACTTCATGACACGGCTCCGGAAGGGATGTAATGGACTCTAAAGACCTTCCCGGTAAAAGTCAAGTAGTGCGTAATCGCCCAAACTTCGGCCAATTGCTCGCGGCCACGATTGCACTGGGAATCGGTGAGGCGGCCCTTGCTCCCGTCGTCTATTCGCTTATCCCCGAAATCGTTCCCCCGCAACGGCGCGCGCTGGCCAACGGCATCTATGCGGTCGCCGCCATCCTGGGGGCAGGACTCGGCATCTCGCTCAGCGGGGCATTGATCGACCTCAGCGACGGCCTGCGCGCCTTGCTGCCCGCTGACATGCATGCGTTCGAGCCGTGGCGGCTCGCCTTCTTGACGGTGGCACTACCAGGCCCGGTGGTCGCGCTCCTCATACTGCTCATTCGGCTGCGTCCCGAGGCAGAAGCGAAGGAGCAGACCCATCGTGCCAACGTCGCGGGACTCGCTGACTTTCTTCGCCAAAATTACGCGACGGTGGCTTCGGTTTTTGTCGCCCTCGGCATGGCGAACCTGGGCATCGCCGCCATCGGTGCGTGGTCGCCCGTCATCGCCACGCGAATCTTCGGTGCCACACCCCAAGCGGTGGGCCAAGGCATTGGCGCTGCCTACATGATCGGCACGGTGGTCGGCGCGCTGGTCGGCGGTGCAGGAATGCGCTGGCTGCACCCCCGGCTTGGCCATGCGACGAGCCTTCGGGTGATTTCGATCGGCCTCGCCTTGACAGCCATCGTGTCCGCCATGTTGACGCTATCGACATCCGCACTCCACGTTTACGTGCTGTTTGGGTTGCAGGTGGCGTTCCTGATCAGCGCCACCGTGGTCATCCCGACGATGCTGCAGGACATGTCGCCCGAGCCACTGCGTACGCGGGTGATCGCGTTGGCGACGATGGTGGGGGTGAGCCTCGCTTCGATGAGCCCCGTGATGGTCGGACTCGTGTCTGACCTGCTGAATCGTCCGAGCGACGGCCTCATCTTCGCCGTCGCGAGTGTTGCGGCGACTGCGATGGCCCTCGGCGCGTTGCTCGCCCGCAGCGCCGAAGGGCGCTTCGTTCGGACCGTCGCAGGCGTCGCTGCCGCGGACCTTCGATCGACCGAAGCCGCCGGGCAGCTGCAAGTACCCGCCGTGCCATCGGCCTCATGACCTCGACCGGGAGTCGACAGTGACAAAGACCAAGGACGACGCCAAAGCGTCGACGCCACGCCCCGTCAGTGCCCTACTTGACGAGGTGTTCAGCCCCGTCAATCACAGCGATGCGCCCGGTGCCGTCGCTGGCGTCGTTCAACGCGGCACGCTTATTTATCGGCGCGGCTTCGGCCTTGCCAGCGTGGGTCTCGGCGTGGCGAACACGCCGCGCACTCGCATGCGCATCGGCTCCACGAGCAAACAGTTCACCTGCTTGGCCGTCATGTTGCTCGCAGAGGAAGGCAAGCTTGACATCGACGCGAGCGTGCGCACGTATTTGCCGGAACTGCCGACGCTGTCGCCCGAGCCGACGCTGCGTCAGATGATGAACCACACGAGCGGCTGGCGCTGTTATCTAGACATCAGCTTCCTTTCCGACGGCAACGTGATCCAGCCCAAAGGCAGCGCCCTGGCCGCGCAGGTGCGCCAGCGCGGTGTGAATTTCCCGCCCGGCGAGCGGATGATTTACTGCAACGGTGGCTTCCACCTGCTGTCGATCGTCATCGACCGCGTCGCGGGCATCCCCTACGAAACCTTTTTGAAGCAGCGCATCTTCGATCCGCTCGGCATGGTCGACTCGGCCTCCGTGCCGAGCGATCTCGAGATCACCCCCGGAACCGCAGACCTGCACATCCCGTTGGGCGAAGGACGCTACAGACGCGGCATCTTCCCGACGGAAGAAGTGCGCGGCGAAGGCGCGATGGTATCGACCGTGGACGACATGCTGCGCTGGCTCGCGCATCTGCGCTCTCCCACGAAGACCGTCGGGAACGCGGCGACATGGACCGAGATGCTCAAGGGAACGACGTTGAACAATGGCAGCGTCAACCCCTACGGATTCGGCCTCTTCAGACATCCCTATCGGGGCGTCGAAGTCATCCACCATGGAGGCGGCGTCATGGGTGGAAGTTGCCAGATGATCACGGTGCCGGCGCACGAGCTCGATGTGATCGTGATCAGCAACGGCGGTGCGCTCTCGCCCGATGAGGCCGCCAAGAAGACGATCGACGCCGTTCTCGGCAACAAGGTGCTCACCGCAGCGCGGGAGATCCCGAAGGCCAAGGACTTCAAGCCGATGATCGGAACCCGCTATTTCTCCAAGACTTCGGGATTTCAGGTCGGCTTCACTGACGTCGAGGGGAAGCTGCGACTCTCGGTCGTCAACAACGAAGGCATGCCGGTCCACCGGACAAAATCTTCGCTGGTGCTCGGCTTCGAAGACGTCGCCTTCGGTCCTATCTCGATCGATCTCAGCCAGGTGGCTACCAAAGGCGCCGCGCCCGAGACCCTCATCTGCAGCGAGGCCGGAAACGCGGAGACCTTCAAGAAGCTGCCTGACCACGCACCCACCGCGAAGAAGGCAGGCCGGGCAGTTCTCGGCCGGTATCGATCGACTGACCTGGGCGCCGACGCACAAGTCGAATTCGACGGCGACAAGCTCATGCTCCGCGTGTTCGGCAAAGCAGGCATAGGTGAAATGGAACTTCAGCCGTTCTCCGAGGACGTCTTCGGCTGCAAGAGCACGGACCCCTACCTTCCCCTTCGCAGCGTGTTGAGCGTGACGCGAAAAGGCAAGGCGGTCACCGGTCTGCGGGTCAGCACTGGACGAACCCGGCAGATGGCCTTCGACCGACTGCCTGACTGATTGAGCCTGACATGAAAGTCCTGATCGCCCAGCTCGCCACCGAGACGAACACGTTCGCCGCCTTTCCGACCGGACTTGGCGCCTACGAGAAGTACGGCATCTTCCACGGCGACGCGAGCCGCAAGGCGCCCACCACGTCAGGCGACTTCCTGCTCTTCCTGCGCACCATGCTCGAAGGCGACGGTCACGAGGTCGTGGAAAGCCTATGCGCCTTCTGCCAGCCGGCAGGTCGCACCGTGCGCAAGGTGTATGAAGACATGCGCGACAGCGTGCTGCGCGACGTCAGGGCGGCGCTGCCGCTCGACGCCGTTCAGTTGCTGCTGCACGGCGCCATGGTGGCCGAAGGGTATGACGATTGCGAGGGCGACCTGCTCGCGCGTATCCGCGAGATCGTCGGGCCCAGGGTGCCGATCGGCGTCGAGCTCGACCTGCACTGCCATTTCACCGAACTGATGCGGCGCTCGGCGGACATCATCATCTGCTTCAAGGAGTACCCCCACACCGACGGCGTCGATCGGGCCAAGGAGCTCTATCGCATCCTGGTCGACTGCGTGGCAGGCCGGGTTCGGCCGACGACCGCGGTCGTCGACTGCAAGATGGTCGGCCTCTGGCACACGACGCGCGAGCCGATGATGGGCTTCGTCAAGCGCATGCAGTCATTCGAAGGTCACGACGGTGTCCTGTCGGTCTCGTTCGGGCACGGCTTTCCCTGGGGCGACGTACCGGAGGCGGGTGCCAAGCTGTGGGTGGTGACCGACAACGACGAGCCCAAGGCCCAGGCGATCGCCAAGCAGTTGGCGCGCGAGCTCTGGGACCTGCGTGAGCAGACGCGCGCACCGTCCACAAGCGTCGACGAGGCGATCGATCTCGCCTTGGCGACCGAAGGCGGCCCGGTCGTACTCGGCGACGTGGCTGACAACCCCGGCGGCGGCGCGCCAAGCGACAGTACTTTCCTCCTGCGCCGGGTGATCGAGCGCCGCATAGGCCATGCCGTGCTCGGCGCCTTCTGGGACCTCGGCGCGATCCAGATCTGCAAGGATTCGGGCGTGGGCGCCCTGATGGACCTGCGACTCGGTGGCAAATGTGGCTTGACCTCGGGCGATCCGGTGGACCTGCGGGTCACCGTGCGGGCAATCGTCGAGAACCACACGCAAGGCGCGCTGGAAGCGCGCACCGAGATGGGTGACGCGGTCTGGGTCGAGGCCGACAACGATGTGCACCTCCTTCTCGTCTCGGTGCGCGGCCAGGTTTTTGGCACCGACGCGTTCACCGGGATGGGCATGACACTCGACGACAAGAAGATCGTCGTCGTCAAATCGACCCAGCACTTTCACGCGGCCTTTGCGCCGATCGCAAAGAAGGTGGTCTACGTCTCATCACCTGGCGCTCTGACTTCGGATTTCGCCAGCATCCCGTACAAGGAGCGCGACCTGGACTACTGGCCGCGAGTGGCCGAGCCTCATCGAGACTACTGAGGTGCCGCGGCAAGTGCTGCACGGCATCGATCCGATCCGAAGATGAAGACGGACTCGTTCGACTTCGTCGTCGTTGGTGCCGGCATGGCAGGCCTGTCGGTGGCGGCGGAGCTCTCGCGAGAAGCGCGAGTCGCGGTGATCGAGCGGGAGTCGCAACCCGGGTACCACGCGACCGGCCGATCGGCGGCTCTTTTCAGCGAGCTGTACGGCAACGCCACGATCAGGGCACTGACCCGTGCGAGCCGATCCTTCTACTTCCAGCCACCCCACGGCTTCAGTAGCCAGCCATTGGTGAAGGCGCGTGGCAGCCTGTACTTCGGAAGCTTCGCAGAGACCGGTGCTCTCGACGCCTTCGCGAAATCCCTGGGCGCCGACTCACGGATGATCCGTCTGGACGCCCGAGAAGCTGGTGCGCTCCTTCCGGTGTTCAGGCCCGGCTACCTGGGCGGCGCGTTGCTCGAGGAGAATTCCGCTGACATCGATGTCGCCGCTGTCCTCCAGGGCTACGGTGCTCAGTGCAGGCAACGGGCAGTTCGCTTGGACCTCGACAGCACGGTCATCAGCATCGAGCGCGGAAACGACTCATGGACCGTCAGCACGACGAGTGGCCTGTATTGCGCACCGGTGGTCGTGAACGCCAGCGGCGCATGGGGCGACCCGATCGCCGAACTCGCGGGCGTTCGCCCGCTGGGCCTGGTGCCGAAGCGGCGCACCGCGGTATTGATCGAGGTGCCCGGCGGCGCAACCGCCGACGCTTGGCCCGCGGCGATTCATGTCGGCGAGACGTTCTACTTCAAGCCGGACGCGGGATTGCTGCTCGTGTCGCCCGCCGACGAAACGCCCTCGCCGCCGTGCGACGCGCAACCCGAAGAGATTGACATCGCGATCGCCGTCGACAAGTTCGAGGATGCGAGCGGGACCACCGTCAAGAAGGTCCGGAGCAGCTGGGCCGGCCTGAGAAGCTTTGTCGCCGACAAGACGCCAGTCGTCGGGTTCGACCGTTCCGTCGACGGCTTCTTTTGGCTCGTCGGTCAAGGCGGCTACGGCATACAAACGGCGCCCGCGTTGGCCCGCGCTGCGGCCGCCCTCGCGCTCCGCCGGAATTTGCCAGCAGATTTGCGCGACGAGGGTCTCGATGCTGAAGCGTTGGCTCCCGACCGGCGGGCTCTCGTTGACTCTCCTCTGCTTGACGCAACGTGAGTGCGCTCGATCCGTGTTCAGTGTCCTTCCGAGACCCGGCAGATGCGGTAGTCAGAGTTCCAGAATCGGCCCTCGTAGCCCTCCCGGCTTCCGCCCGCGACGGTGCACAGGCGTTGCTGGAGGCGCTCGTGGAGTGCGGAGTCGACACGATCTTCGGCTACCCGGGAGGGGCCGCCCTCCCCTTGTATGACGCGCTCTACGGCGAGCCGCGGCTACGGCACATGTTGGTGAGGCACGAACAGGCGGCTGTGCACGCGGCAGAGGCTACGCTCGGACTACCGGTCGGGTAGGCGTCGTTCTCGTCAACTCGGGCCCGGGCGTCGGCAACACAATCACCGGCCTTCTCGACGCGATGAGCGACTCGGTGCCGATCATCTGCATCAGTGGTCAGGTCGTGACGGCGTCCATCGGGACCGATGCTTTCCAGGAGAGCGATGCCCTCGGCATGTCGCGGCCGGTGACGAAGTGGAACTTCCAGACGCGGGTTGCCAATGAGATTCCGGAGATCGGCAGGCCGACGCTTCAGTTGCAATCGACACGCCGACTACGGCACCGGGTGACGGTTCTACGTAATCGTCACCACTTGTCAACGGATTTCTAAAACCGTAACCTGTGAACGTGACGGACATCGCCAAGCCCATTCCGTTTTCAGTGAGCCGAGGGCCTTTGGAGCACGAGCGACGCGAGCAGATCGTCGCAGCTGCCTACATGCAGTTTGGGGCCCATGGGTACGGGAAGACCTCTGTCGCGGAACTCGCGAAGTCCATTGGGGTTTCGAGTGCGTACGTCTATCGCTTCTTCGACTCAAAGCAATCCATCGGTGAAGCGGTTTGTTCCCGTAACCTGGCGCGAATAGCACAGCGCCTCTTCGACCTCGAGAACGGACACGGGACGCCCACCGAAAAGTTGAGGCGCTTCTATTCCATCTTGCTTGAGTCGGGATACGAGCTCTTCATTCGCCAACGCAACATCCACGAACTTGTCGCAAGTGCGGTATCTGAAGATTGGATCGCGGTCGCGAACCACCGCGAGGCGATTCGCGCGGTGCTGAAAAGGATCGTCGTGGCCGGCAGGGAATGTGGCGAGTTTGAGCGCAAGACGGCCCTTGATGAGGTTGTCCTAGCGCTGGGTCAGGCGGCTGTTCCCTTCGCGCATCCGATACTCCTGGCGCAACGCAAACTAAAAGATCTGCGCAAGAGTGCCGCCGCTGTGGCGCGCCTTGTTCTGCGGGGACTTGCACCGTAGCTTGGACGGGACCGTGATTTGAAATCGTGAATTACTTGGACGGACCGTCAGCGGCATGAGGCGCACAACGGCCATGTTCGCTTCAGCTGGGCGACAGGTGGAGCGCCTGATGCGCCGCTCTACATCGCCGGAACGGATTCGAGTGCTGGCGCTGACGGTCGGCTCACAACGGTGGTGGGCTGCGAAGATGCGCGCCTGTAGCCTGACCTTCACCGGCCGCAACACCCAGACCCTCGGACGTGCGCTAACGTCCGAGGCAGTGCGACTACGACAGCTCTCACACGCAGAACGCAACTCGGTCAAGGCTGCCTACAACCATGCGCGTCCGCAGTCCCATGGGCTGGGGTCGGCGCTGAACTTGTCGGATGCGGCGTCGTAGTTGGAGAGCGCCTATCCCCGACAAGTCGAGAGCGAAGCCTGAAGATCAACTGCCAAGGCCGGCGCCCGGATGACGCGCTTCGTCGAGCAGCTGGCGGATCACCTGCTCCGAGCGTTCGTATTCGCCCTCGCCGAAATGGTGGAAGCGGATCCGGCCTTGCGCGTCGATGAAGTAGTTGGCCGGCCAGAACTGGTTCGAGAACGCCTTCCAGATCGCGAAGTTGTTGTCGATGGCGATCGGGAAGTCGAGTCCGAGTTCGGCAGCCGCGCGGCTCACGTTCTCCACCTTTCGCTCGAACGCGAACTCCGGCGCGTGCACGCCGATCACGACCAGGCCCTGGTCCTTGTACTTGTTGGCCCATTCGCGCACGTGCGGAATCGCGCGCTGGCAGTTGACGCAGCCGAAAGTCCAGATGTCGACCAGCACCACCTTGCCGCGCAACGCTTCACGGGTCAGCGGCGCCGAGTTGAGCCAGCCCGTGGCGCCCGAGAGCTCGGGCAATGTGCCTTCCACGGGCAACGAGAGCGGCGCAGCCGGAGCCGCCGCTGCCACACGGATCACGTTGCCGGCGTTGGCGATCGACGCGGCTTCGGCCGCTCGCACGAGCGGCGCCGGCGCGGGCAAGCCGATGTGCTCGACCAGCCAGGACTCGACAGCATTGCCGCCCGCCGGCGTGATCTTCGCGAGGATGCGCGTGTCGAGGCCGAGCGCCACGACCGTGACGCCGGCGAGTACGGCCACGCCGAGCCCGCGCCGAAGCCAATCGCCGAGCCGGAGCGAGCGCTTCATCGCGGCGAACACGCGGCCACCGGCCCACAGCGCGAGCCCGAGCGAGGTCGCGGCACCGGCGGCGTAGGCCAACAGCAGCAACGAGGTTTGCGCGCTCGCTCCTTGCAACGCGGCCGTGGTGAGCACGAGGCCGAGCACGGGCCCGGCGCAGGGCGCCCAGAGCAGGCCGGTCGCCGCACCGAGCACGAACGAAGGCAGGACCGTGCGGCCGGTTCGCGCCGAGTTGGCCTCGGCCGAGGCGCCGAGACGTGCGCCGAGCGCTACCACCGGGCGGCTCACGCGCTCCGCGACGCTGGGCAGCAGCAGGGCAAGGCCCATCGCGCCCAGCAGCACGAGCGCCACCGTGCGCCCGGCTTCGTTCGCCTCCGCCGCCCACGCACCGCCGAGCGTTGCCAGCGTCGCCACGCCGGCAAAGCTCAGCGCCATGCCGACCAGAAGCGGCAGCCCGCTCCTGAAGAAGGTCTGGCCGGCCCGAGCGAAGACGAACGGCAGCACCGGCAGGATGCACGGCGCGATGATTGTCAGCGCGCCGGCGAGGTAGGAGAGCAGGAGCAGGCTCATGGCGATTCCGATCTTGACTGTGTGGTGTGGTTCGGTCGGCCGAAGGCGGTCACGATTACGCGCTGGCACCTAACGTGCATGTCACATCGTTTCGCTGTAATTTCCGCTGCGCCCGTCCGACTGGAAGACTCCTGACCCATGCCGATCCACGCCGATATCGCTGCCCTGCATCAACCCCTGCTTCGATTTGCCCGCATGCAACTGCGCAACGACAGCCTTGCCGAAGACGTCGTCTCCGAGACGATGCTTGCCTTGCTGGAGAAGCCCGAAGGCTTCGAGGGCCGCAGCTCGTTTCTGACGTATGCCACCGGCATCCTCAAGTTCAAGGTCATCGACACGCTGCGCAAGCGCGGTCGCGAGGTGCACGTCGAGCTGCTCGACGAGCAGAGCATGGACGACGCGCTCGATGCGCTGTTCCAGGCCGACGGCCATTGGCAAGAGCCCCCGCCGGCCTGGCAGGAGCCCGAGCGATCGCTTCAGGAGCGCCAGTTCTTCGAGATGCTGCAGTTGTGCATCGATCGCCTGTCACCCAAGCTGGCGCGCGTGTTCATCATGCGCGAATGGCTCGAGCGCGAGGTGGACGACGTCTGCCAGGAGCTCGGCATCACCGCCAACAACTGCCACGTGATGCTCTACCGCGCCCGAATGCAGCTGCGGGGGTGCGTGGAGCTCAACTGGTTCGGCGAGGCGAAATGACCGAAGACGAACTGGGCGATCTCGACTGCCACGTCGCCTCGCGTCTCATCAGCGACGCGCTCGACGGCGCGGTGGGCGCCGGAGACCAGGAACGCATGCGCCGCCACTTCGTCATTTGCGAGACATGCCGCAACGTCAGCGATCAGATGAATTTCCTGCGCCGCGCGGTGCGGCAAATGGACGGCCAGACGACGCATTGACAGTGCGTCACCTTGATTCGCCAGGGACGAACGAATAGCGGGGTCCTCGGTCACCCGATCGCCCTCTGCAAGGCGCTTTCCAAGCTCCGTCCGGCGCCGGCGGATCAGGCCAGTTGCGCGATCGCCGGGTAGCCCGGGTCGGTCCGCCAACGGCGGATCGGCGCCAGATGCGAGAGGAACTGTCGGCTCACTGCATCGCGGTCGAACGCGAGGGCGCGGGCACGCGCCCGCTCGCGTGGCACGTTCAGCGCGGCGAGCGCGGCACGGCGCAAGTCGGTGTCGAGTACGCCGCCGTCGGATGCGCCGACGACGTCCAGCGGGCCGGCCACCGGGTACGCCGCCACGGGAGTGCCGCAGGCCATCGCTTCGAGCATGACCAGGCCGAAGGTGTCGGTGCGGCTCGGATGGACGAAGACGTCGGCGGCCGCATAGATGGCAGGCAGCTCTTCGCGTGGCATCGAACCGCGCCAGTGCACCTGCGGATAGTCGCGGCGGTAACGATCGAGCAGGGGCCCGCCGCCGCAGACCAGCTTCGAGCCCGGCAGGTCGAGGCGGAGGAACGCCTCGAGGTTTTTCTCCGGCGAGACGCGGCCGACGAACAGGAAGAGCGGCCGCGGCAGGCCGAGGTCGGCGCCCGGCGTCGGCTGGAAGAGCGCGAGGTCGATGCCGTGCGACCAGGGCCGCAGGTTGGCAAACCCATATCGGCGAAGAATCTCGACGGTGCCCGACGACGGCACCATGACGCCGGACGATGGCGCATGAAAGCGTCGCATCGCCGCGTAACCCCAGCGTGCCGGCACGCCGAAGGCCGTCTGCAGGAACTCCGGAAAGCGCGAGTGGAAGGCGGTCGTGAACGGCAGGCGGCGGCGCAGGCAGTAGGCGCGCGCGGCCAGGCCGAGCGGGCCTTCGGTGGCGATGTGGATGGCGTCGGGCGTGGCCGCGTCGAGCCGCCGCGCGACTTCGGCGCCGGGCCGCCAGGCCAGCTCGATCTCGGCATAGCCGGGACAGCGAACGCGGCGAAACACCGAGGGCTCGACGACGACGATCTCGTGTCCGGCGACGACCAGCCGCTGCGTGAGGTCGAGCAGCGTCGTCACGACGCCGTTGCGCTGCGGCGACCAGGCGTCGGTGACGATGGCGATCTTCACGCCACGACCTCGCCCGCCGGCACCCCGACGCGGGCGCGCAATGCCGCATCGCGTGTCCTCGACTGCATCGACCAGTCGACCAGCTCGAGCCGGCCGTCGGCGTGCTCGACGAGCGCGGTCAGGCTCTCGACCCAGTCGCCGTCGTTGGCATAGACGATGCCGTCGATCTCGCGCAGCTCGGCGCGGTGGATGTGGCCGCAGACGACGCCCTGCACGCCGCGCCGGCGCGCCTCGCGCGCGACCGCCGCCTCGAAGTCACCGACATAGCTGACGGCGCGCTTGACCTTCTGCTTCAGGTAGCCCGAGAGCGACCAGTAGGGCATGCCCAGGCGCGCGCGCAGCGAGTTGAGGTGGCGGTTCAGGCGCAGCGTGAACTCGTACATGCGGTCGCCGACGTGGGCCAGCCACTTCGCGCATTGCACGACGCCGTCGAACAGGTCGCCGTGCGTGATCCACAGGCGCCGGCCGTCGGCGGTGACGTGGATCCAGTCTTCTGCGACCTCGATGCCGCCGAACTCGTGGCCGACGTAGCGGCGCGCGAACTCGTCGTGGTTGCCGGGCACGAAGATGACACGCGTGCCCTTCCTCGCCTTGCGCAGCAGTTTTTGCACGACGTCGTTGTGCGCTTGCGGCCAGTACCAGTTGCGGCGCAGCTGCCAGCCGTCGACGATGTCGCCGACCAGAAACAGCGTGTCGCACTCGATCGACCTCAGGAAGTCGAGCAGGGCATGCGCCTGGCAGCCGGGCGTGCCCAGGTGCAGGTCCGAGATCCAGACGCTGCGGTAGCGTCGACCGTCCGATGCCGGAGGCACCGTCCCGGCGGCGTCGTTCGGCGCCGGCATCTCCGCAAGCGTCTCGGCAGCCGCCGATTCGGTCCATGCGCGCAGGAAGGAAGCATCGCGATCCATGGACCCGCATATTGGCAGCGCATCGTGACCGTGCGCGGTCCGTCGCGTGAAGCTTCGGTGAATCGACCTACGGGCCGATCAAGAGGGAAACGGTCAGCGCTTGCGAGCCCGGGTCGAACCGTTCGCATCCGCCGGCGCCGTGGTTCCCTTCACGGCCGCCTGGGCAAGCTTGAAGAACACATCGGTGTTGTCGATGACGCCGGTGAACGCCAAGGCACCGGGGCCGAACGCCGACAGCGGAATGTCGGTCGCCGTGTGCACGGCCGTTTCGCCCGGTACCTGTCCGGTCACCAGGTAGTCGCCGAGCGCATCGTCGCGCTCGAGCGCGTTGGCCGGGTAGAACTTCAAAGGAGCGGTGCGCACGAACGGCTGCTGGGTGTCCCTTTGCGGTGTCGTGTCGGTCCGCCAGTCTTCGTAGCGGTCGGCGTTGGCGCCGTAGCCGACCAGGAGGCGGAAGTCGATGTCGGTCGCTTCCGGATAGCCGTCGGACGCGATCCGATAGCGAGGGAAGCCTGCCTTCTCGTAGGTGCCGACCACCTTGTCGCGCAGGTTGGCCACGCCGCGCGCCTTGCCCAGATCGCGCAAGGCCGCGTCGCTGACGAGCGAGCCCCCGATCAGCGCCGCCCCGGAGCACTCGTGGTCGGCGGTGACGATGACGATCGTATCGCCGCGCTCGCTGGCGAAGTCCTGCGCGACCTTGATCGCCCGGTCGAACTCGATCGTGTCGAGCATCCAGCGCTCGGTGTCCATGTTGTGCGCCTGCTTGTCGATCGAGGCGCCCTCGACCATGAGGACGAATCCTTTGCGCTGCTTCTTCAGCACGTCGAGAGCGCGTGCTGTCATTTCCTCGAGCAGGGGCTGGTCCGGAAGGCCGTAGTCGTCGACGACGCTGCCGGTGATTCCCTTCTTGGCGCCGCGCCGACCGTCGATCTTGTCGAGGGCCACGTTCATGTTCGAGAAGGAGAACAGGCCGAGCAGGCGGTCTGCGCCCGCGGCGGCATCCAGGTCGCTCCTGGTCGCGGCATAGCGGAAGCCGGCAGATTGAAACTCCCCGATCAGGTCGTGATCCTTGTCCATCGCGCCGGGAGCCGCACCCCACCGGCGCACGATTTCGGCGGTGTGCGCCTCGGTCGAAGAAAAATGGTAGTCGCTGGCATCGGCCCGGGCCGAGCCCGGCGTGCCGGCCGGCAGGAACCACTTGCGCCCGCCGCCCATCAGCACCGTCAGGCCAGTCAGCGCGCGGTCGTCGAAGAACTGGTCGACGATGCCCGTGCCTGCGCCGCGGTTGCTCGTGTGAACGGCATTGCCGGCGGGAGTCGCGTCGAATACGTCGGCCGTCGTCACGATGCCGAGTGCCTTGCCCTGGGTCCGATGCAGGTACTCGGAAAGGTATTCGACGCGCGGGTTGTCGAACGCGTCGATGGTGTCGTCGGGGAACACGCCCTCTTCGTTGTTGTTGTTCTTGTTGCCGGACACGTAGGCGGTCATGCCGGGAGACGAGTCGGTGACCACCGAGTTCAACGATGCCGTCTTCACCATGGCGGTCGCGGGAAAGGTGTCCATGGCCAGCGGCTCGATCACCTTGCCTTGCGCGTAGCCGCCCTTGACGATGCGCGCCGCAGTGCGCTGCGCCGCCCCCATGCCGTCACCAAGCAGGATGACGATGTTCTTGACCTTGGGGCCCATTGCCGCCGCGAACGGCACGACCTCGAAGTTGCCGCGCGCCGTCACGCTTTGCTGGTCGTCTTGGGTCGCGACCACGCTGAACTCGTGGCGGCCGGCGCGCTCGAGG
>JANXXS010000127.1 GCA_025350505.1 Burkholderiales bacterium
TCGAAGGACGAGAGCCGGCGCTGGACCGACATCGTCTCCTTCACCATCAACATGGAGCAGATCGGCGACATCATCGAGCGCGTGCTGCAGGACATCGAGGACAAGCTGATCAAGAAGTCGCGCAGCTTCTCCGAGGCCGGCATGGGCGAGATCGTGCATCTGCATGAACGGCTGCTCTCCAACCTGCGCCTGGCGATGAGCGTGTTCCTCGACGGCCATGTGCGCGACGCCAAGCGACTGCTGGAGGAAAAGGCGCACTTCCGCGACCTCGAGCACGAGTACGCCGCCAACCACATCGCCCGGCTGCGCGACAACACGGCGCAAAGCATCGAGACCAGCTCGCTTCACCTCGACCTGATCAGCGACCTGAAGCGCATCAACTCGCACATCTGCGGCGTCGCCTACCCGATCCTCGAATCGGCCGGGGCGCTCACCGCGACACGCATCCGCCAGTCGCAGTTCGCGGCGCTCGGCGCCAGCGAAGAAGCGCACAAAGCCTAGGAGGACTCCATGCTGACCCTCGAAGACATCGAGCTGCTCTTCTCGCGCCATGGCAGCGCGCAATACAGCGGCGAGCCGGTGACGCAGCTCGAGCACGCCCTGCAAACGGCGCACCTCGCCGAGCAGAGCGAGGCGAGCGACGAGCTCGTCACCGCCTGCCTGCTGCACGATCTCGGCCACCTGCTGAACGAGCAGGGCGAGACGCCGACCCTGCGCGGCATCGACGACACGCACCAGTACTACGCCCTGCCCTTCCTGCGCGGCCTGTTCCCGAGCGCCGTGCTCGACGCGATCAAGCTGCACGTCGACGCCAAACGCTACCTGTGCCGGGCCAACGAGGGCTACTGGGCGAGGCTCTCCGACGACTCCAAGCGCAGCCTCGAGCTGCAGGGCGGCACCTTCGACGCCGCCCAGGCCAGCGGCTTCCTGGCCCTGCCCGGCGCACGCGACGCGGTGATGCTGCGCCAGTGGGACGACCTGGCCAAGCAGGCCGACCTGCACACGCCCTCGCTCGCCCACTTCATGGCCCGGGCCGCGCGCTGCGCCTGCACCGCCACGGCATGATTCTTCCGCCGAGCTGGCCGATCGTCGCGGCGGTCCTGTTCGGCGCACTGCTGCACGCGTCGTGGAACGCGCTCATCAAGTCGGGCACCGACAAGGCGCTGGACACGGCCCTGATCCATGTGCTCGGCTGCGGCGTCGGCGCGGTCCTGGTCGCCATCGTCGGCCTGCCGCGCGGCGAAGCCTGGCCGTGGATCGCCTGCTCGCTCGTCATCCACGTCGGCTACTACATGACCCTGGTCGGCGCCTACAAGCACGGCGAGCTCGGCTTCGCGTATCCGATCATGCGCGGCTCGGCGCCGCTACTGGTCGCCCTGCTCAGCGGCCCGCTCATCGGCGAGCACCTGCCGCTCGCCGCCTGGCTCGGCATCGGCGCCATCAGTGCCGGCGTGCTGACGATCGGCCTGACGCGCTCGGCCCGCGGCGCAGGCTCGCGGCGGCACGCGCTCGCCTTCGCGCTGGCCAACGCCGCCATCATCGCCAGCTACACCCTCGTCGACGGCCTCGGTGTACGCGCCTCGGGCGATGCGCTGCAGTACGTGGCGGCGCTGTTCCTGATCGACGGCGTGCCTTACTTCGCGATCGTGATGTGGCAACGCCGCGCCGATCTGGCGCCATCGGTCGCTTTCATGCGCCAGCGCTGGCCGGTGGCCATGCTCGGCTCGTGCGCGTCGATGGGTGCCTACGGGATCGCCCTCTGGGCCATGACGCACGCGCCGGTCGCCTCGGTCGCCGCGCTGCGCGAAACCTCGGTGCTGTTCGCGGCGCTGATCGGCGTGCTGCTGCTCGAGGAGCGCTTCCGTTTCCAGCGTGCCATCGGCACCGGCGCGATCGTCGCCGGGGTGATGGCGTTACGGCTGGCGTGACGAGGCGCTTGCGGCCATCGTAGAACATGCGCACAAGCGGCAAGGCCTCGGGCACGGGGCGGCCCCCTCCGCTCATGTCCCCCGAAGGTCGCCTGCGGCGACCTTCTCCTCCTTTACTTCGCTGCGGGGGCC
>JANXXS010000133.1 GCA_025350505.1 Burkholderiales bacterium
CGCCGCCGAACCGGCACACGAGGCCGAGCCGCATGCCGCTTGATCCTCGCACCGGCGTGCACTACGAGCTGCACGGGCAGGGCATCCCGCTCCTGATCGGACTGCCTTTGATGGCATCGCACGTCGAGATCTTCGGCGCCGGGATGGCGCCGGTGCTGAACGGCTACCTCGAACGCCTGACCGACCGCTATCGCGTCCTGCTCGTCGACTACCCGAGCATCGGCAAGAGCCGCGATATGGCGCCGGAGTCGCTGACCGCCGATCGCGTCTGCGCCGACCTGCTCGGCGTCGCCGAGGCGGCCGGCTTCGATCGCTTTGCCTACTGGGGTTACTCGTGGAGCGGCGCCGTCGGCCTGCAGCTCGCGCAGCGCAGCGACCGGCTGAGTGCGCTCGTCGTCGGCGGCTGGCCGCCGCTCGGTGCGCCCTACGCGGCGATCCTCGAGGCGACGCGGAAAAAGCAATCGAACCCCGAACCCTCGTCGATGAAGGTGCTGCGCAACGCGGCGCAATACCGGCAGTGGGAAACCTGGTACGCGAGCATGATCGATTGGGACGAGGCGGCGAGCGTCGCCGGCATCGCCTGCCCGAAGCTGGTGCTGTTCGGCGGCGACGGCGACCTCGTCGAGGCCGGCGTGCCGGTGCCGATCGCCTCTTCGATCCGCGCCCATCGGCGCGAGCTCGAGGCGCAAGGATGGGAGGTGGTCGAGATCGCCGGCCATGGCCACGCGGTGACGATGCGGCCCGAACTCGTCGTGCCGCCGGTGCGGCGCTTTCTCGACGCGCATCTTTCGTGAAACCGCCCATGACGACGACTGAATCGAATCCTCCACTCGACGCTGCGGCGCAAGCCCTACTCGAACCCTGGACCGGTCCGTACGGCGGCCTGCCACCGCTCGACCGCGCCACGCCAGCGGCGATCGAAGCGGCGTTTCGCGCCGCGCTGGCGATGAAGCGCGACGAGGTGCATGCCATCGCCGCCGATCCGCGGCCGCCGACTTTCGCCAACACGATCGAGGCGCTCGAAGATAGCGGCCGCGCGCTCGGCCGCGTGTATCCGCTCTTCGCCGTCATGAGCAGCAGCCAGAGCATCGGCGAGATGCCGGCGGTGGCGCAGCGCCTGGCGCCGCTCGTCCCGCAGCTCGACGACGAGATCGCGCACGACGCCGCGCTGTTCGCCCGCGTCGACGCCGTCTTTCGCGCGCGCCTCGAAGCGCCGCTTTCGGCCGAACAGCGTCGCCTCGTCGAAGTCGTGCACGAGCGCATGAAGCGGCAGGGAGCCGGACTCGCCGTCGAGGACAAGACCCGCCTCGAGGCGATCAACGCGCGGCTTGCCGCGCTTTCGTTGTCGTACCAGCAGAACCTCATCGCCGAGCATGCGACGCAGGCCGTCTTCATCGAGGACGAGAGCGGTCTCGACGGGCTGGCGGAAGCGCAGCGCCAAGCCGCCGCGGCGAGCGCCGCCGCCAAAGGCCGCGCTGGCGCCTGGGCCGTCGCCAACGAGCGCGGCGCGGTCTGGGCCTTTCTCACGCATGCGACGCGGCGCGACCTGCGCGAGCAGGTCTGGCGCATGTGGACCGATCGCGGCGACCACGCCGGCGCGCACGACAACAAGCCGCTCATCGCCGAGATGCTGCAGCTGCGCGGCGAGAAGGCGAAGCTGCTCGGGTATCCGACCTACGCCCACCATGTGATGGCCGACCGCATGGTGCGCGACCCCGCGGTCGTGGCCCGGCTGCTCGAAGACACCTGGGCCAGCGTCATCGGTGCGGCTCGCTGCCAGCTCGATGACTACCAGGCGATCGCCGATCGCGAAGGCGCGGCCATTCGCATCGCGCCCTGGGACCGCCAGTTCTATGCCGAGGAGCTGCGCCGGGAGCGCTTCGGTCTCGATGGCGACGCTGTCAAGGCGCATCTGCCGCTCGAGGCCGTGCTGGCCGCCATGTTCTGGGCCGCCGGCCGCTTGCACGGCCTCGGCTTTACGCGCGTCGCCGATGCGCCGGTCGTCGATCCGGCCTGCCGCGTCTACGAGGTGAGTCGCGCGGGCGCGCCGACGGGTGTGCTGTATTTCGACCTGTTCAACCGGCCCGGCAAGATGCACGGCTCATACCAGTTCGAGTACCGCGCGCATGAGAATTTTCGCGGCAAGGTGCTGCCGATCTCGTCGGTCAATTCCAGCTTTCCGGCGCCGCAGCCCGGCGAGCCGGTGCTGCTGCCTTGGGAATACGCGAACGTCTTCTTCCACGAATTCGGCCACGCCCTGCACATGCTCTGCAGCGAGGCCGCCTATCCGTCGCTCGGCAGCATGCACGTGGCCTGGGACTTCGTCGAGCTGCCGGCCCTCGTCAACGAGCGCTGGCTGATCCACGGCGGCGTGCTGCCGCGCTTTGCGCGCCATCACCGCATCGGCGAGGCGATGCCGGCCGGGCTGGTCGAGCGGATCGAGCAAGGCCTGAAATACGACCGCATCTTCAGCCTCAATCCCGACTACCTGATGCCGGCCATCGTCGACCTGCGCATGCACCTGCTTGCCGACGGCAGCGGCACGCCGATCGACGCCGTCGCGCTCGAGCGCGAGACGATGGCCGAGCTCGGCATGCCCGAGGCCTGGGACCTCGTCATGCGTGTGACGCACAGCTTCCACAGCTTCGTCGGCGCCTATGCGGCGGGCGTCTACGCCTATCTGTGGGCCGACGTCATGGCCGCCGACGCGGCCGAGTCGTTCCTCGCTTCGCCGGGCGGCCTCTACGACCCGGCCACCGCGCGCTCGTGGCTCGCCAACGTGCTGAGCGTCGGTCATCGCGTGCCGGCCGACGAGGCGTTTCGCGCCTTTGCCGGCCACGACCCGGCGCCGCAGCCGCTGCAGCGCCGCTTCGGACTGGCCGAAACGCCGTCGTGAACTCGGCGCGCGCCGACGTGGCCGATGTCGCGGTGATCGGCCTCGGCGCCGTCGGCAGCGCCGTCGCGCGTCACCTCGCCGCCAGCGTCGCCAAGGCGGGCGCTCCGGCGTCAACAATGCGTTGTCCATGACTCCAACACAGCTTCGCGGCGGGCCGCTCGTTTGACAGGCGGGGTGTGCGAGGCGACGATCGATCCATGACCTCTTCCACTGCTACCGCCAAGGAGACGATGGCTTCTCCGGTGCCGCCCGCGCAGTCCTCTCTGCTCGGCCAATTGGTGGACGCCCTGGCAACGCGTCGCATCCGCGTCGTCGACCTGACGCAGACCCTCACGCCCGACTTCCCGCAGATCGCCTTGCCGCCGGAGATGGGTCAGTGCTGGCCGTTCCGCATCGAGGAGGTCTCGGCCTACGATGCGCGCGGCCCCGGCTGGTACTGGAACAACTTCTCCTGCGGCGAGCACACCGGCACCCACTTCGACGCGCCGATCCACTGGATCTCGGGCCGCGACCTGCCGAACAACTCGGTCGACACGATTCCGGCGCAGCACTTCGTGGCGCCGGCCTGCGTGATCGACTGCTCCGAGCAGGTCAAGGCGAACTCCGACTACTTGCTGACGGTCGCAGACGTCGAGCGCTTCGAGGCGGTGCACGGCCGCGTGCCCGAAGGCGCCTGGTTCCTGATGCGCACCGACTGGTCGAAGCGACACGACCCGACCGCGTACCAGAACTTCGACGAGACCGGCCAGCACACGCCAGGCCCGAGCTCGGAGGCGGTGCAGTTCCTGGTCGAGCAGCGCGGCGTGCTCGGCTTCGGCTCCGAGGCGATCGGCACCGACGCCGGCCAGGGCTATCACCTGCGGCCGCCCGATCCCTGCCACTACTACATGCACGGCGCCGGCCGCTACGGCCTGCAGTGCCTGTCCAACCTCGACCTGCTGCCGCCGACCGGCGCGGTGCTGATCTGCCCGCCGCTGAAGATCGAGAAGGGCAGCGGCAGCCCGCTGCGGGTGCTCGCGCTGGTGGAGGAATGAGCGACGCGCTGCTCCCGTGCGCGGTCGTCACGGGTGGCAGCGCGGGCATCGGGCGGGCAATCTGCGAAACGCTGCTGAACGAGGGCCGCCGCGTCGTCTCGCTCGACCGCGTTGCAGCGTCGTTCGGGCATCCCGCTCTCACCGCGATCCAGGTCGACCTCGCCGACCGCGAGGCGACGCGCCGGGTCGCTGCCGAGCTTGCCGAGCGCCACGCGCCGACGACGCTGGTGCACAACGCCGGCGTGATCCGCCCGGCGGCGCTTGCCGACGTCAAGCTCGATGACCTCGACGACCTCGTCGAGCTGCACCTCGGCGCAGCGATCCAGATCGTGCAGGCGGTGCTGCCCGGCATGCGCGAGCGCCGCTTCGGCCGCATCGTGCTCATCTCGTCGCGCGCCGCACTCGGCGCCGCGACGCGCACCGCCTACTCGGCGACAAAAGCGGCGCTGATCGGCATGGCGCGCACCTGGGCGCTCGAGTTGGCGGCCGACGGCATCACCGTCAACGTCGTCGCGCCCGGCCCCATCCGCACCGCCATGTTTCACGACGTGTTCGCGGCCGGCAGCGAGCGCGAGAAGCAGCTCGCGGCATCGGTGCCGGTGCGCCGCCTCGGCGAGGCCGACGATGTCGCCCGCGCGGTGTCGTTCTTCGCCGATGCCGGCAACGGCTTCGTCACCGGCCAGGTCTTGTACGTCTGCGGCGGCAGCAGCGTCGGCAGCTTCTCGCTTTG
>JANXXS010000208.1 GCA_025350505.1 Burkholderiales bacterium
CCAACCGCCCGGCGACGCATCGGCCGATCAGATGGACGGCGCCGCCGACCTCGCCGACCGCTTCAGCCACGGCGAACTGCGCGTCTCGCACGACCAGAACCTGGTCCTGCCCTGGGTCCTCGAAAGCGAGCTCGAGGCGCTCTGGCAAGCGGCGCGCGACGCCAGCTTCGCTACGCCCAACATCGGCTACCTCACCGACATGATCGCCTGCCCCGGCGGCGACCTGTGCGCGCTGGCCAATGCGCGCTCGATCCCGATCGCCGCAGCGATCAACGAGCGCTTCGACGACCTCGACGAGCTGCACGACATCGGCGACATCGACCTGCACATCAGCGGCTGCATCAACTCCTGCGGCCACCACCACAGCGGCCACATAGGCATCCTCGGCGTCGACAAGGACGGCAAGGAGTGGTACCAGGTCTCGCTCGGCGGCTCCGACGGTTCGTGGCTCGCGAAGACACCGGTGACCGGCAAGGTGATCGGCCCGTCGTTCGCCGCCGACGAGGTGCCCGACGTGATCGAGGCCGTCATCGAGACCTACCGCGGCGAGCGCAGCAGCGCCGCCGAGCGCTTCATCGCCACGGTGCAACGGGTCGGCCTCGATCCGTTCAAGAAGGCCGCCAACGCGGTGCGGCGCGCGACGGCTGTGCACGCATGAAGCTGGTCGACACCCACCACGACCGCTGGCACGAAGTCACCGCCGACGACTCGACCGTCGCGGTTCCCGCCGCCGAGCCGTGGCGCATCCTGACCGTCGCGCAATGGCAGTCGGTGCGCGGCTCGTGGCCGGCCGAAATGCCGGTCGGCCTGGTCGTCGACAACGACGTCGACATCGAATCGGCGGCCGACGACCTGCCGCGCTTCGCCCTGGTCGCGCTGCGCTTTCCGAAGTGGACCGACGGCCGCGCCTACAGCCAGGCGCGCCTGCTCCGCGTGCGCTTTCGCTTTGCCGGCGAGGTGCGCGCCACCGGCGACGTCGTCGCCGACATGGTGCCGCTGCTCGCCCGGACCGGCTTCGACGCCGCACTGCTGCGCGCTGATCAGTCGCCAGCCACGGCGCAACGCGCGCTCGGCTTCTTCACGCAAGGCCACTACCAGGGCGACGTGATTGAGCCGAAGCCGCACTTTGCGCGCGCCGCGCCATGAAGGCCATCGCCGAGTCGCGCGGCCGCGTCGTATTCGTCGGCGCCGGGCCGGGCCAGGCCGACCTCATCACGGTGCGCGGCGCGCAGCGTCTCGGCGCCGCCGATGTCGTCCTCTTCGATTCACTCGTCGATCCGGCCTTGCGCGCGTTGGCGCCGCAAGCGCAATGGATCGCCGTCGGCAAGCGCGGCTTCGGCGGCGTGCCGCACGCAGCGCGTGGCGAGCAGGCGAGCACCGGCCAGGCGACGATCAACGCCCTGCTCGTCAAGCACGCGGGCGCGGGCAAGCTCGTCGTCCGCTTGAAGGGTGGCGACCCGAGCGTATTCGGTCGGCTCGAGGAAGAGCTCGAAGCGCGCGCCGCCGCCGGCATCGAGTGCGAGGTCGTTCCTGGCGTCACCGCCGCCCTGGCCGCCGCCGCGGCGACGCAGCGACCGTTGACGCGGCGCGGCGCCGGCCGAAGCGTGGCCCTGACGACCGCCATGACGCACGACGCCGGCCTCAACGCCGGCCGCCACGCCGACAGCGAAGTCTTCTACATGGCCGGCAAGCAGCTCGCCGCATTGGCGCGTCGCCTGCGCGAGGCCGGCTGGCCTGAAGACGCGCCGGTGTCCGTCGTCTCGCGCGCCGGCTGGCTCGACGAGCTGGCCAGCGACCACAGCCTGGCGACGCTCGGCCAAGCGACGGTGCTGCACGCCGGCCGGCCGACCGTCGTGGTCGTGGGCGTCGGGGCACGTAAAATCGAGCCGACACCGGTCGATTCATCGCGCCTCCCGGCGCATGTCGCTCTCCGAATCCCTGCCCCATGACCCACGTCGTTCTCGAATCGTGCATCCGATGCAAGTACACCGACTGCGTCGACGTGTGTCCGGTCGATTGCTTCCGCGAAGGCCCGAACTTCCTGACCATCGATCCCGACGAGTGCATCGACTGCGCCGTCTGCATCCCCGAGTGCCCGGTCAACGCGATCGTTCCGGAAGAAGACGTTCCCGGCGACCAGCAGCACATGACCAAGCTCAACGCCGAGCTGGCCAAGGGGTGGCCGAGCATCACCCGGCGCAAGGCGCCCTTGCCCGACGCGGACGACTGGAAAGACCGCACCGGCAAGCTCGATGAGCTTGTCCGCTGAGCCGATCGCCACCGACGCGCTGATCGTCGGCGCCGGGCCGATCGGCCTGTTCCAGGTCTTCCAGCTCGGCCTTCTCGAGGTCGGCGCGCAGGTCGTCGACGCCTTGCCGCATGCCGGCGGCCAGTGCCTCGAGCTCTATGCCGACAAGCCCATCTACGACATCCCGGCCCTGCCCTACTGCACCGGTCGCGAGCTGATCGATCGGCTGCAGAAGCAGATCGCGCCTTTCGACGCGGGCTTTCATCTCGGGCAGGTGGTGAGCGCGCTGGCCAAGCGCGACGATGGCCGCTTCGACGTTGCCACCGACGCAGGACAACGCTTCGTCGCGAAAGCGATCGTCATCGCCGGCGGCGTCGGCGCGTTCCAGCCGCGGCGGCTGAAGGTCGATGGGCTCGATCGCTGGCGCGAAACGCAGATGTACTTTCGCGACCCCGGCGCGGAGGCGACCGCCGGGCGCCAGGTCGTCGTCACCGGCAACGGCGAGTCGGCCATCTCGGCCGCGCTTGAGGCCGCCGACAGCGGTGCGGCGAGCGTCATCGTCGTCCATCGGCGCGACGACTTCGATGCGCCGCACCTGCTGCGCCTGCGCTTCGAGGTCGCGCGCGCCTCGGGCCGCGTCGCCTTCGTCGCTGCGCAGGCGACCGGCGTGACGAGCGAGGGCGATCGATTGACCGGCCTCGTCGTCGACGTCAACGACGGCACGACCCGAACGCTGGCCCTCGACCTGCTGCTCGTGCTGCTCGGCTGGAGCCCCAAGCTCGGCCCGATCGCCGAGTGGGGACTGGCGCTCGAGCGGAAGCAGCTCGTCGTCGACGCCGAGCGCTTCGAAACCTCGACGCCGGGCATCCACGCGATCGGCGACGTCAACACCTATCCGGGCAAGCAGAAGCTGATCGTCTCGGGCTTTCACGAGGCGACGCTTGCCGCCTACGCGATCGCCGAGCGCGTCCACCCGGACCGGGCGCAGCCGCTGCTCTACACGACGACGAGCCCGAAGCTGCACAAGCTGCTCGGCGTGGCGCCGGAAGGCGCCGATCCGGCTTTGCCATAATCCGCTCGCGCTGCGGCTCGAAGGCCGCGGCGTATCCGCTGGGGGTGTTGGGCGATCGGCTCGTTCGATCGTTCGACTGAGATAGTCCCTTTGAACCTGACTGAGGTAATCCTCGCGCAGGGAAGCAAGCCGGATCGGCCGCCTTGTCGTTGTTCGTCGAGGTCGGTGTTCGGCCCAGAGACCTGCCATCGGACGACGATGGCTGACCATTCCAGATGCACGACATCGCGCCGCATCGCTGCGGCCTCGATCGCGCTGATTGCGGCGCTAGCTACCGCACCCGCCTCGGCGCAAACGACGACGACCGCGGCCGCCGCAAAGCCGCCAACGCCCGCGGCCTCATCGCCCGCGACGACGCTGGCGCCCGTGCTCGTCACCGGCCGCTCGCCGCCCAACGCCGGCGTCGCGGGCTGGGGCGACACGCCGCTCTCGAAGGCGCCGCTGCAGGCGACCGCGATCGATGCGGTGCAGATCCGCGACGCCGGCTCGCGCCGGCTCTCGGACCTGGCGCGCTTCGATCCTTCCGTCTCGGAGGCCTACGACACCGAGGGTTACATCGACTACTTCACCCTGCGCGGCTTCGTCATCGACAACCGCTTCAACTTTCGCCGCGACGGCCTGCCGATCAACGCCGAGACCGTGATCCCGATCGACAACAAGGCGCGCGTCGACGTGCTGAAGGGACTGAGCGGCATGCAGGCCGGCACGAGCGCGCCCGGTGGCCTGGTCGACCTGATCGTCAAGCGGCCGCTCGATGCGCCGCTCAGCTCGGCATTCGTCGAATGGCGGCAGCGCGGCAGCGTGCTTGGCTCGTTCGATCTGACCCGGCGTTTCGGCGTGGACAACGCGTTCGGCCTGCGCCTGAACGCCGCCGCCGAGCACATCGACCCGCTGGTGCGCAGTGCGCGCGGTGACCGCACCTTGGTCGCCCTGGCCGGCGACTGGCGGCTCGGCGGCGGCACGCTGGTGGAGGCCGAGGTCGAGCAGAGCCACCGCTCGCAACCGAGCGTGCCCGGCTTCAGCCTGCTCGGCGATCGCCTGCCTTCCGTGCCCGACCCGCGCCTGAGCCTGAACAACCAGCCGTGGTCGTTGCCGGGAGTGTTCGATGCCACGACCGCGTCGCTACGCCTTACGCAACAGCTCGGCAGCGACTGGCGCGTCGTCGCGCACGGCGCGACGCAGCGCCTCCGCACCGACGACCGAGTCGCCTTTCCGTTCGGCTGCACCGCCGGCGACGGCACCTACTACCCCGACCGCTACTGCCCCGACGGCACGTTCGACCTCTACGACTACCGCAGCGAAGACGAGCGGCGACGCAGCGTCGCGATCGACCTTGCGTTGCACGGCAAGGTCGCGACCGGGCCGGTCGGCCACACGCTCGTGGTCGGCGCACTGCGCAACGTCGTGCACAACACTTTTCCGTCGCAGGCCTTCAACTTCGCCGGCACCGGCAACGTCGACGGCACGGCCGTGACGCCACCGGCACCGCAGCCGAGCGGCCCGGTGCCGGGCTTCGACCAGCGCTCGACCGAGCTCTACGTGCGCGACGCCGTCGCCGTGGGCGATCGCACCACCGTCTGGCTCGGCGCGCGCCACGCGCGCATCGAGCGGCAGTCGTTCACCTCGCCGTTCGTCGCGGCGAGCTACGCGGTCTGGCCCGGCCAGTCGGTCTACGCGAGCTGGGGCGAAGGCGTCGAACTCGAAGTGGCGCCCGACCTGCCGCGCTTCGTCAATCAGAACCGGCCCGTCACTCCGGCGAAGAGCCGGCAGACCGAACTCGGCTTCAAGGGCGGCGGCGAGCGGCTCGAATGGAGCGTCGCCGCGTTCGACATCAAGCGGCCGCTGTTCGGCGACCTGGGCGCCTGCGACGTCGACGCGAGCTGCGAGCGGGCGCTGGTCGGCACGCAGCGGCATCGCGGCGCCGAAGGTCAGGCCGCGTGGCACGCCGCGCGCTGGGACCTGCACGCGGGGGTGCAGTGGCTGCATGCGCGCGTCGAGGGCGTGCAGGATTCGGCGCTCGACGGCAAGCGCCCGACCAACGTGCCGGCCTTGACGCTGCGCCTGCAGGCGGGCCATGCCGTCGCCTCGTTGCCTGGCCTCGCGCTGCAAGGCGGCGCGAGCTACGAGAGCCGCCGCGACGCGCTGCCCGACAACAGCATCCGCATCCCCTCGGTGACGCGCTTCGATCTGGCGAGCCGCCTGCAACGGCGCGTCGCCGGCGCCGACTGGACGCTGCGCGCCGGCATCGACAACCTGCTCGACCGCCGCGCCTGGCGCGAGTCGCCCTACCAGTTCAGCCATGCCTACTTGTTCCCGCTTGCGCCGAGAACGCTGCGCGTCTCGCTGCAGGCCGATCTCTAGGGCGAGGACCGCTGGCTATAATTCGCGGTTGTTCCTCGATAGCTCAGTTGGTAGAGCGCCGGACTGTTAATCCGTAGGTCCCTGGTTCGAGCCCAGGTCGAGGAGCCAGAAATGGTAAGGGGTAGCCGGTTAGCGCCTGCTGACCCTTTTGCTTTTGCCCCGCACCATGTAAGCGCCTGCGTAAGCAGATTCGAGCAACAAACGCCATGAACTACGATGCCGGCGCGATGAAGCAGTCTGCTGTTGCCGCAGCCTTGGCATTCTTCGGCACTGTGTCGGCGGGCGCTATGCCAGTCATCGGCAGCGACTGGGTTCCGTACGGCCGCAACGCGACAGGTGACGCGCACTACTGGATGAAGTCGGAGACTCGTGACCTCGGCAACGGCGTCCTTCGTGTCTGGGCAACGATAGTGCTAGCCCGAGTCGATAAGGTCTCCGAGCGGCCTTTCGGAGCTGGCTACCTCATGCGGCGATACGTCGTCTCATGTCCCTCCGAGTCGTTGACGCTGGACGTGGACAACAGCTACATGTATGACGACGCTCCGCTCATCGTGTACGCCATCTCTCCAGCGAATCAAACGACCGTCGTGCCGGTTCCGGGGACACCCGAGAAAGCACTAATCGGACTTGTCTGTGCCAAGCGTTGAGGCGTCACTCGTGCGAGACCACGAACCCGGCAACGAAGAAGGAGCCAATCGCCAACGCGATGAGCCAGGCCGCCAGTGCCGCGCTGAACAACCACGACACGATGCGAAAGGCACCCTCTGCGGAACCTACGAGTGCGCGGGCCACAGCTTCTAGGCTGTCATGGCCGCCGAGAGAAGGCGCGAGCGCCAACGGCGTGACACCGCCTGGCGGGACTACTCCGACCATGAACATCTGCAAGGCCGGCGACAAGAAGACTGCGTACATCGGAACTGGCTGCCAGACCCCCGTCTTAAGCCAGGCAAAGCACTGAAGCAAGAACAACAGAGCGGCCCAGCCGAGCAGCGCCAACCCGAATAGGGCAAGGACTGTCGCAGTACCCATCCTTGCGCGGTCGAGCTGCGACGGCTTCGTCATTGGGGGGTCGCCCCGCACATGAAGAACGTGGCCGACGTAGACGGGTGGCGCTTGTCCGACAACGACGCCCAAATGGAAGTCAGCATCAATGTGCCAGTCTCTCGGTTAAGCGCAATTACGGCAAGGTTCCCAATGCCCTTGCCGCTATCACGCACAGCCAAGAAGTTTCCCGGGTCATCGTTCACTACGCGATAGGCAAGCCCCCGTCCGTAGCCTTCGTGGCGCTCCTCAGGAGTAGCCAGCGGCAAGGCCCGGGACTGCAGGACAAGTTGCGGGCCGTCGAAAGAGACCTTTATCCAGCCGTCGTCGCCGTTTGTGTACTTCCTCGTGCTGGCCTTATAGGTCTTCGCTCCAATGTGCGCCGGGTCGGTGCCCCATTCCTCGTTGCCGGCCAACGTACTCGTAAGAGCAGGTTGGCAATACAGGGTTACGGCACTCGGCCGTGGTGCTACGTTTGGGAACGGAACTCGCACCTCGCCATCGGCGGGCTGAGCATTGGCCGTTGCGGATGCGACAAGCAGAAGCAAGAACGCGACGAGAACTTGGCTTTGACGGGTCTGCATGGCCTGCGCCTCACCACAAGAGGACTGTCAATCTAGTCGATTCCTTGCAGCGAACCAAGGGCGCGCTTCTGCTCAGCTAACGCGCGTGATATTTCGCGCAGCATTTGGCGATGACCGCCGCCCCAGCCGTTACGCGACGCGACGGCCTTTCCCTCTGCGCTTCGCGGCCCCGTTGATTGCTCCCACGGTCTCCACGTCTTGATTAGTTGCGCCTGCCGGGCTCTGCGCGCCGGTGTCCAGCCATTCGCCATGCTGTTGCTCCAATAGTCCGGGTGGTTGGGTCCGGATTTCCCCTGCGTGCGCGTGAGTGCCGTTGTTGACCTGTTGCGGCCCGTGCGCGAAGTTCGCTTGCTTGACGAAGGCGATGGCCCTGGGGTTCTTCATCTCCGCCAGCGCCTCCAGCGTCATGCGGCATTGACTCTGCGCCCGCATCGCCGCGCGCATGTACGCCTCCCATTGCGGGAGCATTGTCTGGGCCGTCGCACGACGCAAAAGGAGGTTAAACACGTCGTTCAGCGTATGGGCCTGGCTAACCAGCATTCCCTCTGCCCTGCGCAGGTCGCCACCGTTGACAGCTTGCACTTGAGCAGCGAGTTCGGCGGCGAGCGCGTTCACGTCGTGCGTGTTGTGCTGCCATGCCTCGATGGACGAAGCGGCGCCGACCTCCGGGCGCATCAGGGTCTGGGCCACGGCAGCGTGGACTTCGTCCTGGCTTTTGGCTCGCACCTGGATTGAAGTGCTTCGACCCTTGGCCAGGTCAGGGACCGGTGGCGTCACCGAGGAGGCGAGGTTTCGACGCGGCTTGCGGGTCTTCGCCGCTTTTGCCGCGCTCACTGCTGGCCCCCAGCCGGCTCGGTGCCGGTCAGGTTGTCCACGTTGTCCAAGCTTGGAACGTTGGACAAGCTGGACAACCTCGGGCTTTTGGACAAGCTGGGAAGGCTCCAGTAATAGCGGCCCTCCGCCCCTTTTCGCTTCAGCACGCCCAGGGTGTCCGACGCGCGGCGAACTGTCCGCCATGCCAAGCCGGCTTCCTTGGCTTCGGCCTCGATGTACTTCACGCCCGACATGCCCTCGCCAAGGAGATGGCGCAGGAACTCGGCAGCGGTGTCCTGCGCGTTGCCCTCTTCGGTGTCCTCGGCCGGGTCGGTCAGCAGCTCGCGCGCCGAGCCCTCGACCGCAGCGCCCCATTCGATGCGGGATGCCTGGATTCCCGGCAACGCCTCCACTTGCGAGATGGCGTATTCGAAGCCGCCATCGTCCGGCCCGATGTTGGACTTCCCGCGCGCCAATATGCGGCGGTCTTGGCCCTCTTCGTTCTTGACCTTGGCGGCGACGAGCACCACGCGGGCCACGGCAGTGAACGCAATCGAGCCGACGACACGAGACGCCGGGTCCTGGCCCTGCCCGCCCTTGCTGAAGTGAGAGATGCCGACTAGCGCGGCGCCCATCGTCGAGGCCAGGTCCACCAGCGGCTGGAGCGCTCTGCGCACCTCCGTGTTCTTGTGGCTGTCGCCCGTCACAGCGGATACCACCGGGTCCACGACGATGAGCCGCACGTTTCCGATGCGAGCCGCGAGGTCGGCAAGCTGGGCCATGTCGGTGGCTGGGTCGAAGGGGCGCAGCTCTCCGGCCGTCTGAGTGCCGGACACGAAGTGAACCCGGCTCTTGTCCGCCCCGGCAGCAATGAGACGCGGCAAGAGCGTATCCGCTGGGTCGTCTTCTCCGGACCAGATGAGCACATGCCCAGCCTCGCACCGAGAACCATCGGGCCAGCGTCCACCGCTCGTCACGGTTGCGGCCATTGCGATGGCGATGGTTGTCTTCCCCTGGCCGGGGGCGCCCGCAAGGATGTGTAGCTTCCCCAGCGCCAGCCAGTTACGCCAGAGCCAAGAGACGGGCTGCGGCGTGAGGTCCGCGCCATTGAGCAACACCACTCCGTCAGCGACCGGGGCGCGGGCCTTTGCCAGCATGTACTCCAGCGCGTCGAAGCCGTCTCGCTGCGCGTAGTCATTCACGTCGGAGTTTTGGCCCCAGCCGTCCGGCATGTTCGCTACGAACCCACGAACCTCGCGCGCAATGGCCTCGGCGTCGCTCTCTTTGCCAACGTCAGGCACCACCACAAGAGTGGCAGACGGGTCACCCTTCCGCAGCTCGGCGGCAACCGCACGAACACGACCCCAGCCAAAGCACACCACGGAGGCGTGTCCGGTCGCTTTCCAGCATGCCCACGCCTGCCCGATGCCTTCGCAGACGTAGGCCGTGCCTCCAGCCTTCAGGTCGCCGACCACGAACACGCCGGCCACGCTCGCACCGGGCAGGTTCAGCTTCTTCCCTGCGCCAGGCGGCGGAATGAACTGGAGCGTCGAGAGTGAACCGTCCAAGTCCCGCACCGGCACGACAAGGGCGCCAGACATCGACTGCCCGCTGATGGCGAGCGCGTCGCCCTCCGGCACCACGCGCAGGCCTTCAGACCGGCCCAGCTTCGCCCTGATGTAGCCGTGACTCTCCGAGGCAGGCTTGCAGCGCTCCCAAACCTCGGCGGGGGCCATGCCATGGCGCGGGGGCGTTCGTGGCTCCACAGGCCTCGGAGCGGCCTTCGCGGGCCGAATGTGCCGGCGCCGGCTATCGGGGGCCCACCCGTTCTGCGCTGCTGCCTTGTAGAGCGTCCCGGCGCCTACGCCATCGGTGCGGCGGATGGAATTCCAGACGGCGCGTGCGTCTCGGGCGTTGTAGTTGTCCGCCTGAGCACTCCACGAGTCGAACGTGTCGAAGTCAACCTCAGCGGCCTTCGCGGCCATCGCGAGTCTGACCCACTCATCGCGGGCGCACGATGGGTCACACGCTTGGAGCGCGTCGCGGGCTCTGTCGATGTCAGCGAGCATTGCGGCCTCCGTCGAATTCGTCGATGAAGCGGCAAGCGGAGTCAAGGTCGGCAAACTCGCGCGACGCTACGGTGCGGGCCACGACATAGGATGCGGGTCCTTGGCCTGCGCGGACTTGATGCAGCACCAAGCCCGACACGACGGCGCGCGCCTGAAACGTGGCAAGCCGTTCACCGCTGTAGTTGCTGATGCGGTCACCCATGGGAGGCTCCCGACATCACCGCGAGCGCCAGAGCCGCGAACTTGGCCGGCAGCTTGTACAGCGCGATGGTTCGCCCGGGATGCTCCTCGCTCGGGCTCGGAACCTCCACCGTGGCGATGGGCCAACCAAGCGCACGGAGCTGGAAGACGACAGCAGCCAGCCGCCACGAGCCACAAGCCCCCAGGAAGTCAGGGTGGTCGAACACGCGACCGTCCAAGAACATGCGCAGCGCCTTGTCGGCGAGGCTGTTCCTGTTGGGCCAGCTAGGGCAAAATGGCGGTGGGTCGATGAACGAAAGTTGCTCACCCAAAGCCCCGTGTCCTTGGTCGGTCGGGGCTTTCTTCATTGCACCGCCGCTGCGTCGAGCATTTGCTGCGCATCGGCAAGCGGCCACAGAAGGCGCCCATTGATGCGGATTGGCCGCAACGGGCCGTCCTCATACGCGGCCCAACGTCGCAACGTCTGCGGTTGGCGGTTTAGGACGCGCGCCATGTCGGGCGTCGGCAGGCCAACGAGGCCAGGGAACATCTCGGTTAACTTCATCATCTCGTCTTTCGCGTTGAAGGCTTGTCACACGCTTTGTCGCGTGCTGTGGCACTTCGTTGAAGGGCGAAAGCGATTCTGTGAAGGAGAAAACCCGCAATGGGTTTCCTCACTCGATGGACCCCGTCACAAGGCCATGAGTTATTGCGTAATGGGATTTCTCACGAGGTCATAGGCTAGTTTTTCCCAGCCCGCTACGTCGTCGTTGACCAAGTGGTAGCCGTAGCTGTCTCGAAGCACCTTGGCGAACTTCTTGGACTTCCATTCGGTGTATTTGGTCCGGAGTACCTCTGCCGGATTGGGCCCCAGCGTTCCCTTGCCGTCTCTGACCTCTATGAACGCTTTCCAGTGCGGCTGCTTGGCAAGTTGTGTTGCCGCCCATGAGATGCCCTTGGTGGCGTCGCCTTTGACAATCTTGCGTTCCATCTCCACGACCAGCACACCGGCCACCCAGGCGTTCCACTTCTCGGGCCGACCTGAAGCCTTCGCATCCTGAAAGCCCGGGACGAAATCTTCCGCCATCGCAAGGCACAGCCGTGGGAAGTTGCCGAACGGCGTCCCGTAGTGCTCGAACAGCAGCACAAGCTTTCGGTTGTCTTCGTCCTGCCACTCCGCTTCGAGCTGCAGACGGCGCGGGTCAGAGTCGAGTAAGCCGACCATTCGGCGCTTTCGTTTCTTCGCTAGCTCGCCCGTGAATTTCTTCGCCATGCATCCCCCGATGCACCCCGGTTAGGTGCCCCAGCGCGACACGTCGGGGGGCCGTGTCTTCGGGCCTTGCGGCCTAGCTGGGGCGAGCGCTTCGTTGCTCGCTCTGATTCCGTCAGGCGGCGGCAGCGACCCGGAGCTTTTCCTCCTTGGGCTTGAAGGTCACCTTTGCGTTCTCAAGCATGAACGCCTCGATGCGCTCGTGCCACATGCGCAGCAAGTCGATAGGACGCACCCTGTAGTGCTTTTCGGCCAAGGCGCTGGGCTTGTGGCCCTGAATTTGAGCGACGACTCCCACGGGGCACTCGACCCACTCCGAGATGGTGCCGAACGACCTACGCAGGCCGTGGAATGTGAGGTGCGGCAGGCCCGCCGCCTGAACGGCCTTGTTGTGGCTCACTCGCGGTTCCATCATCACGCCACCCTTGGCGGTCGGACTAGAAAACACCCACGCGTTACGCCGGGGCAGCCATGACAACAGATGCGCAACATAGGGCGTCAGAGGGATGGTCCGCCCTGCGGCCTGTTCTACCTTGTCTCGGATGTGCAGCGTCTTCCACTGGAAGTCCACATCCTCCCAGCGAAGGGAGAGGATTTCGGTCAGGCGAGCGCCCGTCAAAAGCAGAACCTGCGAGTAGGCGGCGGCGACAGGGTTAGGGTCTTTGCGCACCTCGGCAAACCACGCCTCCAACTGCTCGCGCTGGAGCGAGTCGGACTTTGCGGCGGGCTTTCCCAGCCTCTCGCGGGCTTTCTTGTGCTTGCATGCGTCGGCGCACACGATGTCCTTGTAGTCGGCCTGTTGGCCGCACCAGCCAAGAAAGGCGCGCAGGAGCCTGAAGCCATGTTGCGCAGTCGTGCGGCGGTGCCGAACCTCCCGAACAACCCAAGCGCACACCGCCTCTCCATCGATAGCGGCGAGCGGCATCGACAGAAGCGCATAGAGCGGTCCGGGATTGGTCGGGCTGTGCGGAGTGCGTTTGCTCTTGCCGGCAGCTTTCGAAAAACTCAGATGGTCGGCATACGACCTGGGCGCCCATTGACTTTTCCGGTCCGCGCAGTAAACAGACCACGCGTCGAGCCCGGACACCTCAAGGCGACGACGAGCTGCGCGCTTCGCAACGCGCTCCCCCGCCTCCTTCTCGACGGTGGCCGCCTTCTCAATCCGAGGGTCACGGCCCTGGTCCAGAAGACCTTGCAGTCGGCGCGCTTCGTCCTGCGCTTTCGAGATGCTCCATACGTCCGGGGCGCCAATCGTGTGGCGGATGGTCTGGCCGCTCAGCCGGCCTTGGAAGACGTATGCGCGCGCATCGTTGGCGGTGACGCGTAGGGCAAGGCCTGGGGCCTTTGCGTCCCACAGGAACGCTTGGGACTTGCCGTCCGGGCATTTGAACTCGGCGATGCGGCCGGCTGTGAAGTTGACTTTCGCCACTGCTCTGCTCCCCTGCGCCACCCGTCGCCGACACCATGTAAGCGGCTGTGTAAGCACATTCTATGCATAGCAATCAACGTCGAGCAACATTCAGGACAGCCGGTAAGCCGCCTAGATGCTCACTCTCCAGAGGTGCGGGCCAATCAATCAACATCGAGCCACAACCGGCAACAGCGCTTCTCGTCTAACTGTTAATCCGTAGGTCCCTGGTTCGAGCCCAGGTCGGGGAGCCAGAAATGGTAAGGGGTAGACGGTTAGCGCCTGCTACCCCTTTGTGTTTTCCAGACCTCTCGGTGCCAGTCTGGTGCCAGTTTGAGGTTCGATGCATCCTGCTCAAGGCCTTGAGCGTCAGGACATTCTCGCGAACGTTGATCGGGCGCGCTCGACAGTCGGCCGACTATTCAGCGAGTTGTTTTTCTATGTGGTGACACCGAGTGGCGCTACCCAGCTCGCGACAAGACCGGCCGATGGGGGTCGACGCCTAGCGTGTGCTGAGCGAGCGCCTGGGACTCATTTTGTCCGGCGGTAACGTAGTTCCACTGCCGCGCCAAGAAAGGGTCGGTGAACTGGCCGAAACACTGTCCAGGTTCGTCGGATAGCTGCTGACCATTGAACTCGTGAGTGGACGCCTTCATCGAGGAGTTGGCGTCGCCAACGTCCGCTTTGCCGACTCCCTCCAGGCAAAGGTCGGGGTCACAGCCCGTCCAGCGGACTGCGCACGCCCCTTCCGCCCTTGTTGAGCACGTGCGTGTAGACCATCGTCGTGCGCACATCGGCATGACCCAGGAGTTCCTGCACGGTGCGGATGTCGTAGCCGGCCTGCAGGAGATGGGTCGCGAACGAATGACGCAACACGTGCGGCGAACACGGCTTGTCGATCCCAGCGCGCCGAGCCGCTCCATAGACCGCGCGCTGCACTGACTGCTGGTGCAGGTGGTGGCGCAAGATCTCGCCGGAGCGGGGATCGGTCGACCTCGACGCCGCGGCGAACACCCACTGCCAGCCCCAGGCGGTGGGCGCCGCCAGGTACTTGGTCGCCAGCGCGTCCGGCATCCAG
>JANXXS010000209.1 GCA_025350505.1 Burkholderiales bacterium
CGATCGGCCGCGGCCTGATGGCGCGGCCGACGCTGATGCTGCTCGACGAGCCGACGCTCGGCCTGGCGCCGGCGATGGCACGGCAGATGTTCGAGCTGATCCGGACGCTCTCGGCGTCGATCACCCTTCTCGTCGCCGAGCAGGACGTCCAGCGCACGCTCGCAGTCGCCGGCCGAGGCTACGTGATCGAAAATGGCCGCGTCGCGCTGCAAGGCGCCGCTGGTGATCTGGCGCGCGACCCGAACATCCGCCAAGCCTACCTGGGACTATGACCTTTCGCTTCGTTCGCGTGCCCGGGACACCATCGCTTGCGCTCGACGTCGCCGGCGACGGCAGCGGCGAGCTGGTCGTCTTCATGCACGGCATCGGCGGCAACCGCAGCAACTGGCGGCGTCAGCTGCCGGCGTTTGCCGAGCAATTCTCGTGCGCCGCCTGGGACGCGCGCGGCTACGGCGACAGCGACGACTACGAAGGCGCCCTCGCCTTCGACGATTTCGTCGCCGACGTGCTACGCGTGCTCGACCATTTCGAGGTCGAGAAAGCTCATCTCGTCGGCCTGTCGATGGGCGGGCGCATCGCCATGCGCACGGCGCTGCTCCATCCCGGGCGCGTCGCGACCCTCACTCTGGTCGACACGCACGAAGGCTTCGCCGCGTTCACCGCCGAGCAGCGCCGGGCATTCGTCGACAGCCGGCGCGCGCCGCTGCTCGCCGGCAAGGAGCCGGGCGACATCGCCGATCCGGTCGCCCGCTCTCTCATCGGTCCTCACGCCACGGCTGAGCACCTTGAGGAGCTCAGGCGCAGCATCGCGTCGCTGCACAAGGCGTCCTACATCAAGTCGCTCGAGGCGACGGTCGCGCAGGTCGATCTCGGCGACATCTCGGCCATCACCGCGCCGGTTCACTTCATTGTCGGTGCGGACGATCCGCTTACACCGCCGGCGATGCATCGCGATATGGCCGCCAAGCTGGGCGATGCACCCGTCAGCGTGCTGCCGAAGGCGGGCCATCTCAGCAACATCGAGAACCCGAACGCTTTTAATGAGGCTGCGCTGCGGTGGTTGACCAGCTGGGGTGGGCTAGGTGCAGTACCAACAAAGCAGCGGTTCACGCCCGTTTGATCGCGAAGCGGCGATCGTCTAGGCCAGGATCCTTCGGCGTGACAGAGTCACGATGCGCGACCGGGGCGATGCGGTCAATGCGCTCAAGCGCGCGATCTACACGGGGCGTGTGGCGCCGACGCAAGCCCGGCGGGCCGACGAGATGCAGGCAGTGGCCGACGCGCTGAGCTTGCTGGCCAACGTCGTGATGGCGTGGAACACGGCGCAGATGCAGGCGGTGCTGGATCGCTGGGCGAACCGACGTCAGATCGTGCCGCCCGAGTTGCTCGGGCGCATTGCACCGACACGGCTCGAGGGTATTAACCTGCGCGGTGTCTTCCGATTCCCCATCGAGCGCTACGCCGGGCAACTTCTGCCGTCACAAACGGCAGCGAAAACAAGCGCCGGCGGCTGAAATCGACCACGCAAACACACCCTCCGCGGCCGTTCATGAGACCAACAGAAACTCAAGGTACGACAGGCACTTGCACGTGTCGACCCGTCAAAACCCGCGCCAGTGCTCGCGCCCGAACCGTCACTTTTGGCACCGAAAACAAGGGGACCCCACGCCGCAGCAACCGTCGCATCGGGGTTGCGCGGTCATCGTCGGGCGCCCCGATCTCGCCGCTGCTGGAGCCGCCTCCGCCGCAGGCGGCCAAGGTGACGATCAGGAGGGAGAGGGCGGCGTTGCGCAGACGATGGAAAGAAGAGCGGCCCATTTGGCCGCCCGGTCATAACTCCTAATTAGGGGTCCATTTGATTTCAGTGCAATAAGTGACGGTTCCGGCGATGAGGAACGGCGCGGGTTTCGACGGGTTGTCGCGCGCAAGTGCTTGTCAGGCAATGGGTTTCTGTTGGTCCTCGAACATCGCGGCTGACCGCACCGATCCTGGGGCGATCTCAGCTGCTGGCGGTTGCTTTCGCTGCCGTTTGTGACGGCAGGAGCTGTCCGGCGTAGCGCTCGACGGGGAAGCGGAAGACGCCGCGCAGGTTGATGCCCTCCAGCCGCGTCGGCGCGATGCGCCCGATCAGCTCAGGCGGTACGATTTGTCGCCTGTTGGCCCAGCGGTCGAGGACGCCTTGCATCTGCGCGGTGTTCCAAGCCATCACGATGTTGGCCAGCAAGCTCAGCGCATCGGCCACCGCTTGCATCTCGTCGGTGGGGTAATCGTATCTTTCCAGCAAATTGACACGGTCAACTCTCGCAGACCGTCTGGAGCCTCGGGCGCGGACCGAGGAGATGCGGTTTGCGGCGGGCCTGTCCGGGTAGATTCGAGGGCCCTACCCCCTGGAGCGCCTCGCCATGTCGTTCGCCAAGCGCTTCATCGGGGCGGAGAACCTGCCGACCAGGCTGTCCGAGTTCGATGTCCAGCGCGCCTTCTCCTTAACTCGAGACGATATCGCCGCGATCGGTGAGCGGTTCCGCCACGATCGCCGGGTCGCGGCGGCCATCCAGCTGCTCTTCTTACGAGCGAGCGGCCGCGCGATGGACAGATTCGCGTCAGTCCCTAAGACGTTGCTCCGATCCGTCTGCGAAGCGCTGCAGACGCCGGCGGTGAGCATCGCGAGCCTCAGGTCGCTCTACAAGCGACGCCAGACTCTCTACGAGCATCAGGCTTGGGCCCGCACCTACTTGGGCCTTCAGGATCTCGATGACGATCAGATCGCGCAGCTCGAGCGACTCCTGACGATCGCCGCACTCGAAGCGGCCCACCCCGACGATCTGACTGAGACCGCGCGCCTGTGGCTCTACGACCGCCGCGTCGTAATCCCCGGTCCACGACGCTTGGCCGACTGGGCCCGAAAGGCGTTCGACGCCACCGAGGCAGCGATGGCGGCCTCGATCGGGGCGGCCCTCGGCAAGGCGGCTTTGCGCAGAGCAATCGACTGGGCCTACTCACCGCAGACTGGGTCGATAGGCAGCCACCTTGAATGGCTGAAGACGCCGCCCAAACGGCACTCGCCCAGCACGATGGCCGAGACCCTGGACAAGATCCGCGCCTTGAAAGAACTCGGTGCAGACGAGTGGGCGCTGGATGCCATCGCGCTCAGCAAGCAGCAGGCGTACGCCGCCCACGTACAGACTGACTGCTGGTGCAGGTGGTGGCGCAAGATCTCGCCGGAGCGGGGATCGGTCGACCTCGACGCCGCGGCGAACACCCACTGCCAGCCCCAGGCGGTGGGCGCCGCCAGGTACTTGGTCGCCAGCGCGTCCGGCATCCAG
>JANXXS010000212.1 GCA_025350505.1 Burkholderiales bacterium
GTCGCGATTGCCGACCGCCTTGCCGGTCGCTTCCTTGACTTTGCCCTTGACCTCTTCGACGCGGCCCTTGATTTGATCCTTGTTCATGAAAAATCCTCTCGGTGAGACGGTTGCGGATACTCGGCTGACTCCTGCGAATTCGCTGCGGCGAAAGCCGATGCAGGCACTGTCTCAGGGCTGCTCTTTCGGGTCTGTCGGCAACCGCACGAAGGCCGCGTAGGACGAAACCGGCCGCCGTTTCGGGCCGCTCCGCCGATCAGCCGATGGCGCTGGCGGTGCCTCGCACGGCTTGCGCGAAATGGCCGCCGCCGAGGTCCATCAGGAAGGCACCGAGCCAGGCCGAGCCCGAGCCCGTCGGGTACAGGCGCTCTTCGCCGGTCGAGCAGCAGCGCACGCGCAGCAGTCCGCCGCGCACGCCGAACAGGTCGGAAAATGCCGGCGCCGCGTTGTCCTCGAGCTCGAAGTCGCCGACCTCGAAACCCTTGGCGCGCAGCACCCCGCTAAGCGCCGGGGCGGCGAGGGGCGATTCGGGCTGGGTGTGGGCTTTCATGGCGATCATGCATTGCCGCACATCATGGGCGCGACGCGTGTCGGACGGGGCCGCACCTGCACGTCGTCCAGCGGCAATCCCGTGCGTTTTTCGCGGGTCGAGGCACCGGTTACCGATGCGAACGGAAGGGGTTGTGAACGGCGCTACAGTCCGGCCTCTCCTTGCCACCGGCGCATGCGCTGCGAACGCCATGAAGACCCCTCGTACCGTGAGACCCTGGGCTCTGTTCGGCGTGGCGATGCTGCTGGTCGCCGGATGCGCGGCGCCACCGGGCGGCGATGCCGGCGCCGCCAGGACGAGCCCGCCGCCCGCGGCTGCGCCGCCGCCCGCGCCACCGGTCGCGCCGGCGCCGGCACCTGTCACGCCGGCGCCGTTCGCCGACAGCGTCGCGCGCGCCGGCGAGCGCCTGCTGCAGGATGCGCAGGCGAGCATCGGCAGCGGCCCGCGCGAGCTCATCATCGATCCGCTGATCGATGCCAGCACCGGCCAGCAGACGGTCGGCTCGGTGCAGATGGGCCAGCAACTGACCGCGCTCATGAAGGCACGCACGCCGCAATGGAATGTCCGCCAGCTCTCGCGCGCCAGCCTGTCGGACCGGCCGCTGCTGCTCATCGGCACGCTGACCGCTATCAACACGAAGAACGCGAAGGACGAAAACGCCGACGCGTTCAGGGTCTGCCTCGCCATGATCGACCTGCGCACCGGCAAGCTCATCGCCAAGCGCGCCGACCGCGCGACGGTCGCGACCGTCAACGCGGAACCCACGCCGTTCTTCCGCGACAGCCCGACCTGGGCACTCGACAAGACCGCGGTCGGCTACGTCAGGTCCTGCCAGGGCAGTGCGCTCGGCGACACCATGGACCCGGGCTACCTGTTGCGCCTGCCGGCCGCGGCGATCATCAACGAAGCGCAGTCCGCCTTCGCCGACAACAAGCCGGCCGAGGCCTATCGACTGTTCCATGAGGTGCAGCCGATCGCCGACCCCGACGACCTGCGCGTGCTGAACGGCCTGTACCTGGCGAGCTGGCGCACCGGCAAGAAGAAGGAAGCGGCCGAGACCTTCGGCAAGATCGTCGGCGTCGGCCTCGATGCCAGGAAGCTGCCCATCAAGCTCTTCTTCAACCCGGGCACGACGACGTTGCTGCAGTCGTCCGATCTACAGGCGCAATACGCGGTCTGGCTGCGCGAGGTGGCGTTGCAGGTCGGCGTGCGCGAGACCTGCATGAAGGTGGTCGGCCATACCAGCCGCACCGGCGATGCTGTCGCGAACGACGTACTTTCGCAAAAGCGCGCCGCCGTGATCAAGCAGAGCCTGGAGCGGCAGAACAAGAAACTCGTCACGCGCCTGACGAGCGAGGGCAGCGGCTCGCGCGAGACCATCGTCGGGCTCGGCACCGACGACCTGCGCGATGCGCTCGACCGGCGTGTCGAGTTCCGTACCGTCGACTGCAGCTAGGAGTCTGAGCGGCAGAAGGCCAAACGCGTCGCTCGCGGCAGCGCTCGGTTTCGTCGATCCGCTCTTTCCCCCTTTGTAGCGCAGGGCGTGCCCCGACCGCGGGCAGGACGCTCGCGGCCCGGAACTGCGGCCGGGCTGCCCTGCGGTGCTCGCTCCGCGAGGGCGGCTGCGATCGAACCGTCGCGGCGCTGAGCAGCGCAGCGCTCGGTCGCCCCGCGCCTGAGCGCGCGCTTGCCCACGCAGCGCCGCATCGGTTAAGGTGCGGCGCATGCGGGCCCTCGGCGTCACGTCGTTGCCGCGCGGCGGGCTCGCCGCGCTGGCGATGGGCCTTCTGCTCGCCGGTTGTGCGTCGTCCCCGAAGTTGGGGCGCGACGGCCCACCGGCGA
>JANXXS010000237.1 GCA_025350505.1 Burkholderiales bacterium
GAGCTGGGCGCGGCGGGCGCGATAGACCTCGATCTCGTGCGGCCCTAGCACCCGCTCGGCGAACCGTTCGCCGCGTCGCGACAGTACGCCAGCGATGCGCCGCACGTCGCAGATGTCGGTACCGACGCCGTAGATCATCGGTGTCTCATCGCGTCGTGGCGCGGCCGAGCGCGGCGACGTAGGCGCGCACCGCGCCCGCCATGCCGAGCTCGAGTGCGTCGGCGACGAAGGCGTGGCCGATCGAGACCTCGAGCACGCCAGGCACGGCAGCGACGAAGTCGCCGAGGTTGGCGAGGTTGAGGTCGTGGCCGGCGTTGACGCCCAGGCCTTGGCCCTGTGCCGCGCGGGCGGTCGCGGCGAACCCGGCCAGCGAGCGCGCCTGCTCGGCCGTGCCATGGGCGCGCGCGTAGGGTTCGGTATAGAGCTCGACCCGATCGGCGCCGACGTTGCGTGCACCGGGCATCGCCGCCGGGTCGGCATCCATGAAGAGGCTGACGCGGACGCCGAGGGCACGCGCTTCGGCGATCAGCGGTGCGAGACGCTCGCCGTCGCGCGCCAGGTCCCAGCCATGGTCGGAGGTCGGCTGCTCGGCGCTGTCGGGGACGAAGGTGCATTGCCGCGGCCTCGCCTCACGCACGATATCCATCAGGTTGTGGAACGGGTTGCCTTCGATGTTGAACTCGGCCTGCGGCCAGTCCTTCAGCATGGCCGCGAGGTCGAACACGTCGTGGCGGCGGATGTGTCGCTCGTCGGGCCGCGGATGGACGGTGATGCCATGCGCGCCGGCTTCGAGCGCGATCCGCGACAGGCCGACCACGCTCGGGATGGGCAGCGGCCGCTGGTTGCGCAGCAGGGCGATCTTGTTGACGTTGACCGAAAGCACCGTGCCGTGGCTGCGCGTGTCGAGGCCGGTCGTGACCAGTGGGTTCATGATGGCTTCACGCGGGCGACGGCGTCAGGGCTTGGGCATCGATCATGACCTGTCGCGTGCGCAAGCGGTCCGTGCCCAGATGGTAGGCAAGCTGCGCACGCAGGATGGGCCGCAGCTCGGCGAGCGACCGCGCGGTGATGCGTTGCAGGGCCGCGAGGTCGTCCCCGGCGAGCGCGAACTGCAGCGCCGCCAGGGTCGCGCCGCCGATGGTCGCATCGGTGGCGCCGTTTGCGGCGACGACGCCGGCGTCGGCGAGCACCCGATAGCGCCCGTCGGCGACGAGCGGGCGCCGCGTCGCCGTCTCGACGCCGAGGTCGGGCAGGAGGCCGAGCTCCGTGAGCAGCACGATCTCGAAGGCGCGCAGCGCCGCCTGGCCGCCGGCCTCGCCGGCCTCGCCCAGCGCCGCGACGGTGTCGGCGTAGACGTCGAAAAGCGCCGCGTGCGGGTCGTGGCGCGCGACCAGCTTCATGAGCAGCTCGTTGACGTAGAAGCCGCTGAACAGCGCCGCGCCGGTCAGCATCGCCGCGCCGCCGGTCCAGTCGGCGCCGCGCAGGTTCTGCACCTCGCGCGCGTCTTCGCCGGTGGCCTGGCGGCCGAGCGTGATCTGGATGCGCTGGAACGGCAGCAGCACGCTGCGCAGTTGCGAGAACGGCCGCTTGGCGCCCTTGGCAGCGACGGCGACGCGCCCCTGCTCGCGCGTGAAGAGGTCGAGGATCAGGCTCGACTCGCTCCAGTCGTAACGGTGCAGGACGAAGGCAGTGAGAGGCGCGTTGCGCACGGTTCGGGAGGCCACGAGCGATGCTAGGGCCTGTTCACGTCGCGGCGCGAACAGACCTAGTCGTAGCCGTAGGAGCGCAGGTGGGCGTCGTCGTCGGCCCAGCCGCTGCGCACCTTGACCCAGAGCTCGAGAAACACCTTGGCGTCGAGCAGGTGCTCGAGCTCGTGGCGCGCCTCGGTGCCGATGCGCTTCAGCCGCTCGCCGCCGCTGCCGATGATCATCGCTTTGTGCGGCTCGCGCTCGACGACGATCGAGGCGGCGATGCGGCGCAGCCCGCCCTCCTCCTCGTACTTGTCGATGACGACGGTGGAGGTGTAGGGCAGCTCGTCGCCGGTCAGGCGAAACAGCTTCTCGCGCACGATCTCGGCGGCGAGAAAACGGTCGCTGCGGTCGGTGAGCGCGTCTTCGCCGTGCAGCCATTCCTGCTCGGGCAGGTAGGGCGCGACGATCGCCAGCACCCGCTCGACGTCGGCCGGACGGGTCGCCGAAAGCGGCACGAATTCGGCGAACGCGTGCCTGGCCTGCATCTGCTGCAACCAGGGGGCGAGGTCGGCGCGGCGCGTGATCATGTCCAGCTTGTTGGCGATCAACAGGGCCGGCTTGTCAGGCGGCAGCAGGGCGAGCACGGCCTCGTCCTCCTTGTTGAAGCGCTTGGCCTCGACCACGAACAGCACCACGTCGACGTCGGAGAGCGTGCTCGTGACGGCGCGGTTGAGCGAGCGATTGATGGCGGCGTCGTGCCTGGTCTGGAAGCCCGGGGTATCGACGAACACGAACTGCGACTCGCCCACAGTACGCACGCCGGTGATGCGATGGCGTGTCGTCTGCGCCTTGTTCGACGTGATGCTGATCTTCTGGCCGACCAGCGCGTTCAGGAGCGTCGACTTGCCGACGTTGGGCCGGCCGACGATGGCCACGAGGCCGCAGCGCCGCGGGCGTTCGGCGTCGGTCGAAGACGCCGGGCCTTCGCTCATTCAGGACCGGAGCGGGCTTCCGGGCTCGTCGCTGGCGCTCAGGGCATCGAGCATGCGGCGCGCTGCCTCCTGCTCGGCGGCGCGGCGCGATTTGCCCTCGCCCGACTCGCGCAGGCTGAGCGCCGGCACGGCGCACTCGACCTCGAAGGTCTGGGCGTGCGCCTGGCCGCGCGTGGCCACGATTCGGTAGGTCGGCACCGGCAGGCGCCGCGCCTGCAGCCACTCCTGCAGCTCGGTCTTGGCGTCCTTGGCCCAACTCGCGACGTCGGTGGTCTCGATGATCTCGGCGAAGAGGCTCTGCACCAGGGCACGTGCCGCGGTGAAGCCGCCGTCCTGGAAAGTGGCCCCGATCAGCGCCTCGAGGGCATCGGCAAGGATCGACGCACGCAGCGCGCCGCCGCCGCGTGCCTCGCCTTCGCCGAGGCGCAGCAGTTCGGGCAGGCCCAGCTGCAGCGCAGCGCGATGCAGGCTGTCTTCGCGCACGAGATGGGCGCGGACGCGGGTCAGGTCGCCCTCGTCGGAGGCGCCGAGGCGGTCGAACAGAAGGCTCGAGACAACCAGGCTCAGGACCGCGTCACCCAGGAACTCGAGGCGCTCGTTGTGGTCGGTGCCGAAGCTGCGATGGGTCAGCGCCCGTTGCAGGAGGGCGGTGTCGGCAAAGCGGTGTCCGATGCGCTGCTGAAGAACGGCGAGGCGGGAATCCATGCGGGGAGATCGATGAGACGGTGCGCCCTAATTCGAGGTCGAGCGGCCTTCGAACTTGATGAGAATGTAGACAGGCTTCAGGAGTTCCACCTCCTTGTCGTAGGCGAAGCTGACGACAACCTTGTCGTTCTCCTTGGTGATGCTCAGGTCCTTGCCAGAGATCGAGGTGATCGAGTACTCGATATCCTTCTGCCGCTCGAAGGCGGCACGGATCTCCGGCACGGTCGAGCCTTCGGTCGTGATCTTGTTGATCGTCCGCTTGATCGTGAAGTATTCGTTGAGGGTCGGCAGGACGCGCATGCCGACGAGCGCGAAGAAACCGACGACGATAGCCCAGAAGAGCAGGCCGAACAGCGTGAGACCGCGTTGGCCACGCTTGCTGCGTACTCCGCTGTTCATCCGCTCTCCTCGATCTACCGGAACGACCCGATGCGCTTCAGGTCCCCGAAATTCATCCAGACGAAGAAGGCCTTGCCGACGATGTTCTCGTCCGGCACGAAACCCCAGTAGCGCGAGTCCTGGGAGTTGTCCCGGTTGTCGCCCATCATGAAGTAGTTGCCTGCAGGCACCTTGCACGTCACACCC
>JANXXS010000280.1 GCA_025350505.1 Burkholderiales bacterium
CATGCCATTCGTCGCGACGAAGGCGCGAGCCGCTGGACAACTGGTGTTCGCAGGGTTCGGTGGTGCCTACCAGACCGGCCAGCAGAAAGCGCTTTTCGAGCCGTTCGAGAAAGAGACCGGCATCAAGATCGTCCAGACGACGGGCGTGGACCTCGCGAAGCTGCGTGCGCAAGTTCAGTCGGGCAACGTCGAATGGGACTTCGTATCCCTGCCGGACCGGCTGCGCTATACCGCGGTGCGCGACGGCTTGGTCCTCCCCCTCGACTATGGCGTGATCGACGCTCGCAAGATCGTTCCGACGCTCGTGACGCCCCATGCGGTGGGTGGCGTCACGATCCCGATGCTAATGGCGTACAGCACCAAGGCCTTCGCAGGGAAAACGCCGCCTCGGACCTGGCGGGATTTCTGGAACGTTGATGGCATTCCCGGTCAGCGAGGCATGTACAACGGCCCCGTCTATTCGCTCGAGTTCGCTCTCATCGCGGATGGTGTCCCGAAAGACAAGCTGTACCCGCTCGATCTCGATCGTGCCTTCAAAAGCATGGACAAGATCAAGTCGCGGGTCGTGTGGTGGTCGCAGATGGCGCAACCCGGCCCATTGCTCCAGAGCGGCGAGATCGTCGTGACTCCGTCGGTACGGGCGATCACGGCGATGCTCGAAGGCGAGCCGCTGGCCGTCAGCTATGAAGGTGCGGCGCTGACTTACGAAGCCTGGGTCGTTCCGAAAGGCACCAAGAACAGCGCCGACGCCATGAAGTTCATCAACTTCGCGCTGCAGCCGCGGCAGCAGGCGGAACTGACGAAGTACATCGCCTATGGGCCCACCAACGCCGAGGCGGCAGCGATGGTCGACCCGAAGGCGCGCCCGCATCTGTCGTCGAATCCCGAAAACGCCGCCAAGGGCTTCCTGCTCAGCGGCGACTACTGGGGTGCCAACCTCGACAAAGTCACCGAGCGCTGGAACGAGTGGCGTCTCTCTTGAGCGGCGCGAGCGGAGGACAACCGCAGGTGTCCATCGAGAAAAAGCTCGAGGCCCTGGGGCTGGCATTGCCGAACGTGCCGAACCCGGTGGGCAACTACCGTCCAGCAAAGCAGGTCGGCACGCTTGTCTTCACGTCGGGGCAGACGGCACGGATCAACGGCGTGCGCCGCTTCGTCGGCAAGGTCGGGCGCGAGGTGTCGGACGAAGACGCGTACCTGTCAGCGCGCGACGCGGCCCTGAACTGCATCGCGTGTGCCGGCTGGGCCGCGGGCGGCGTCCAGCGCATCGTTCAGGTCGTCAAGGTCACCGGCTTCGTCAACTGCATCGAAGGCTATGAGAAGCAGCCGGCGGTGATCAACGGTGCGTCGGATCTGATCGAGGCGTTGTTCGGAACGGCGGGCGCCCATGCCCGCTCGGCGATCGGCGTCAACGCCTTGCCGTCGAACGTCTCGGTCGAGCTCGAGATCGTCTTCGAGGTCAAGTGAACGCCCCGACCCTCGAGGTCAGCCAACTCGACAAGATCTTCGGCCACAGCAAGGTGGTCGACGACGTGTCGTTTACGCTGGCGGGCGGCGAGCTGCTGACGTTGCTCGGGCCGAGCGGCTCGGGCAAGACGACGACCATGCGCATGATCGCCGGCTTCGAGCGGCCGAGCGGCGGCAGCATCCGGCTCGCCGGCGTGAACATCATTGAGCAGCCGGTGCATCGGCGTGACATCGGCGTCGTGTTCCAGCAATACGCGCTGTTCCCGCACTTGAGCGTCGCCCGCAACGTCGCCTATCCCCTCGAGATGAGGCGCTTGACCACGGCGGAGATCTCGCGTCGCGTCGAGCGCGCGCTGGCGATGGTGCGCCTGACCGGCCTCGAGGGTCGCCTGCCGCGCGAGCTGTCGGGAGGGCAGCAGCAGCGCGTCGCGCTCGCACGCGCCATCGTGTTCGAGCCGCGTCTGCTGCTCATGGACGAGCCGATGGGAGCGCTCGACAAGCGCCTGCGCGAGCTAATGCAGGTCGAGATCCGCGACCTGCAGCGCGAGCTCGGCATCACCACCGTGTCCGTTACCCACGACCAGGTCGAGGCGCTGGTGATGTCCGATCTCATCGCCGTTCTCGACGGCGGCGTCCTGCAGCAGCTCGGCAAGCCGCTCGACGTCTATCAGCGGCCGGCGAACCGATTCGTCGCCGATTTCCTCGGCGAGTCGAACCTGCTCGAGATCGACCGCTGGGACGTGCGTGACGGCCGGCCGACCGCCATGTCGAAGGGTGGCTTGGCAACCCTGGCCGATTCGCAGACAGCGGCCAACGGGCAGCCGAGTGCCTGGCTGATCATCCGCCCCGAGAGCATCGGTATCGGCGCCGCGGCGGAGGCTTTGCCGAATCGCTGTGACGGCGAGGTCGTCGAATCGCTCTACGTCGGCGACCTCGTCAAGTACAAGGTGATGGTCGCAGGCGGCGAGCACCTGGTCGTGAAGGCTCTCGCGTCGTCGGGCGCCCCGGAGCCGATTGGCAGCCGCGTCCGGGTCGGCTGGCGCACGGAGCACTGCTTGCCGGTCGCGGCATGACTACCGGGACCGCCCCGACGCGGCTCCTCCCCGTCGCGACGTCCACGGCCTCCGGAAGCGCGCGGCCACGCCTCGACACCTTGCTGCTGGTCGGGCCGCCGTTGCTGTTCATCCTGCTCCTGTTCCTGGTCCCGCTGGGGCAAGTCGTCTGGGGCAGCTTCTTTACCCCCGACTTCACCCTGGCCCATTACGCCAAGATCGGCTCGTCGCCTGTCTACGCCAAGGTGTTCTGGCGCACGGTCCAGGTCGCGGTCTACACCACGGCGCTCTGCGTCGTGATCGGCTACGTCGCCGCGCTGTACCTCGCTCGCGTCAGCCCACGCATGCGCCAGCTGCTTCTCCTGTGCGTGATCGTGCCGTTCTTCCTGAGCATGTTGATCCGCAACTACATCTGGATGGCGCTGCTGCAGCGAACCGGGCTGATCAATCACTACCTGCTCGCTTGGGGCTGGATCGATCAGCCCTTGCCGCTCATGTACAACGAGTTCGGCATGCTTGTGACGATGACCAACATGCTGCTCCCCTACACGATCTTCCCGATCCTGAGCGCGCTGCTGGCGATTCCGCCGGCGCTCGACGACGCCTCCGCGAGCCTGGGTGCCGGGCGCCTGCGCACCTTCGTGCGCGTCACGCTGCCGCTCAGCCTGCCCGGCGTGGCCGCGGGCGGCCTGCTTGTCTTCATCGTCGCGCTCGGCTTCTTCATCACGCCGGCCCTGGTCGGGGGTCCGAAGCAGATGATGATTTCGAATCTCATCGACTTCAACGTCCGCGAGATCCTCAACTGGCCCTTCGCGTTCGCCTTGGCGAACGTGCTGCTATGGGGAACCCTGATCGCGTACTTCGCTCACGTCAAGCTCGTCGAAGGCCGCCTGCCGCGGTCGGTGCTCGCATGAGCCCGACCCGTCGCCTCGGCTCCATTGCGACCGCGATCCCCGGCGTGCTGGTGCTGCTCTTCTTGGTTGCGCCGGTGCTGGCCGTTGTGCCGATGTCGTTCAGCTCGGGGTCGGTGCTCGAGCTCCTTCCCGCGAACCCCGGCCTTAGCCAGTACCGCCGATTCTTCGACAGCCCGGACTGGATGCACGCCTTGGCGATCTCGGCGCAAGTCGCGCTCGGCACCATGGTGCTCGCGACCGTCGTCGGCGTCCTCGCCGCGCTCGGGCTCGCGCGGCTCGGCCGGCGCGCCCGCTCGTTGATCGAGGCGCTGCTGATCCTGCCTCGCATCGTCCCGACCATCGTCTTCGCAGTCGCCGCCTACAGCCTCTACCTCCAGCTCGGCCTTGTCGGCAGCGTCGCCGGCCTCGTGCTCGCGCACAGCGTACTGGCAACCCCGTTCGTCGTCGTCTTCGTCGGCAGCGCCCTGCGGGGCCTGGACCCTTCGCTGGCCGAGGCCTCGCGAAGCTTGGGAGCGGGTCCGGCGGCCACGTTCTTTCGGGTCGTCTTTCCGCAGATCCGACTCGCCGTCGCCGGCAGCGCCCTTTTTGCGTTCAACGTCTCCTTCGACGAGGTCGTCGTCACGCTCTTCATCAGCGGCATCCGGACCAAGACGTTGCCGGTGAAGGTATGGGACGCGATCCAATACGAGATCTCGCCGATCCTTCCCGCCATCTCCTCGCTCGTCGTGGTCGCGACGCTGCTCCTGCTTGTGCCGATGCTGGCGGCGACCAACCGGCGCGCCAAAACACTTACTGCATAGGAATTCTCCCTTGGCCAACTTCACCGGCTTCACCTGCGTCGGCTGCCGCGCTCCTTACGGCCCGGGCGAAGACCTGCTGCTCTGCCCCGTCTGCCACAACCTGCTCGAGGCCAACTACGACCTGCCCGGCCTGCGCGCGAGCCTCGACCGAGACGCGGTGGCGGCGCGCTCGTCGGGTGTCTGGCGTTGGCGCGAGCTTCTCCCGGTCGTCAACGACAAAGCCATCGTGACGCTTGGCGAAGGAGACACGCCGATGCTGCGCTGCGACCGGCTCGCGCGCGTCGTCGGTGTTCGCGAGCTGTGGGTGAAGTCGGACGCGAGCAACCCGACGGGCTCGTTGAAGGACCGCTCGATCACGGTCTCGGCGACCAAGGCCGTCGAGTTCGGCTACCGGGTGCTGTCGTGCGATTCGACCGGCAACAAGGCGTCGTCGGTGGCGGCCTATGCCGCGCGGGCCGGCCTCGACAGCGTCGTCTTCTGCCCCGACGACACGCCGATCCCGAAGGTGACGCAGGCGCTCTTCTTCGGCGCCAAGCTGATCCGGGTGCGCGGCCACTACTCCCAGATCAACGCGATGTACCGGAAGCTGATCCACAGCGGCCAGGTGAGCTGGTACGACTGCGGCACCGACAACCCATTTCGGTACGAAGGCAAGAAGACGTATGCCTATGAGATCGCCGAGCACTTCGGGTGGCAGCCGCCCGACCGCGTCGTCCACCCGGCCAACGGTGGAATGTCGGTGGCCAAGGCGTGGAAGGGCTTCCGCGAGCTCCAGGCTTTGGGCTGGACCGACCGCGTCCCCAAGATGACGCTGGTGCAGGCCGCCAATTGCGACCCGATCGTCCGGGCCAGCGACGCTGGGGCTTCGACTGTCGCGCCGATCACCAAGGGACCGACCGTGGCCAGCGCCCTTGCCGGGGCCGACCCCGGCCTTCTGGGCGCACGCGCGCTCGAGGCGGTGCGCGAGTCGGGCGGCGTCGCGGTGGGCGTCGAGGACCGCGAGACGTTCGAGGCGATGGAAATGCTGGCCAGGGAGGGCCTCTTCATCGAGCCGAGCGGCGCGGTCGCGATCGCCGGCTTGCGCCGCCTGCGCGCGGCCGGCAAGGTAGACGCCGATGAGTGCGTCGTTTGTGTCGTCACCGGCTCGGGCTTCAAGGACTTCGACGCCATCGCTAGCCGGGTCGTCATCCCTGACGAGGTCGTCTCCGACTATGCCGAGCTCGTCGCGGCGGCGCTCGCTGTCGGCTGAGAGCGCCGACTCGGCCCTGCCGCTCAACTCAGTTTTTTCGACCCACCACCAGCTCAACTCGAAGGATTCAGCATGCAAGCAACTCGACTGATGAAGACCGTCCGGCTCGTCGGCGCGGTCTTCGCGTTCGCCGTGGGGACGACGGCGCACGCCGATCGTCTGGCCGAAATCAAGGCCCGCGGCTCGCTGATCTGCGCGACCCTCGCCGCCAATGAGCCCCTAGGCTTTCCCGATCCTCAGACCCGCAAGATCGTCGGCTTCGACGTCGACATGTGCGAGGCGCTTGCCAAGCAAATGGCGCTCAAGCTCGAGCACAAGCCAATCTCGGTCGAGGCGCGCGTCCCCGAGCTGACGCTGGGCCGGGTCGACGTCGTCTCCGCTGCCTTCGGGTACACCAAGGAGCGTGCAGAGCAGGTCGAATTCACGTCCTCGCACTACCAGACCCCGATCAAGCTTGTCGTTGCCGTCGACAGCGGCCTCGAGAAGGTGACCGACCTGGCTGACAAGAAAATCAGCGCGATTAAGGGATCGACGCTGGAGCTGTTCTCGCGCCGGGTGCTTCCGAACGCCACCGTGCTGACCTTCCAGGACGGGCCCACCGCCTTCCTCGCGCTCTCTCAAGGCAAGGTGCAGGCGATGGCGCAGACGCAGACGGGCGGCATCCGCTACGTCAACGAGACCGACGGCAAGTTCAAGTTCGCCGACGGCAGCTTGGCGTGGGAGCCGACCGCGCTCGGTGTCAGGAAGGGCGAGCCGGAGCTGCTCGCCGCCGTCAACGACGCGCTCGACAAGATGGAAAGGGCGGGCGTGATCGACGCGCTGTGGACCAAGTGGTATGGCCCTGGCACCAAGTACAACATCGCGCGCGAGAAGAAGCTGACGCCCATCTCGGCCTTCAAGTCCTGAGCCGGCGGGTGTCCATCGATAGGCTCTCATGGCGAGTCTCGACTTCAACACCGTCCTGCGCGGCCAGTACCTGCACTGGCTGGCGGCGGGTGCAGCGACCACCATCGGCCTGTTTCTTGCCTCGCTCGCCTGCGGCTTTGCGGTGGCGATCGTGCTGGCGTCGCTGCGCGCGTTACCGTCCCGCGCCGTGCAATCGCTCGTGGCGGGCTTCGTCAACTACCACCGCAACGTGCCCACGCTGGTGCAGCTCTTCGTCTGGTACTTCGGCGTGCCGCAGCTGCTCCCGAAGGCCGCCGGCGTCTGGGTCAACGACCACAACGGCGAGTTCTTGTTCGCGCTGGTCGCGCTTTCTCTCAATGTCGCCGCCTACCTGTCCGAAGATCTGCGCAGCGGCCTGCGCGCCATCTCGTCGCACCAGGGCGACGCGGCGCGCGCGCTCGGCATGCGCCACGTGCAGGCGCTGCGCTACGTGCTCCTTCCCCAGGCGGTGAGGTTCGTCGTGCCGTCGTTGATCAACCAGTCGCTGACTCTCTTCAAGACAACCAGCCTGGCGATGGCGATCGGCGTTGCGGAGATGACGTACGCGAGTCGCCAGATCGAGAACGAGACCTACCGTACGTTCGAGACATACGCCCTGGCATCGGCGTTCTACCTCGCGGTCTCGTTCGCGATCATGCTGGCCGGCTACGTCTACGCCCGCCGCTATCCACCAGCAACAGCGCGCTGACATGGCCGACATCGTCGACATCCTGCGCCAGTACGGCCTGCAGCTGCTGATCGGCACCTATCCCAACGGCCCGCTCGGCGGCCTCGTGCTGACCCTGCTGATGGCGATCGCGGGCCTGGTGTGCGCGTTTCCTCTGGCGGTCGGGATCGGCGTCGCGAGGACCAGCCGGTCACGCTGGCTGGCTTGGCCGGCGATGGCGCTGGTCCACGGCGTTCGAGGCTTGCCGGTGCTGCTGCTGCTGTTCTGGGCCTACTTCGCCATTCCGCTCATCACCGGCAAGGCCATCTCTGGTGTCACGACCGTGATCTGCGCGCTCGTCGTCTACGAGACGGCCTTCATCGGCGAGGTCGTCAAGGGCGGCATCCTCGCCATCCCACGCGGTCAGGTCGAGGCGGCGAAGTCGCTGGGGCTTCGCCCTCACCAGACGCTCCGCGGCGTCGTGCTTCCGCAGGCACTTTTCAACAGCATTCCGAGCATCCTCAACCAGCTCGTCTCGCTGATCAAGAACACCTCGCTCGCCTACATCATCAGTGTCAACGAGCTGACGTTTTCCGCCTATCAGATCAACACCCAGCTCCTGACCAAGCCGTTCCAGGTCTATTTCATCCTGGCGGTGATCTACTTCGTCATCTGCTATGCGCTGAGCACGCTCGTGGGTCGATTCGAGAAGCGCGTCGGCAGACGGCGGATGGAGCCGGCAGGCGCATGAGCCGCCCCGTCGTTCTATGCACCGGTCCGATAGACCCGGCGGGCCTCGCCTTGCTGGACGGCCACGTCGACGTCGTGATGCCCCCGGGGGCGGGCACCGACGACCTCGCGCGCGCCCTGCCGCAGGCGGACTACCTGGTCGTGCGCACGTTCCTGCCGGCGGATCTGCTGGAGCGAGAGCACCGGTTGCGGGCCATCGTTCGGCACGGCGCGGGGCTCGACATGATCCCGATGGAGACCGCGACAAGACAGGGCATCCCCGTCGCCTACGTGCCGGGCGCGAACGCGCAGGCGGTCGCCGAGTACGTGGTTGGCAGCTTCTTCTGTCTGGCGCGCCGCTTCGGCGCGGCGGATGCCACGTTGAGAACCGCCGGCTGGGCCGATTCTCGCCGCGAGGCCGCGCAGGGCCTCGAGCTGGCTGGCAAGACGGTGGGCATCGTCGGCGTCGGCGCGGTCGGCAGGCGCGTGGCGGGGATGTGCGACGCGGGGCTGGCGATGACGGTCCTGGGCTACCAGCCCGACCCGAGCCGCTTGCCGTCCGGGGTGAGAGGTGTTCCGCTCGACGAGCTCCTGCAGCGAAGCGACTTCGTCAGCGTGAACTGCCCCCTGAACGACGCGACTCGTCACCTGATCGACGCACGCCGCCTGAGCTTGATGAAGCGCACCGCGTTCCTGGTCAACGCTGCGCGCGGCGACGTGATCGACGAGCAGGCGCTGGTCGCCGCGTTGCAGAGCCGTGCCATCGGCGGCGCCGCCCTCGACGTCTATCACGAGCAACCGATTCGCCCGGCGCATCCGCTGCTGGCGCTCGACAACGTGCTGCTGACGCCGCATGTTGCGGCGCTCACGCGCGAGAGCGTCGCGCGGATGAGCATCGGCTCGGCGCAGGCAATTCTGCAGCTGATGCGCGGCGAGCAGCCCGACCATCTGGCCAATCCGGCGGTGTGGGCCGCCTGGCCGCACCGCGCCCCCTATCTGAGGACAACGACATGATCAACACCGACTCGAGTCTGAAGATCGCACGCGTCGAGGGCATCGCGACCTCGTTTCCCGTGAAGCAAGGAGTGACGCTCGGGATCGGGCGAGCCGTCAAGCGCGACGCGCTCATCGTCAAGGTCACGACCGAGGGCGGCCTCGTCGGTTGGGGTGAATCGCACCACGGTCGCGCCCCGGGTGCCATTGCCCAGCTGATCAACACGACGCTGCGCCAGCTCACGGTCGGCATGGACGCCGCCGATGTCGTTGGGGTCTGGAGTCGCATCTATTCGCGCCAGCTGGTCAGCCACGGCATGGGTCAAGCCTGCGCCCTGGCCATGAGCGGGATCGATCAGGCCTTGTGGGACATCCGCGGCAAGGCGGTGGGCTGGCCGCTGTACAAGCTGCTCGGCGGCGCGAGCAAGCCGACCAAGGCATATGCGGGTGGCATCTCGCTCGGCTTCCAACCGCCGCCAGAGCTGGTCGCCGAAGCTCAGGCGCTGTGCCAGCGCGGCTACCGCGCGCTGAAACTGCGCTTCGGTGATTCGCCGAGGCGCGATATCGAACGGCTGGTCGCGATCCGCGAGTCGCTCGGGGACGAGGTGGTCATCATGGTGGACGCGAACACGGGATACACCGTCGCCGACGTCCGGGCGGTCATGCCGGTGCTCGACGAGCTCGACGTCATCTGGCTCGAAGAGCCATTTCCGCCGCATGACGAGCGCAGTTATCGGCAAGCAGCGATGCTGGGCCGGACCCCTTTGGCGGCAGGAGAGAACCACTTCACCCGCTTCGAATTCAACCGCCTCATCGCCCAGGCGTCGGTCCAGGTCATCCAGCCAGACCTGTCGAAAGCGGGCGGCATCACCGAAGTGATGCGGATCGCGGCGATGGCCTCGGCGGAGAAGCTGGCGATCCACCCGCACACGCTTGCCACCGGCTTGAACATGGCAGCGAGCATCCATCTCTTGTGCGCCATCGACAATCCAGGTTACTTCGAAGCGGATGTGTCGAAGGAGAACTTGTTCCGTGACCGCCTGACGTCCCGTACGGACGCACTCGACGAGAACGGTTGCGTGCGACCCCCCGAGGGTCCGGGCCTGGGCATCGACGTCGACGAAGACTTCCTCGCTGCACACCCGGTCATCGACGGCCCAGCTTACGTATAGGGACCGACGGACACAAGATGCTGGAGACGCAGCAACCCAAGACGCTCGCCGAAGCGGTTTATGTCCGCCTTCGGGCGGACATCCTCAGCGGCAAGCTGAAGCCGGGTAGCAAGCTGAGGTTTGCCGACCTGACGAAGAACTACGAGGCCGGAATCAGCACCTTTCGAGAATCGCTGTCACGCCTCACGGCAGACCGCCTCGTCACCGCCGAGGGTCAGCGCGGATTCCGGGTCTCGCCGATCTCGCTCCACGAGCTTTGGGACATCACTCGGTTACGTGCAGAGATCGAGTCCGCGGCCCTCGAGGAGTCGATCGACGCTGGCGGCGACGCCTGGGAGGCGGAGATTGTTTCCAGTCTGCACCGCCTGCTGAAGCTCGAGAGGCGGACTGAGAAGACGCCGCTGCTGCTCACTGAGGAAGGATCGCAGCTGCATAAGTTGTTTCATATGTCGCTGCTGGCCGCATGCCCTTCGATTTGGCGGTTGCGCGTTGTCGACGTTCTTTACGACCACTCGGAGCGCTACCGGCGCCTACAGACGGCTTATCTCTCGGCGATGCTGAATTCGTCGGAGGAGCACAAAGAAATTGCGGATGCGGTTATCGGCCGCGAGAAGCCGCGTGCGACGTCCCTGCTCAGAGCCCACTTCGAGAAGACCGCACAACTTCTGGGCGACATCGAGGATCTCTGGACCCCAGAAAGCTGAGCGCGTTTCGCACGTGCTGAGTTCAGCTAGCCGGCGGGCGACGGGTCCGCGTGAGTGCCAAGCGTGAACGAAGAACCGTCAACTTCGAGTTCGCGGTGCTGACGGCGGTCTGCGGGGCGTGCCCGTTGGCAGAAGAGCAGCCCATCGCTCGGCAGCTCTGCCTCGCTCAGTCCTTCACCGTCTTCAAGAAGCCCGACAGGGTGGCTCTCGCCAGACGGCGCCCGATTTCCGGATCGGTGCCGCTTCGATACCAGATCATCATGTTGCCATCGTGGACGGCTTGCAGATACAGCACCGTGTCGCGGGTTTCCAGGTTCCTGCTGAATTCGCCGGAGCGCTTGCCTTCCTCGATGATGTCTTCGAGCAACGTGCCCAGCTTGCGATAGATCTTCAGGACCTGTCTGCGGACACGCTGCGACGTGTGCGCCGTTTCGGCGGAGACCAGCATCAGGATGGCGAGGTCGCGCGGATGCTGCGCCGCCCAGCGCGTTTGGGAGCGCACGAACAATTCGAGCCGCTCCGCGGCAGGACCGCCGAGGTCTTTCACCTTCGCCGCCGTCGTGTCGATCGACCGGCCTTCGATGCGCTTGAGGACTTCGACAAGGAGGCTTTCCTTGTCCTTGAAGTAGTAGTAGACCGCGCCCTTCGTGAATCCCGCCAGCGCGGCCACGTCGTCGAGCGTGCTATTGACATAGCCGTGGCTGGCGAAGAACTCGGCCGCGGCTTCCAGGATCTTGTCGGTCGTCGGCAGGTTCGACTTCGCGAGCACCAGGCCGACGCGGGCAGCGCGCGCATTTGCCCGCTGCGTGCGCGCTGGCACCGAGCGCGTCGTCTTGCGTGCTACAGGCGCGGCAGCGGACGGCGACAGCAGCTGGCGTTTGCGTGTGGGCATGGGGATGCGGAATGGGCCGGTTGCGGGTTATCCCTGAACAGTGCGATCACGATCGCTGCCTATAGTCGCATCCTACAGCATACCGGCCAGTAGGTATCTAAAAAATGAGGCTTGGCGGAGACAACAATGCGGGCGTTCGGCGCACTGGCCGGGGCGCGGCCGCATGACGCTGCAACTGCTCGAGTTCCTCGCCAACGGGATCGCGCTCGGCGCCGTCTACGCGCTGCTCGCGGTGCCGATGAGCGTGGTGTGGGTCACTACAGACGTCATCGAAGTCTCCACAGGCGGCTATGCCGTCGTCGCGGGGATGCTGGCTGCAGTAGTCGGCATGCCTTTCGGCCCGATCGTCGGCATCCTCGCGGCAATGGCGCTCGGTGCGCTCGCAGGAGGCGTGTTCCTGGGCTTCCACAAGTTGCGCAAGCAGCGCGACGCGATGCTCATCGTCCTGGCGACATTCGCCCTGATGCTCGCGATCGAATCCGGCCTGCTGGCCACGCTGGGCACCGACAACCGGTTCCTCGAACCGCTGCCCGGTTCGCTCACGGTTTCCGGTGCGGTCGTCACTTACCAGGCGCTCTTCAACCTTGTCGTAAGCATCGTCGTGATGGGCGCGCTGGCGGCGCTGCTCAAGCTGTCGTCGCTCGGCTTGCAGATGCGGGCCAGCGCCATCTCTGACCGCGCCGCGATGCTCGTCGGAGTTGCGGTGCGGCGCACCCAGTTTCTGACCTTCGTCTTCTGCGCCGGAATCGCCGGAATCGCCGGCGTGCTCGCGGTCCTAGCGATCGGCATGACCTACGCCAGCACGTTCATCTTCACCACCGTCGCGTTCAGTGGAACCGTGCTGCTAGGGCGAGCCGGACCGCTGTCGGCGTTCTGGGGCGCGATGCTGCTCGGCGTGGTCACGGCCGTGAGCGATGCCTACCTGCCCAACGGCTGGGCCGCCGGCGTCCCGTCGCTCCTCATCATCCTGGTGCTGGCGAGCGGGCGACTCCCAGCGACCGCGTTCACCGGCGCCCGTCCATGAGCAGTCTGGGGTAGTCAACCTGCCCCCAAAGTTGCCCCTCGCTATTCGTCGCGCTTGTAGCCGGCCTCGCGCTGGCTCCGTAAGGCCAGGACGAAGACTGTATCGATGTCAGGCAGGAAACGATAGAGGGCGACGTAGCCGCGCGAGGATCGGCCGATGACGAGCTCGCGATTGCCGCCTTTCACCTTTCGACCGATGAGCGGACTGTGGGCCAGGATGCCCACCGCCTCGATGATCTCGTCGATGCGCTGCGGGGCGTCCGCGGCACCGCCGAACTCGGCCATTTGATCGAAGAAGCGATCGAAGTCGTCGAAGACCTCCGGCGCCAGCTCGATTCGTGCCATGCCCTCGGGTCAGGGCCGAAGCTTGCGAGCGGCCGGCTTGCGAGCCCGCCCGCCGAGAGCTCGTGCCTTCAGGTAGGCCTTGGCGTCTTCCCAAGGGACGGTCTTGCCGGTGTCCAGCACCTTCGTCCAGCGCTCTTCGGCAACGCGCTGGAACTCTTCATCCAGCTCGGCTTGCTCGACGGTTTGGGCGATTGCATCGAGGATGAAGGCGTGCGCCGTCTTGCCTTCGCGCTCGGCTGCGGCAGCGACGCGGGCCTTCAGATCGTCTTCAAGGCGGATGGTGGTTGTGGTCATGACACGGCCGACTGGTCGAGACTGAAATGTAGCACATATGTGCTATGAGGATCGCAGTCTGAGGTCCAGTCGCTCGCCGGTCCTGTGTTGATGTTTTCCGATCGCAGCAACTTTCCACTGAGCCGGCTATTCCGTGCGCACTCATCGCAGGGCTCGGGACGTTCCGGAACAGGTCCAAGGGTAAGTACCCATGGGGCTGATCAAGGGGGGTACTATCATCAACTTGTACGTACAAGTGGCCGAGTCAAAAGATGCTCATATCCTCATTGCGGCGCACCGGCAGTGAACCGCGCCCAGGCGAATGGCGCTCCCGCCCCAGGAAGGGTGGAGGGCGGGCGGAGAAATCCCTGTGGTGAATACGTCGAGGATAGGGCTCGTCGGCCTCGGAAACATGGGCAATCCCGTAGCGGCCCGCTTGATCCAACGCGGCCATCGGTTGCTCGCCTATGACGCGAACGCGGCGCAGTTGAGCTCGGCATCGGCGTTGGGAGCCGACCTTGCCGGCTCCACCAGCGAGGTCGCCCAAGGGTGCCAGACGGTACTGCTATCTCTTCCGAATCCCGCCGTGGTCAGGGAGGTTGTCGGCGGACTGATTGAACGAGGAAACCCGGGGCTCGTCATCATCGACCTGAGCACCAACGATCCCCAAACCGCACGCGATCTCGACCGCGCCGCAGTCGCGCGGAACATGGCCTACATCGACGCGCCTGTCAGCGGGGGTCCTTCACGCGCCCTGACAGGCGAACTGACCTTGATGGTCGGAGGCAATGAGCAGGCCGTCCAAGGGATACGGGCGCTGCTCTCCGATCTTGGGATGCAAGTCGAGTATGTCGGCCCTGCCGGCAGCGGGTCGATTGCCAAGCTCCTGAACAACTTCGTGGCGCTCTGGGGGATGGTCGGCGTGTCGCAGGCCTTCCTGGCAGCGGAGGCGCTCGATGTTTCGCTCGACCGTCTCTACGAGGTGATGTCGCGCAGCTCGGGCCGCAGTTATTCCCTCGACCGCAACTTTCCCAAGATCAGGAACCAGGACTTCAGTCCGAAGTTCACTCTGACGCTGGCGGAGAAGGATCTCAGGCTGGGGCTCGACCTGATGCGCAGCGTCGGCCTCAAGGCATTCGCGGAGACCGATCTTCGGGCGTTGTTCGATGTCGCAGCCCGCAGCGACGCGGAGATGGATGTCGCCGTCATCCATGAACGACTGAGACGCTCTTCGGCGTCCCCGGCCGGACCCATCGGCACCACGAAACAGGAACGGCAATGAGCGAGAAAGTGGGATTCGTGGGACTCGGCAACATGGGCCTTCCCATGTCGCTCAGGCTTCTGGAGGCAGGCCACGTCGTCGTCGGCTGCGACGTTCGGGAGAGCGCGCGGAAGACGTTTTGCGAGCGGGGTGGCATCTGGGCGGACTCGCCACGCGAGGTCGCCTCGCAGTGCGCCATCGTGATGGCCAGTCTGCCCACTCCAGCGGTCGTCGAGCTCGTCGCCCTCGGCAAGGACGGCGTGACTGCGGGGACGAAGGTCGAGGTCTTCATCGATCTTTCGACGACCGGCCCGGAGATGGCCAAGCGCGTTTCCGAGGCTCTGAAGCAGCGGGGCATCGTGGCGATGGACGCGCCGGTGAGCGGTGGGATCGCCGGTGCCGCGAAAGGCACCCTCAGCGTGATGACCGCCGGCCCGAAGGAAAGCTACGAGAGGGTGAAGGATCTCCTCGCGTGCTTCGGCAAGAACGTCTTCTACGTCGGCGAGCAGGCCGGAGCAGGACAGCTTATGAAGCTGATCAACAACCTCCTGTCCGCGACCACGCTTGCAGCTTCGTGCGAAGCGCTCTGCGTCGGCATGAAGGGGGGCCTCGATCCCGAGACCATGCTGACCGTTCTGAACGCGAGTACCGGTCGGAGCGGAGCGACCGAAGACAAGATCCCGAGATACGTCCTGCCCGGAGTTCCGATCAACTTCGGCCTCGACCTGAGCTTCAAGGATGTCTCGTTGTGCGTCGAGGCCGGAGAAGCGCTCCAGGTGCCCATGTATTGCGGTCGCACGATCCGCCAGATCTGGCACCACGCGATGAGCAAGGGCGGGCCCGACCAAGACATGATGGACGTGTCCCGCTGCATCGAGGACTGGGCCGGGGTCAAGCTGACGGGCTCGAAGCCCGCGTCGAAGTAACCGAATCTCAGGAGCAAAGAAATGTCGTCCGAAGTCTATGAACGTGGCATGAAGGCTCGCCGTGAGGTCCTTGGAGACGCCTACGTCGACAATGCCCTGCGCAACGCCGACGAGCTCACGAAGCCGTTCCAGGACCTGGCCACCGAGTACTGCTGGGGCAGCATCTGGGGTCGGGAAGGACTGCCCCGCAAGACGCGAAGCCTGGTCAATATCGGCATGCTCATCGCGCTGAATCGGGCGCATGAGCTCGAGGTCCACATCCGAGGCGCCGTCACCAACGGCTGCTCCATGGAGGAGATCCGGGAGGTGCTGCTCCAGGCAGCGGTCTATTGCGGCGTCCCGGCCGGAAGCGAGGCCTTCCGTATCGCGCGCAAGGTGCTCAGCGAGAAGTCCTGATACCGGAACGCGACCATGTGCGACATCAATCCGAAGGGGCGTCGAGGCTGGCGCGGCTGGCGCGGCTTCCCGGCCACGGGTGCGTTGCGGGCGAAGGGCGAATGGCATGACCTGAGCCATCGGTTGGACAACGATCTGCCGGTCCCGCATGTCTTTCCCAAGCCGCATTTCAGCCGCCTGATGTCGATGCCGGAAGCCAAGCTGAACCTGACGCGGATCGAGATGGTCTGCCATGTGGGCACGCATCTGGACGCGCCATTGCACCTGTTCATGGACGGCCCGGGCTTCGACGAGATACCCCTGGAGATGCTGCACGGGCAGGGTGTCGTCTGGAAGCTCGACGTCGAACCGTTCCAGGACATCACCGCCGAGATGTTCGCGACGATGCGCCCGGCCGTGCGACCGGGCGATGTAGTGCTCCTGCACACCGGCTGGGCAGACCGGTTCGGGTCGGACGACTACATGTCGAATCCGGCGCTCACCGTCGACGCGGCGCACTGGCTGGTCGATCGTGGCGTCAAGGCGCTCGGCGTCGACTTCGCCACGCCCGACACGGCCCTCGAGAAACGACCCGCCGATTTCGACTGGCCGGTCCACAAGGTCCTCCTCAGCCAGGGGACGCTGATCGCCGAGAACCTTGCGAACCTCGCCCCCCTCGCCGGCGAGCGCGTCGAGGTCGTCTTCGGTGCCTTGAACATCGCCGGCGCCGACGGCAGCCCGGCGCGAATTCTGGCCCGCGCTGTGCACTCGGAGCCGGTCCCGGCATGAACCGCGCCGCCGGCAATGTGGCGAGCGGGACGGGGTCCCACGGGCCAGCCACCTACGAGCTCTTTGCGCTGCGCTATGCGACCCGCAATGGCAGGCGACCGGAGTTCTTCCTCGGCGGCGATCCGCACGACGTGCCGATGTCGATCGACTACTTCGTCTGGCTCGCCCGAAGCGCAGACCACGTCTGCCTGATCGATACCGGGTTCAACGAGGCGATGGCAGGCAAGCGCCGGCGCGAGTTCCTTCGCGATCCGATCGACGCCCTGAGCCTTCTCGAGGTCACCCCGGACCGGATCGACGACGTGATCCTCACCCATTTCCACTACGACCACGCCGGCAACTTCGACCGCTTCCCTAAGTCGAGATTCCATGTGCAGGATCGCGAGATGGCCTTTGCCACCGGGCGGCACATGGTTCATCGGGTGTTCAGGGCGCCCTACGAGATCGACGAAGTCACAGGCCTGGTGCGCCTGGTCTACGACGGCAGGGTGACTTTCCACGATGGCGATGCCGAGATCGCGAGCGGGCTGACGGTCCACCATGCCGGCGGCCATACGGCAGGCATGCAGTTCGTCCGGGTGCACACCGCGCGGGGATGGGTCGTGGTCGCCTCCGACGTGAGCCATTTCTACGCGAACTTCCAGGAAAACCGTCCGCTGCCGCAGGTGTTCCACGTCGGCGACACCGTCGAGGGCTACCGGCGCCTGAGAGAGATGGCGCCCACCGAGGACCACATCGTTCCCGGTCACGACCCTTTGGTCATGCAGAAGTATTCGTTCCCGAGCGCGGAGCTCGAAGGCATCGTCGTGCGCCTCGACACGGCGCCGCGCGTCCCGACCTGATATCGAGAAGAGACACAAGGCACAACGTCATCTACAAGGAGACAGGAATGATCATGAAAACTCGTTCGACAACGAATCCCTCCGACTCGAGCGCGCACGGCGCGAGTTCGGACGCCACGCGTCGCCGCATCATCCTCAGCAGCCTGGGCGCGGCGGCCCTGGCGGTACCCGGAGTCGGGCTGGCACAGGCGAAGACGATCCCGATCGGCCTGGTCGTCGGGCTGACCGGGCGCGCGGCAGCGTGGGGCGGGCCGGTGTCGGACGCTGTTCGGCTGGCATTCGATCAGATCAACGCGAGCGGCGGCATCAAGTCGAAGGGCGGCGCTCACCTCGAACTGATCGTCGCCGACCACCAGACGAATCCGCAGATGGCCGGCACGCAGACCGAGCGTGTGATCCAGGTCAACAACGTTCTTGCCGTCATCGGCAACGTGACCAGCGGGGCGACGATGGTGGGCAGCGCGGTCGCCGAGAAGAACAAGACGCCGATGCTCAGCACTGACCTTGCCGATGCTCTCACCACGCGGGGCATGAAGTACTTCTTCCGCCTCGGGCCGCGGATCAGCTTGCTGGGCGGCTTGACGGTCGAGTACGCGCAGGCCACGACGAAGGCGACGGGCGTGATGCCCAAGCGCGTCGCGACGATCGCGGACGATTCCACCTTCAGCCAGGACGCGATCAACGGCGTGCTGAAGAAGCTGAAGGACGGGCCCTGGCCGCTGCACGAGAACGTCTCGTTCGCCGCGGGTCAGGTCAGCGACTTCATTCCGATCCTGCAGCGCCTGAAGCTCGGCGGCGTCGATCTCCTCTTCCTCGCGACGTTCCCGGCCGACGGCATCGCGATCCAGCGCGCGTTGAAGACCCTGAACTACGACCTGATCGGCGAAATTCACGTCGCCGGAGCGCCCTTTGCGCCGGACTTCGTCACCAACCTGAAGCAGGATGCGAACTTCGTCTCCGACGCGGTCGGCTTCGTGTCCGAGCTGACTTCCAAGAATCCGCTGCTCGCGAAATTCGGCGACGCCTACAAGGCGAAGTACGGCAAGGAGCTCGACGACCAGACCTCGCTCGCCGTGACCGTCGTCGGCACGCTCTACGATGCACTCGAGCGCAGCACCGACCTGAGCCGCGAATCGCTCACGCTGGCACTGCGCGCAACCGACCTCAAGCAGGGGTCAAATCCCTACGTGCTGCGCGACGGCGCCAAGTTCGACGAGAACGGCGACAACCAGCGCACGCGTGGCCTGATCATGCAGTTGCGGGAAGGGCAGCAGCGAATCGTCTACCCCGCCGACGTGGCGACCGAGAAGGTCGTCTGGCCGATGCCGAAGTGGGCCGATCGGAAGCCTGCCTGAGCATGCTCGCGACGCTGGCCCTGATCGGCGTCGTCAGCGGCGTCCTGCTGGGCCTTGTCTTTGCGCTGATCTCGACAGGCTTCAATTTCAGCCTGGGGGTCTCGCGCGTCGTCAACCTGCAGCAGGGCGCGGTGATCCTCTGGTCGATGTACGGGGCGTTCTTCCTGTGGGCCAAGCTCGGCGTCGACCCGTACCTCGGCCTGGTGCTCCTCGCCCCCGTCGCGTTCGGCCTCGGCTACGCGATGTACCGCCTGCTGGTGGTGCATTCGTTGGCGCTGCCGGAAGACAGCCAGATCCTGTTCTCGCTCGGTCTGTTGATCGCGCTTCAGTACCTGGCCCAGTTCTCCTTCACCACCGACGCCCGGTCGCTGGCCGCCAATGAGTTACAGGGCTCGCTGTTGGTCGGCCCCCTCGTCATCCAGCACTCCCGGGTGGCTGCGGGCGCGTGTGCCCTCGTCGTGCTCGCGGCACTGCATTTCATGCTGATCCGCAGCGATCTCGGCCGTCACCTTCGCGCCTGTGCGCAAAACCCGGTCGGAGCCCGAGTCTGCGGCCTCAACGTCGAGCACCTGTCTGCCGTCGCGCTCGGAATCAGCGCGGTGTGCGGGGCGATCTCGGGAGTCGCACTTGCGACGCTCGTCCCGGTGTATCCGGACCGTGCCTTCGAGTACGCGATCATGGCCATCGTCGTCTCCGCCGTCGGCGGCATGGGGAGCATGACCGGAAGCGTCCTCGGCGGCTTGCTCGTGGGCGTGATCGTCTCGGTCTGCCAGTCGATGGGCTACGGATCGCTGGCCCAGGCGATCGTGTACGGCCTGGTCTTCCTCATCTTCCTGTTTCGACCGACCGGATTCGTCAAGTCGGCGATGCCAGCATGAGCGCCCTGCAACTCGCAGCACGCCGCCACGGGATCCTGGGCAGTCCGGGCAAGGCCGTCTGGATCGGCGTCGCCGTTGTTCTCGTTGCGGCGCTCCTCGTCCCTGCCCACCTCAATCCCTACTACCTCCGCGTGCTGATCATCGGCCTGCTCTACGGCTACGTGTCGGCCTGCTGGAACATCATCGGCGGCTATGCCGGCCAGATGTCGCTCGGCCACTCGATGTTCTTCGGGATCGGCTCCTATGCGGTGGCGGTGTTCGCGCGACAGGGCTGGGACCCTCTGGTGCTCGCGCTGCCGGCCGGCATCGTCGTGTCCGGGATGCTTGCCTGGTTCGTAGCCAGCATCTGCTTCCGCTATTCGCTGAAGGGGATCTACTTCGCGGTCGGCACCTTGCTTCTCGCCGAGATCGTCCAGATCGCCGTCGTCAACTCCGAGTTCTTCGGCCGCTCTCAGGGTCTTCAGTTTCCGCCGCGGCTCGGGATCCTGAACGTTCAGTTCGAGACCGACCTTCCCTACTTCTACATCTTCCTGGCGCTGGCCGTGCTGATGATTCTCGGCAGCCTGTGGCTCGAGCGCACGAAGCTCGGCTATGACCTGGTCGCGCTGCGCGAGCAGGAGGAGGGCGCCCAGGCCCTGGGCGTTGACACCAACCGGATCAAGCGGATCGCCTTCGTACTGAGCGCCGTGCTGACGGCCGTCGGCGGATTCCTCTACGCGAGCCTGATCAAGTTCGTGGAGCCGGGCTACGACCTCTCGATATCGATCACGCTGATCATGATCATGGGAGCGGTCGTTGGCGGTCGAGGAACCGCCGTGGGGCCGTTCCTCGGCGGCCTCGTTGTCGTCCTGGTCCAGGAAGCACTGGCCACGGCCGGAAGCTGGATCGGCACCACGTCGTTCTCCGCGCTCGCGCAGATGACCTACGGGCTCTTCTTCGTCGTGACGTTGCTGCTCTTTCCCCGCGGGGTGGTGGGCGAGTGGGTCAGGCGCCGGGCCGACAAGCGTGCGCGCCTGCTCGGCGCTGTGGAATAGCACGCATGAATGCTGCCGACGTCGACCGGCGAAAGAGCTCCTGATGCTCCAGGTGCGCGACATCGAAGTGCGATTTGGTGGCCTGGTCGCCGTCGACGGCGTCGGCTTCGACGTCGAGCGAAATCAGATCGTCTCCATCATCGGGCCCAACGGAGCCGGCAAGACGACGCTGTTCGCGGTCCTCGCCGGCTTCCAGAGGCCGACGCGCGGGACCGTCACGCTCGATGGAGAGACCTTGACGGGCCTGCCCGCCCATCAGGTCGCCCATCGGGGAATCGCCCGAACCTTTCAGATCGTGCGGCCGTTTCGGGACCTTTCGGCCCTCGACAACGTCATCGTCGGCGCCTACGCAAAGGCCAGGTCCTACCGCGCCGCCGTCGACGAGGCGAGCGCCGTGCTGGACGAAGTCGGCCTGTACGCAAAGCGCAATTTCCTCGCCGCCTACCTGACCCTCCCCGACCTCAAGCTGCTCGAGGTCGCGAAGGCACTCGCCACCCGACCCAAGTACTTGCTGCTCGACGAAGTGATGTCGGGGCTCAACCTGAAGGAGCAGCACGATGTCGCGAAGATGCTGGAGACGATCCACTCCCGCGGCACCGGCATCCTCTTGGTCGAGCATTCGCTGGCCATCGTCCAACGCATGTCCGACCGCGTGATCTGCCTGGACAGTGGCCGCAAGATCGCCGAGGGAACGGCCGAGGCGGTGATGAATTCGGAAACGGTGCAAGTGGCGTACATGGGCGTCGACCATGTCTAGGCTGCTCGACGTCATCAAACTCCGTGCCGGCTACGGCATGTTCGCGGTGCTCCACGACATCTCGCTTCACGTCGACGAGGGCGAAATCGTGGCGCTGGTCGGATCGAACGGCGCCGGCAAGACGACGTGTCTGCGCTGTGTCAGCGGCCTGCTCGGGCCGCGCTCCGGCGACATCGTGTTCGAAGGGCGGTCGAGCCCGGGCGGCAAGCCTCACGAGCTGGTCGCGGCGGGGCTGGTCTGCGTCCCCGAAGGCCGCGAGCTGTTTCCCGGACTCTCGGTCCGGGACACGCTTCTGGTCGGAGCGGCCACGCCGCGTGCCCGCGCGGCCCGCGCCCAAAACCTCGAGCGCATGTTCGAGCTGTTTCCGAAGCTGCGCGAGCGCCAGGCGCAACTCTGTTCGACGCTCTCGGGCGGCGAGCAGCAGATGGTCGCGATCGGTCGCGGCCTGATGGCGATGCCGAAGCTGCTGCTTCTGGATGAGCCTTCGCTGGGCCTGGCGCCCACGATCGTCAAGCAGCTCTTCCACACGATCAGCGCCGTGCGAGAGCAGGGGGTGAGCATCCTCCTCGTCGAACAGAACGTGCGCACTGTGCTGAAGATCGCCGACCGTGCCTACGTCATGGAGAACGGGCGCGTCGAGCTCGAGGGCCGCGCCTCGGACCTTTCCAACGACCCCCGGGTGATCGACGCGTACTTCGGCGTCGGTTCCAAAGAGCACGTCTAGCCGCTTGCCGGCAGCCACAGGAGATTGCGATGCAGAAGTACCGGATGTACATCGACGGCAAGGAGGCCGACTCATCGTCGGGCCGCTGGTTCGACAGCTTCAATCCCTACACCGGCGAACCCTGGGCCCAGGTCGCCGAGGGCAGTGCCGACGACGTGGATCGCGCCGTGCGCGTCGCCCACCGGGCCTTCAGCGAGGGACCCTGGCCCCAGCTCACTGCCAGCCAGCGCGGCCTGCTCCTGCACAAGCTGGGCGACCTGCTCGCGCGCGACGCGAAGAAGCTCGCGGAGATCGAGGTTCGCGACAACGGCAAGCTGATCGCCGAGATGCAGGGCCAGCTG
>JANXXS010000311.1 GCA_025350505.1 Burkholderiales bacterium
TAGGTCGCGAGTTCGAATCCCGCCGCCCCGACCAGCACGGAAAACTCATGTCGACCGGCCGAGCTGCCCGTAGCTCAACTGGATAGAGCACCAGCCTTCTAAGCTGGGGGTCGGGGGTTCGAGTCCCTCCGGGCAGGCCAACGTGGCGTCCACCAAGGGCGACAGCTCGCCGGGGTAGCGACCGGATGTTGTCGGACACGTATTCCAGGTTGTCCTCGACCGCGAAGTGCCCGCCGACGAGTCGATGCATTTCAGCGGGCAGAGCCCCCATGATCGTGAGACACAGCCTGGGCGCGATCGTGTTCATACTGCCCGACGGCGCAAGAGATCATCGTTGCCGCAGCCAGGCCTTGCAACGGCAAGGCGATTGGCAGCAAGAACATCAAGGCGAGCCGAACGAGACGACGCATGGCGAAAGTCCAAGTGATGGCCCGGCCGGTTCTGCCACAGTCCCTTCCATTGGGTCGCGACGCTGAAACCGGGCTGATGCGATCGGACTCGGCCTGCGCTTGCGAAGCGCGACGGATGACGCCACCATTCGACGATGAATGATTCCTCCCTCGCCGGAAGACCGGTCGGCGTGATCGGCCTCGGCGCGATGGGCGCCGGCATGGCCGGTTCGCTGCGACGCGCCGGATGCGACATCCATGTCTGCGATGTGCGCGAAGGCGTCGCCGCGGCCTTCGCCGCCCAGGGCGGCACCGCCTCTGCCACGCCGGCCGAGCTGGCGGCGCGGTGCGACGTCGTCGTCTCGGTGGTCGTCAACGCGGCGCAAACCGAAGACGTTCTCTTCGGCAACGGCAGGGTCGCCGCGGCGATGCGCCCGGGCAGCGTCTTCGTCATGTGCTCGACCGTCGATCCGAACGTCTCGATCGCCTTCGAGGGTCGCCTCGAAGCGACGGGACTGCTCTACGTCGATGCACCGATCTCCGGCGGCGCCGCCAAGGCGGCCTCGGGCGAGATGACGGTCATGGGCGCCGCCAGGGACGCTGCCTGGGCAAAGGCCGAGCCCTTCCTGCATGCGCTGGCGGCCAAGGTCTACCGGCTCGGGAACACGGCCGGCAACGGCAGCAAGGTGAAGATCATCAATCAGCTGCTGGCCGGCGTGCACATCGCCGCCGCCGCGGAAGCGATGGCGCTCGGCCTGCGCGAGGGCGTCGACGCCGCGGCGCTCTACGAGGTCATCACGCACAGCGCCGGCAACAGCTGGATGTTCGAGAATCGCATGGCGCACGTGCTCGCCGGCGACTACACGCCGCTCTCGGCCGTCGACATCTTCGTCAAGGACCTCGGCCTGGTGCTCGACACGGCGCGCGCCACCAAGTTTCCGCTGCCGCTGGCCAGCACCGCGCACCAGATGTTCATGCAGGCGTCGACGGCGGGGTTTGCAAAGGAAGCCGATGCGGCGGTGATCAAGATCTTTCCGGGCATCGAGTTGCCGGCGGCGAAGAAATGAAGCTCGGCTGCATCGCCGACGACTTCACCGGCGCGACCGATCTCGCCAACAACCTGGTGCGCGCCGGCATGCGCGTCGTGCAGACGATCGGCGTGCCTGACGACGCGGCGGCGATCGATGCCGACGCCGTCGTCGTCGCCCTGAAGTCGCGCACTACGCCGCCCGAAGTCGCCGTCGCGCAGTCGCTGGCCGCCTGCCGATACCTGAAGTTCAGTGGCGCGACGCAGATCTACTTCAAGGTCTGCTCGACCTTCGACTCGACGCCGCGTGGCAACATCGGCCCGGTGCTCGAGGCGCTGATGGACGAGCTCGGCTGCCGCTTCACGATCGCCACGCCGGCCTTTCCCGACAACGGGCGCACCGTGTTCAAAGGCCACCTCTTCGTCGGCGACGTCCTGCTCTCCGAGAGCGGCATGCGCCACCATCCGCTGACGCCGATGACCGACGCCAACCTCGTGCGCGTGCTGCAGGCGCAGCTGGCGACGAAGCCGGCTCCGGGTGCCGCACCCCGGCGTGCCGGCCTTGTCGAGCATCGCACTACCGGCGCTTCGGCCGAGGCCATCCGCGCGCGCTTCGACGTGCTGCAGGCCGAAGGCGTGGCGATCGCCATCGCCGACGCGGTCGACAACGCCGACCTGCTGCGCCTCGGCGCGGCGGTGAAGGATCTGCTCCTCGTCTGCGCCGGCTCGGGGCTGGCGATCGGCCTGCCCGCCAACTTCGGCATCGCGCCCTCGGACCGGGCCGCGTCGCTGCCGTATGCGCACGGGTTTTGCGCGATCGTCTCGGGCAGCTGCTCGGAGGCGACGAACGCGCAAGTCGAGCGCTTTCGCGCAAGCGGCGGCGCCGCCTATCGCATCGATCCGCTGAAGCTCGCCGAGGCTCAGGACGCCAAGCTCGTCGATGCCGTCGCCCACTGGGCTGCGGCCGAATGGTCGACGGCACCGCAGCGGCCGGTTCTCGTCTACAGCACGGCACCGCCGAGCGCCGTGGCCGCGGCACAGGCCAAAGCCGGCGCGCACGAAACCGGCTCGCGTCTCGAGACCGTGCTCGGCCGCATCGCGGAAGCGCTGGTGGCGAGAGGGGCGCGCCGACTCGTCGTCGCCGGCGGCGAGACCTCGGGTGCCTGCGTACAGGCGCTCGGCATCCGGCGCCTGCGCATCGGCACGCAGATCGACCCTGGCGTGCCGTGGTGTCATGCCGAGACCGGCAGGGCCGGCGACGGCATGCATCTGGCGTTGAAGTCGGGCAATTTCGGCGGCGTCGACTTCTTCGAGCGCGCCTTCAGGGTCGCGACGTGAACGAAGCCGAGCTGCGGGCCGAGCTGTGCCGCGTCGGCCGGTCGCTGCACGCGCGCGGCTACGTACACGGCACGACCGGCAACCTCAGCGCACGGCTCGACGACGGCTTTCTCATCACCGCCACCGACGCCTGCCTCGGCGATCTCGAGCCCGCAGCGCTGGTCAAGGTCGATCTCGCCGGCGCCGCGCTTGCTGCCGACGCGCGACCGAGCAAGACGCTCGCGCTGCATCTCGGCATCTATGCGGCGGAGTCGGCTGCCCGTTGCATCATCCACACGCATTCCACGCATCTGGTGCGCGCCAGTCTCACCGTTGCCGCCGACGAGGCACGCGACGACCTGCTGCCGCCGATCACGCCGTATTTCGTGATGAAGGTCGGGCACGTGCCGCTGCTCGCCTACCGTCGCCCCGGCGACCCGGCGGTGGCCGGGCTCGTCGCCGAGGCCATCGAGGCCGGTCGCCGGCGCGGCGCGCCGGTCCGCTCGGTCATGCTGTCGCGGCTCGGGCCGAATGTCTGGCACGAGACGCCGGCCGCGGCGATGGCCGTGCTCGAGGAGCTCGAGGAAACGGCACGTCTCTGGGTGACCACGAACCCGAAGCCGGTTGCCTTGTCGACGGCGCAGATCGACGAACTGCGCCGGCATTCCGGCGCGCGCTGGTAAGCGCGAAAGAGAGGAAGCCATGCCGCGCTTTGCCGCCAACCTGAGCATGATGTACACCGAGCATCCGTTCCTCGAGCGCTTCGCGGCGGCGGCGGGCGACGACTTCACTGCCGTCGAGTTCCTGTTCCCCTACGAGTGGCCGGCCGAGACGCTGGCAAAGTTGCTCGCACAGCACAAGCTGCAGCAGGTCCTCTTCAACGCGCCGCCCGGCGACTTCGGCGGCGGCGAGCGCGGCATCGGTTGCCTGCCCGGACGCGAGGCCGAGTTCCGCAGCGGCTTCGATCGCGCCCTCGACTACGCCGCCGCGCTCGGCTGTCAGCGCTTGCACGTGATGGCCGGCCTCGTGCCCGAAGGCAGCACGCGCGCTGCACTGCGGTCGACCTATCTGCACAACCTCGCCTGGGCGGCGCAGAAGGCCGACGACGCCAAGGTCGACGTGCTGATCGAGCCGATCAACACCCGTGACATCCCCGGCTACTTCCTCAACCGCCAGGACGAAGCGCACGCCGTGCTCGCCGAGGTCGGGGCGCCGCGGCTCAAGGTGCAGATGGATCTCTACCACTGCCAGATCGTCGAGGGCGACGTGGCGATGAAGCTGCGCGCCTACCTGCCGTCGGGCCGGGTCGGCCATCTGCAGATCGCCGGCGTGCCGGACCGACACGAGCCCGGCACCGGCGAACTGAACTACCCGTACCTCTTCGACGTCATCGACGAGCTCGGCTACGACGGCTGGATCGGCTGCGAATACCGGCCCGCCGCCGGCACGTCGAGCGGCCTCGACTGGCTGCCGCGACCGGCCTGAGGCGCTGGCCTCAGGCGCCGACGTCGGCAGGCGTCGGCGCCGCCAGCAGCAACTGCTTCGACACCTTGACGCACTGCTGGATGTGCTGCTCGCAGATGTAGCGCAGCGACGAGTAGGTAAGCGCGGCCGAGATCGCCTGGCCGGCGATCGGCACGAACTTGGCGGCCTGCTGCGTGGTGAGGCGAACGCCGACCAGCTTCAGCGCCTGGATCACGAGTTCGCGCGTCACCAGCCTGCCGACGAGCATGCTGCCGCCCGCCGAGATCGCCTTGTAGACGACGACGCGGCGATCGGGCGCCAGGCGCTCGACCTGGCCGGCGGTGAGGCCGAAGGCGTGGTTGATGTCGGGGATGAGCTTCATCAGCACGGCCACGTCGGTGAGCCAGTCCACGCCGGGGATCGGCACGACGGCGACGCCGGCGGCCATCGCCGCACGCCGGCTGACCATGCGCCGGCAGTGGTGGACGACGGCGTCGAGCTCGGGCTGGGTTCCGGGCACGACCGCCCACTCGGCCGGCTGACGTCGCCGGATCAGTTTCTTGAGACGCTGAATGACCATGCGCTGTCGGTGCCGTAAGTAGGTAGGTATGCGCCACGGGGCGCAGTTGCGGCAACTGTAGCGATGGCTGCGAGACCCCGCTGTCAGCAGATCGCCCGTGTCACGCCGGTGTCACGCCTGCGTCGCTACTTTCGCCTCCGGGCTGTTCCTGCCCGTTCCTTGGAGGTCGTTCATGCTTGGTCTGTTCGCGACACTTCGATCTGTAGCTCTCCTGGCTTGCGCTGCGATGTTGTCCGCGTGCGGAGGTAGCGGGAGCAACGTCCTGGAGGCGCGAATCTCCGTCGCCCTGGAGGCACCGGGCGGCAATTGCGCTACCGGCGGCAGCAAGATCACCGCCGGCCTCGACGCCAACGGCGACGGCGTGCTGGGCGCTTCCGAGGTCGACAGCACCCAGTACGTGTGCAACGGTCCGGCCGGCACGCCCGGAGTCGGCGGCGCGACCGGCAGCATGGGCGGCATCGGCCCAGCGGGGTTCAACGCGTTGGTTGCCATGATCGACGAGCCGGCCGGTGCCAATTGCGCCAACGGCGGCAAGAAGCTGAGCTCGGGCCTGGATAGCAACGGCAACGGCATGCTCGATCCGGCCGAGATCACCTCGAGCAGCTATGTCTGCAACGGCAGCAGCGGGACCAATGGGACCAACGGCGCGAACGGCGTGAACGGCAACGCCGGCGCAAACGGTCTGTCGAGCCTTGTTGCCATCGTCGCGGAACCTGTCGGTACGCACTGTGCCGCCGGCGGAAACAAGATCAGCTCAGGCCCCGATGTCAACGCCAACGGCGTGCTCGATCCGGCCGAGGTCGCGACGACGAGCTACCTGTGCAACGGCGCCGCCGGTCATAGCGTGCCGATGATCCAGAGTCTGGCTTCGGGCGGCCTGCCCGCAGCGCCCGGCGCCACGGTCTACATCACGGCGACCGGGCAAAGCGCGAGCGGGCTCGCGCTCAGCTATCACTGGATGGTGAGCGTCGGCTGGACCGTCGTCGGGAGCGCGGACACGAACGTGCTGCAGTTGACCGCGCCGGTCGGCTATTCGTCGTTCGGTGCGGCGACCGTCTACGTCACCGACAGCGCGTCGAGCCAGGCGGTCGGAACCGTGGCACTGACCACCGTCGGCGACCCGGGGCCGACGATCGAGGGCGTGGCCGTCTATCCGCAACCTGTGATCACCGGCGCGAACCTGCTCGTCTCGGCGACCCATCCGTTCGGCGCTGCCTTGACGACCCGCTGGGAGGTCGGTGGCATTTCGGATCTGCTCTCCGGAACCAGCGCCTACTGGCGTTCGCCCGGCATCGCCGGCCTCTACCTCGTCAAGCCCACGGTCAGCGACGGCACCGACTCCGTCACCAGCACGGTACCGATGGTGGTGGGCAGTCCGAGTGCCTGGCCGAAGTTCCACAACAACCTCCAGGGAACGGGCGTCTCGCCGGTTTCGGTGGCCGGCAACACAGGCAGCCTCGCATGGAGCATCAGCGCCGGATCGATCTTCTGGGCGTCGCCGACGATCGCGGCCGACGGCACGGTGTACGCCGGGTCGAACGACTTCAAGCTCTATGCGACCAACCCGGACGGCAGCGCGAAATGGTCGTTCACCACCGGCGGCATCATCCATTCGACCGCGGCCGTTGCGGCCGACGGCACGATCTACTTCACCTCCTGGGACCTGAACGCCTACGCCGTCAATCCCGACGGCAGCGAGAAGTGGCGCTTCGCGGTGACGTCTTCCACCCAGAGCTCGCCGACGATCGGTGCCGATGGCACGATCTACCAGGCCACGAGCAACAAGTTCTACGCGATCACACCGGACGGCCAGCTCAAGTGGTCGATCCCGATCGGCAGCCAGTCGACGCCTGCGATCGGGCCCGACGGGTCGATCTACTTCGTCGGCTTTCCGGACGCCAGCTCGGCCTTTCTCTATGCGCTCAATCCCGACGGCACGACGCGGCACGCCACCTACCTCGGCGCGACCGGTGCGGTGAATTCCTCACCGGCGCTCGCGCCCGACGGCACGGTCTACGTCGGGTTCGACACCAACGTCTTCGCGATCGATCCGAACGACGGAACGTTCAAAGGATCTCTGGGCCTCGGCGCCCAGGTCTATTCCGCGCCCGCGATCGGCAACGACGGCACCGTCTATGTCGGCGCGCTCGATGGCAAGGTCTACGCGCTGCGCCCGGACTGCAGCGTCAAATGGTCGGTGACGACAGGCGCGACCGTGTACTCCTCGCCGACCATCGCTGGCGACGGCACGATCCTGATCGGGTCGCAGGACGCCAGGCTCTACGCGATCAACCCGAACGGCAGCATCAAGTGGACCTACCTGGGCACGGGGCCGATCAAGTATTCGTCACCGGCGATTGCGGCCGACGGCACGATCTACGTCGGCACCTACGACAACAAGCTGCTTGCGATCCGTTGAAGTGAACCACGCCCCGCCGAAGCGTCAGGCGAAGCTCTGCGCCCAGATCTTTTCTAGACGCTTCGCGCTGACAGGCTGCGGGGTCTTCAGCTCCTGAGCGAACAGGCCGACGCGCAGCTCCTCGAGCCACCAGCGAAATTCGTCGAGCCGTGGGTCGCGCGCACCGCGGCGCTCGGCGAGCTTTTTCGCCTGGCGCTGTTCGAGCGGGCGCAACTCGGCCAGCCGCGATGCATCGCGAGCCGGATCGGCCTTCAGCTTGTCGAGGCGCATGACGATCGCCTTCAGGTAGCGCGGCACGTGGGCAATGCGAGCCCATGGCGTGGCGGCGAGAAAGCGCTTCGTCACCAGGCGCGCGATCTGCGCGGCGATGTCGTCGGCGACGTCCTTGGGCGGGCGTGCGTCCTTGAGCTTGCGCTGCGCGGCGGCGAGCTCGACGAGGATGGCGCCGGCCGCGCGCGCCACCTCGCCGGCGATCAGAGTGAGGCGACCACGGCCTTCTTCGAGCCTTCGGGCGAAAGCGGCAGCGTCGGCCGGCAGCGGCTCGGCCAGGAAGGCGAGGTCGAGCGCCACCTCGACGATCTGGTCGCGCAGCTCTTCGCTGCTGCCGAGCGGCATGTAGAGCACCGCCATCTTCTGCAGGTCGGGCAGATTCTTCTCGAGGTACTTGAGAGCCTCGCGCAACTGGAGCGCGACCAGTCGGCGCAGGCCGGCACGGTGCATGTCTGCCGCGGCATCGGGCTCGTCGAAGACCTCGATCTCGACGTGGTCGCGTTGATCGATCAGCGCCGGGTAGCCGATCAGGGACTGGCCGCCCTTCTTCACTTCCATCAGCTCGGGCAGCTCGCCGAAGGTCCAGGCGGTGAAGCGGGCGGGCGCTGCCGTCGCCTCCGGCGGTGGCGCGGAACCGCGGTGCGACGCTGCAACGCTGGCGCCGTCCTTCGTGCTCTTCCCGGGCCCCGGCGAAACCGGCGCCGCGGTCGCTACCGGAAGGCGCAACGATGCCAATGCCTGGAAGGCGGTGCGCGCCTGCGCACCCAGCTCGGCCTTCAGCTTCGCCAACCTGCGCGACTCGCCGAGCTGGCGGCCATGCTCGTCGACGACGTGCAGGTTCATGAGCAGGTGCGGCGCGAGCTGTTCGTGCTTGAAGTCGGCGGCCTTGATCTCGATGCCGCTGCGTGCGCGGACGTCGGCGGCCAGCGCATCGATCAGGCCGCCGGCGCCGAACTCGTGGCGTTCGATGAAGCTGTCGGCGTACTCGGGCAGAGGCACGAGGCGCGAGCGCGGCCGTTGCGGCAAGGTCTTGGTCAGGGCGACGAGCTTGTCCTTGAGCATGCCGGGCACCAGCCATTCGCAGCGGTCCTCGCTGGCCGCGTTCAAGGCATAGATCGGCAGCGTGACGGTGACGCCATCGTGCGCGTGGCCCGGCTCGTGCAGGTAGCTCGCGGCGCAATCGATGCCGCCGAGGCGGATGGTGCGTGGGAAGGTCGCTGTCGTGATGCCGGCGGCCTCGTGGCGCATCAGCTCGTCGCGCGTCAGCAGCAGCAGGCTCGGCTGTCGCTTCATTTCCTGCCGGTACCAGCGCTCGAAGGTCTGCGCGTCGTGCACGTCGACCGGAACCTGCTGGTCGTAAAAGGCGAAGATCAGCTCGTCGTCGACAAGCACGTCCTGCCGGCGCGCCTTGTGCTCGAGCTCCTCGACCTGGGCGATCAGCTTGCGGTTGGCGGCGGCGAACGGCAGCCTGGTTTCCCACTCGCCGCCGGCCAGCGCCTCGCGGATGAAGATCTCGCGCGCCGCCGCCGGGTCGACCTGCCCGAAATCGATGCGCCGATTGGCGTAGACCACGAGGCCGTACAAGGTCGCCCGTTCGAGCGCGACGACCTGGCCGGCCTTCTTCTCCCAGTGCGGTTCGAGCAGCTGCTTCTTGAGCAGATGCGCGCCGACGGTCTCGAGCCATTTGACGTCGATGTTGGCGATGCCGCGCGCGTAGAGGCGCGTCGTCTCGACCAGCTCGGCGGCGACGATCCAGCGTCCCGGCTTCTTCGACAGGTGCGAGCCCGGATGGCGATGAAAGCGGATGCCGCGCGCGCCGAGGTAGGAGTCGTCATCCTCGCTCTTCTGGCCGACGTTGCCGAGCAGTCCCGCAAGCATCGACAGATGCAGCTGCTCGTAGCTCGCCGGCGACGCGTTGACGCGCCAGCCGTGCTCGACGACGACTTGCTGCAGTTGCGCGAACACGTCGCGCCACTCGCGCACGCGCCGCGGCGAGACGAAGTTCTCGCGCAGGACCTGCTCGTGCTTGCGGCTCGACAGGCGATGCTCGCCGTGCCCGCCGCGCGACTGCTCGAGCCAGGCCCAGAGCTTGAGCACGCCGAGGAACTCGGACTTGTCGTCGTCGAACTTCATGTGCGCCTGGTCGGCCGCCTGCTGCTGCTCGATCGGCCGGTCGCGCACGTCCTGCACGCTCAGCGCGCTGGCGATGACGAGCACCTCGCGCAGAGACTCGCGCTCGCGTGCCGCCAGGATCATGCGGCCGACGCGCGGGTCGAGCGGCAGCTTGGCGAGCTCGCGGCCGATCGGCGTCAGCGCGTTCTCGTCGTCGGTGGCGCCGAGCTCGTTCAGGAGCTGGTAGCCGTCGGCGATGGCGCGCTTGGGCGGCGCCTCGAGGAACGGAAAATCTTCGACGCTGCCGAGGTTGAGCGACTTCATGCGCAGGATCACCCCAGCCAGCGACGAGCGCACGATCTCCGGCTCGGTGAACTTCGATCGCGCCGCGAAGTCGGCCTCGTCGTAGAGGCGGATGCAGATGCCGTCGGCGACGCGGCCGCAGCGGCCGGCGCGCTGATTGGCAGCGGCCTGGCTCACCGGCTCGATGGGCAGCTGCTCGACCTTGCTGCGAAAGCTGTAGCGCTTGATGCGCGCCGTGCCGGCGTCGATGACGTAGCGGATGCCGGGCACGGTGAGCGAGGTTTCGGCGACGTTGGTGGCGAGCACGATGCGGCGCGCGCTGTGCGGCGCGAACACCTCGTCCTGCTGCTCCTGGCTGAGCCGCGAGAACAAGGGCAGCACCTCGACGCCGGGCGGGTGGTGCTTTCTCAACTTCTCGGCGGCGTCGCGGATCTCGCGCTCACCGGGCAGGAAGACCAGCACGTCACCCGAGCCTGCCGCTGCAACGCCGCCGACGCTTCCGAGCGTGCCACGCCAGAGCTCGTCGACGGCTTCGCAGATGGCGTCGCCGAGGTCGTGGTCGCGGCTTTCGACGAACGGCCGCCAGCGGATCTCGACCGGATAGAGCCGCCCGGAAACCTGCAGCACCGGCGACGGACCGTCCTTCGATGCGAAGTGTTGCGCGAATCGATCGGCGTCGATCGTCGCCGAGGTGACGATGATCTTCAGGTCAGGCCGGCGCGGCATGATCTGGCGCAGGTGGCCGAGCAGGAAGTCGATGTTCAGGCTGCGCTCGTGCGCCTCGTCGACGATGATCGTGTCGTAGGCGCGCAGCAGCGGATCGCTCTGCGTCTCGGCGAGCAGGATGCCGTCGGTCATGAGCTTGACGCTGGCGCCGGCCGTGATCCGGTCCTGGAAGCGCACTTTGTAGCCGACGACCTCGCCGAGCGGCGTCTTCAGCTCCTCGGCGATGCGCTTGGCGACGCTCGAGGCGGCGATGCGGCGCGGCTGGGTGTGGCCGATCAGGCCGCCGCCATTGCCGCGGCCGCGGCCCATGGCGAGCGCGATCTTCGGCAGCTGCGTCGTCTTGCCCGAGCCGGTCTCGCCGCAGACGACGATCGCCTGGTGGGCGCGCAAGGCGGCGGCGATATCGTCGCGCCGCGCCGAGACGGGCAGCGCCTCGGGAAACTCGATCGGCGGGAGCACGGGGCGATTATCCCGGGCCGCCGGCGCACCATCCTCGCGCTCAGGCATTCACCCGATGCGCGAAAAAGGAGCAAATGCTAGATTGCAATGTTGTGCCACCCGCGCCGATTCCCGATCTCAGGAGACACCGAATGAACCGATTGACCCGTCTGGCGAGCGCGCTCGCCCTCGCCGCCTCTGCCGGCATCGCCCTCGCCGCCGACCCGATCAAGATCGGTGTCGACGGCCCGTTCACCGGCGGCTCGTCGTCGATGGGCGTGAGCATGCGCGACGGCGTGCGCCTGGCCACCGACGAGATCAACAAGGCTGGCGGCGTGCTCGGCCGGCCGATCCAGCTCGTCGAGCGCGATGACGAATCGAAGAACGAGCGTGGCGTGCAGATCGCCCAGGAGCTCATCAACAAGGAAAAGGTCACTGCCGTCGTCGGCTACATCAACACCGGGGTCGCGCTGGCTTCGCAGCGCTTCTTCCAGGAAGCCAAGATCCCGGTGATGAACAACGTCGCCACCGGCTCGGTCATCACGCATCAGTTCGACGACCAGTCCGAGAACTACATCTTCCGCAACGCCGCGCACGACAGCATCCAGGCGCCGATGATCGTCGAGGAGGCGATTACCCGGCGCGGCTACAAGAAGGTGGCGATCCTCGCCGACTCCACGAACTACGGCCAGCTCGGCCGCGCCGACCTCGAGAAGGCGCTCGAGCTCAAGGGCGTCAAGGCGGTGGCGGTCGAGAAGTTCAACATCAAGGACGTCGACATGACGGCCCAGCTGCTCAAGGCCAAGGAGGCCGGCGCCGAGGTCGTGCTCACCTACGGCATCGGCCCCGAGCTGGCGCAGATCGCCAACGGCATGACCAAGCTCGGCTGGAAGGTGCCGATGATCGGCTCGTGGACGCTCTCGATGGCCAACTACATCGACAACGCCGGCCCCGGCGGCGAAGGCGCGCGCATGCCGCAGACCTTCATCCAGGAGCCGACCACGCCGAAGCGCCAGTCCTTCATCGTCGCCTACCTGAAGACTTTCAACCCGAGGAACAGTCGCATCGACTCGCCGGTCTCGGCGGCGCAGGGCTACGACTCGGTCTACCTGCTCGCCGCGGCAATCAAGCAGGCCGGCTCGATCGACGGGCCGAAGGTCAAGGCCGCGCTCGAAGACCTGAAGACGCCGATCGACGGCGTCGTGACGACCTACAACAAGCCGTTCTCGAAGGGCGACCACGACGCCATCACCGCCAACATCCCGGTCTTCGGCGAGGTCAAGGGCCAGCGCGTCGTCTATGCCTATCCCGATGACTTCAAGAAGGCGTCGGAAGTCCGCGTCAAGGACGTCAACGCCAAAGGTGCGCTGGTCGTCAAGAAGCCCAGCCCCTGACCTGACCCGTCTCTGGCGCGGCCCCGGCTCGTTCGGGTCCGCGCTTTTCGTTTTATCGTCCGCGCCGCCATGGAAATCCTGACCCAGCTCGTCTTCAGCGGCATCGCACTCGGGATGATCTACGCGGTCATCGCCTTCGGCTACCAGCTCACCTTCCAGACCTCCGACACCTTGAACTTCGGCCAGGGCGACGCGTTGATGCTGGGGGCGATGGTCGGCCTGACGCTCGTCAACCTCGGCGTCAACTACTGGCTGATGATCCCGCTGGTCTGCCTCTTCGGCGCCTTGCAGGGCACGCTGGTCGAGCGCATCGGCGTGCGGCCGGCGATCAAGATCAAGTCGGAGTTCGGCTGGATCATGTCGACGATCGCGCTCGGCATCATCTTCAAGAACGTCGCCGAGAACGTCTGGGGTCGCGACGATCTCAAGTTTCCGTCGCCGCTGCCCGAGTCGCCGATCAAGTTCCTCGGCGCCAACGTGCTGCCGATGGAGATCCTGGTCGTCGTCGGCGCGGTCTTCATGATGCTGGCGGTCGAGGTCTTCAACCGCCGCTCGATCTACGGCAAGGCGGTGGTCGCGACCTTCAACGACCGCGACGCCGCCAAGCTGATGGGCATCAACACCAGCCTGGTCATTACCTTCTCGTACGCGCTGTCGTCGATGAGCGCGGCCTTCGCCGGGGTGCTGATCGCGCCGCTCACCCTGACCGGCGCGACCATGGGCGCCGTGCTCGGCCTGAAGGCCTTCGCGGTCGCCATCATCGGCGGGCTGACCAGCGGCATGGGCATCATCGTCGGCGGCATCATTCTCGGCATCGCCGAGACGACGACCGGCTTCTACCTCTCGACCGGCTACAAGGACGTCCCTGGCCTGGTGCTGCTGCTGATCGTGCTGGCCGTGCGCCCCGCCGGCCTGTTCGGCAAGACGGCGATCAAGAAGGTATGAAACTTCTCCGCTACGGCGCCGCCGTGCTCGGCATCGCTGCCCTCGCGCTCTTTCCGATCGCGATCGACAACCCGTATTACATCCACCTGCTCGAGACGATCATGATCTACGCGATCCTGCTCTTCGGGCTCGATATCGTCGTCGGCTACACCGGCCAGGTCTCGCTCGGCCACGCCGGCCTGTTCGGCATCGGCGCCTACACCGCCGGCGTGATGGTGATGAAGCTCGGCACGCCGCTGCTCGTGACGCTGATCGGCGCGATCGGCGTCACCGCCTTGTTCGGTGCGCTGCTCGCCTTGCCGGCGCTGCGCGTCACCGGTCCCTACCTGGCGATGGTGACGCTGGCCTTCGGCACCATCATCCAGATCTTGATCAACGAGATGACCTTCCTCACCGAGGGACCTCTCGGCATCAAGCTGACCAAGCCCGCCCTGCTCGGCGTGCGCCTCGACGAGCGCCAGTTCTACTGGCTGGTCGTCGTGCTGTTGATGCTGTCGCTGTTCTTCGTGCACCGGGTGCTGCGCTCGCAGTACGGCCGCGCCTTCGAGGCGCTGCGCGGCAGCCCCGTCGCTTCGGACTGCATGGGCGTCTCGGTCTACCGCTACAAGGTCTACGCCTTCGTCATCAGCGCCGGGCTCGCCGGGCTGGCCGGCGCGCTGTACTCGTTTTCCGAGCAGTACATCTCGCCGAACACCTACAACTTCGAGCTGACCGTGCTGTTCCTGCTCGCCGTCATCATGGGCGGCCGCAAGACCCGCACCGGGGCGCTGCTCGGCGCCACCATCATCGTCTTGCTGCCGAAGCTGCTCGACGACCTGGAGCTGTTCCGCTGGGTGTCGTGCACCATCGCCGTGTTCGTGGCGGCCGGCGCCGCCTACCTGCTGTCGCGCGGCAAGACGACGCCGCAGCGCGTCGCCGTGCCGGTGTTCGGCAGCATCGCCCTGGCCGGCCTCTCCTTCGTGCTGACGACGATGACCGACTGGCGGCTCTCGATCTTCGGCCTGATCACCCTCTTCGTCGTCTACTACCTGCAGGACGGCATCGTCGGCTTCGTGCGCAATGCGCTCAACATCAAGGCGCGGCCCACCGACGACGCCGAGCTGGTCTCCGGCGTTGCCGGCAGCGGCGATGCGGTGGGCACGGCGTCGGCGACGGCGCCGGCCGAACTGCTGATCGCCTCCGGCGTGCTGATGCAGTTCGGCGGCCTGAAGGCGCTCGCCGACGTCGACCTCGTCGTCAAGCGCGGCACCATCCACGGCCTGATCGGGCCGAACGGCTCGGGCAAGAGCACGATGATGAACGTGCTCACCGGCATCTACGTGCCGACCGCCGGCAAGATCGACTTCTGCGGTGCGTCGGTGATCGGCAAGACCTCGTCGGCGATCGCCCTCTCGGGCATCGCCCGCACTTTCCAGAACGTGCAGCTGTTCGGCGAGATGACGGCGCTGCAGAACGTGATGGTGGGGCTCCACCACACCTTCGGCAGCAACCTCATCGACGTCGCCCTGCACACGCCGCGCTACCGGCGCGAGAACCGGCACGCCACCGAGCGCGGCATGGGACTGCTCGCGGTGGTCGGCCTGGCCGACCTGGCCCACGAGGAAGCGCGCAACCTGCCCTACGGCAAGCAGCGCGCGCTCGAGGTGGCGCGTGCACTGGCCCTCGACCCGCAGTTGCTGCTGCTCGACGAACCGGCCGCCGGGCTGACGGCGCCCGACATCAAGGAGCTGATCGCGATCATCCGCAAGATCCGCGACCACGGCGTAACGGTGATCCTGATCGAGCACCACATGGATGTCGTCATGAGCATCTGCGACACCGTCTCGGTGCTCGACTTCGGGCACAAGATCGCCGAGGGCGACCCGGCAATGGTGCAGGCCGATCCCAAGGTCATCGAGGCCTATCTGGGCGGCGAGACGGCCACCTTCGCGCAGCCGGCATGAACGCGCACGGCCGCTCCAAAACGCTCATCCCGGAGCGCGCAGCGCAAAGGGTAGTCCAATGAGCAGAGCATGCTGACGATCGCCAACCTCTCGGCCGGCTACGGCAAGGTACAGGTGCTGCACGGCATCTCGATCGAGGTGCCGAAGGGCAAGGTCGTGACCCTGATCGGCTCGAACGGCGCCGGCAAGACGACGACGATGCGCGCCGTCTCCGGAATGATCACTCCCTCCTCGGGCCAGATCACGCTGAACGGCGAGCGCATCGACGGCATGGAGTCGTATTCGATCGCCAAGCGCGGACTCGCCCACGCGCCGGAAGGAAGGCGCGTCTTTGCGACGATGTCGGTCACCGACAACCTGCGCCTCGGCGCCTTTCCGCGCCTGACGGGCAGCCGGCCGCGCGGCGACGTCGATGCCGACCTCGAGCGCGCGATGGAGCTGTTTCCGCGCCTGAAAGAGCGGCGCGAGCAGCTCGCCGGCACGCTCTAGGGCGGCGAGCAGCAGATGCTGGCGATGGCCCGCGCCACCATGCTCAACCCCGACGTCGTGCTCCTCGACGAACCGTCGATGGGCCTTGCGCCCATCCTCGTCGCCGAGGTGTTTCGCATCATCGAGCGGCTCAAGGAACAGGGCGTGACGATGCTCCTGGTCGAGCAGTTCGCCGCCGCCGCGCTCGGCGTGGCCGACTACGGCTACGTGCTCGAGAACGGCCGCATCTCGGTGCACGGCCCTGCCGAGAAGCTGCGCAACGATCCGGCGGTGAAGGCGGCCTACCTCGGCGGATCGCACTGAGCCGGAGCCGGACCTGCGCGCGAGGCGGACCGGCGGTCGGCATACTTGCGGGGCGATGAGCGTTTCGCCGCAAGAAACAGTTCGTGCCCTGTGGGCCAGTGTCGGCCTTGCCGATGCCGGGCTGGCCGGCTTGCGCCTTTCCGGCGCCGAGCCGGCGCTGCCCTCGTCGTTCGCGGTCGGCATGGTGTCGCAGGCATCGCTGGCCGCCGCGGCGATGGCCGCGGTCGAGGTCGGCCGCCGGCGCGGCCAGCCTGCGCAGGATGTCGCCATCGACATGCACGAGGCGGCGCTCGAATGCTGCGGCGCTTTCACCGTCGACGGCAAGAAACCGGTCGTCTGGGATCCGATTTCCGGCCTCTATGCCTGTCGCGGCGGCGGGCCCGAGGACTGGGTTCGCGTGCACACCAACTTCGCACACCATCGTGACGGTGTGCTGCGTCTGCTCGGGCTGCCGGCGGGACCGGCGACAACGCGCGCCGAAGTCGAGGCCGCGCTCAAGCGCTGGTCGGCGCTGGAGTTCGAGACCGCGGCGGCAGAAGCCGGCATGGTCGCCGCCGCGCTGCGAAGCTTCGAGACCTGGCAGCAGCATCCGCAATTCCCGGCGGTCGCGGCACTGCCGCTGATCGAGATCACACGCATCGGCGACGCGCCTCCGCTCTCGTGGCCCGCACTGGCCGTCGATGCGTGTCCTCTCGAAGGCATTCGCGTGCTCGACCTGACGCGCATCCTCGCCGGGCCGGTCGCGGGGCGCACGCTGGCGGCCTACGGCGCCGACGTCATGCTCGTCAACAGCCCGCACCTGCCGAACATCGACGCCATCGCCGACACCAGCCGCGGCAAGCGATCGGCGCTCGCCGACCTGCGCGAACCGGCCGATCGCAAGGCCTTCACCGCCGCCCTCGCCGGCGCGCACGTCTTCTTGCAGGGCTACCGGCCGGGCAGCCTGCAGGCGCTCGGCTTCGGCGCCGACGATGTGGCTCGGCTACAACCGGGCATCGTTTGCGCATCGCTCTCGGCTTACGGACGAGATGGCCCCTGGTCGACGCGGCGCGGCTTCGATTCGCTGGTGCAGACGGCGACCGGCTTCAATGTCGACGAAGCTGCAGCTGCAGGCTCGACCACGCCGCGGCCCCTGCCGATGCAGGTCCTCGACATGGCGACCGCGTTCCTCCTCGCCTTCGCCATCCAGGTCGCGCTGCTGCGCCAGCGGCGCGAAGGCGGCAGCTGGCATGTGCAGCTTTCGCTCGCGAGAACCGGCCTCTGGCTGCGCTCGCTGGGCCGCCTGGCCGAAGGCTTTGCCACCGCGCCGGCCGAGTTCTCGGCACAGATGGAAGCGAGCGAGTCCGGCTTCGGACAGTTGCTGGCCCTGCGCCACGCGGCGCGCTTCTCGAGGACGCCGGCGCGCTACGCACGGCCTTCGGTCCGGCCAGGAACGGACCGCCTCGCCTGGACCTGAAGTCCGCGCCGGTGATCTGTCGGGCGGTCACCGCTTCGCGCCGCTCCGGCCGCCACCCGCGTGACAGAATCGCCGCCGGCTCTGGCTCGCCCGCGCTGCACATGAACGCTCCGTCGTGAACATCGTCTTCCCGCACACCTTCGTGCCGTGGTTTCGCACGGTCGCGCCGCACATCCATGCCTACCACGGCAAGACCTTCGTCGTCGCGATCGCCGGCGAGCTGATCGCCGCGGGCAAGCTGCAGCAATTCGCGCAGGACCTGGCGATCCTGCACGCGATGGGTATCCGGCTCGTGCTCGTGCACGGCTTTCGGCCGCAGGTCAACGAGCAGCTTCGCTCGAAGGGCCACGAATCGCGCTTCCACAATGGCCTGCGCATCACCGACCCGGTGGCGCTCGACAGCGCCCAGGAGGCGGCCGGCCAGCTGCGCTTCGAGATCGAGGCCGCCTTCTCGCAGGGCCTGCCGAACACGCCGATGGCCAACGCCATCGTGCGCGTCGTCTCCGGCAACTTTCTCACCGCCAAGCCGGTCGGCGTCGTCGACGGCGTCGACTTCATGCACAGCGGCGTGGTGCGCAAGGTGGATGCGGCGGCGATCCGCCGTGCCATCGACATCGGCGCCTTGCTGCTCTTGTCGCCGTTCGGCTTTTCACCGACCGGCGAGGCCTTCAACCTGACCATGGAAGACGTGGCGACGAGCACGGCGATCGCGCTGCAGGCCGACAAGCTGCTCTTCGTCACGGAGGTCCCCGGCATTCACGAGGACCCGGCCGACCCGGCCAGCGCGATCGACACCGAGCTGGCCCTGGCCGACGCCGAGCGGTTGATCGCCGCCCTGCCGCGCCCGACCCAGCCGAGCGACGCCGCCTTCTATCTGCAGCACTGCGTGCGCGCCTGCCGCGGCGGCGTCGAGCGTTCGCACATCCTGCCCTTCGCGGTCGACGGCGCGCTGCTCATGGAAGTCTTCACCCATGACGGCATCGGCACCATGGTCGTCGACGAGAAGCTGGAAAGCCTGCGCCAGGCCACGCCCGACGACATCGGCGGCGTGCTGCAGCTGATCCAGCCCTTCGAGCGCGACGGCACGCTGGTCAAGCGAGACCGCATGGAAATCGAGCGCGATATCGCCGACTACACCGTCATCGAGCATGACGGCGTGATTTTCGGCTGCGCCGCGCTCTATCCATATCCCGAGGCCAAAACCGGCGAAATGGCGGCATTCACGGTTTCTCCGCAGGTGCAGGGCCAGGGCGACGGTGAACGAATATTGAAGCGGGTCGAACAGCGCGCCCGCGCACTCGGGCTCGACAGTATCTTCGTGCTCACCACGCAGACCATGCACTGGTTCATCAAGCGTGGCTTTGTCCAGGCCGATCCCGACTGGCTGCCCGACGCTCGAAAACGCAAGTACAACTGGGATCGACGCTCCCAGGTATTCGTCAAGAAACTGAGCTGAATCCGGAGTTACCGATGCCGAGAACGATCCAATGCGCCTACCTCAAGCGTGAAGCCGAGGGAATGGACTTCGCACCCTATCCCGGTGAGCTCGGGAAACGCATCTACGCCTCGATCAGCAAGGAGGCCTGGGCCGCCTGGATGAAGCATCAGACCATGCTCGTCAACGAAAACCGCCTCAATCTCGCCGACCAGCGCGCCCGTCAGTATCTGGCCCGGCAAATGGAAAACTTTCTTTTCGGCGCCGGCGCCGAGCAACCGGCGGGGTATGTCCCGCCCACGGCCTGAACGTCTAGAATGCCGGCGGTGCCGCGGGGCATCGAAACGATCCGGAGATATCGAAGTGGCGACACTGAAGGAATTGCTGGCGCAAAAAGAAGCGATCGAGCAGCAGATCGAGCAAACCAAGAAGTCGGAGCGCGGCGCGGCCGTCAACAAGGTTCGCGCCATGATGGCCGAATATGGATTGACCGTCGCCGATCTCGGCGCCAAGTCGGCCGGCAAGAGCAGATCCGGCGGCACCGGAAAGGTACAGGCCAAGTATCGAAACGCCTCGACCGGCGAATCGTGGAGCGGTCGCGGCCTGCAGCCGCGCTGGCTGAAGGCGGCGCTGGCCAGCGGCAAGAAGCTGTCTGATTTCGTGATCTAGGTTCGCCGGCGGCGAGCCCGCCGTAGCGCCCGCAGGGCGCCGGCTCGTGTCTAATTCCCGGGTGATTCCGCCGGGCTTCGTCCACGAACTTCTCAGCCGCGTCGACATCGTCGAAATCGTCGGCCGCTCGGTCGACCTGAAACGTGCCGGGACGGTCAGCAAAGGGTTGTGTCCCTTCCATGGCGAGAAGTCGCCGAGCTTCACGGTCAGTCCGTCGCGCCAGACCTATCACTGCTTCGGCTGCGGCGTGCACGGCAACGCGATCGGCTTTCTGATGGAACAGCACGGGATGGGCTTCATCGATGTGGTGAAGGACCTTGCCCAGCAGGCCGGCCTCGCCGTTCCCGAAGACAGAAGCACCGCCGCCGAGCGCGAGCAGGCGGTTCAGCAAAAGCAGAAGCAGGCGACGCTGGGCGAGGTCCTGGCGCGCGCCGCCGATGGCTATCGCAAGCAGCTGAAGGCGAGCGAACGGGCCAAGGCCTATCTCAAGGGTCGCGGAGTCAGCGGCGAGGTCGCGCGTGACTACGGTCTGGGCTATGCACCCGAGGGCTGGCGTGGGCTGGCCAGCATATTCCCGAGCTACGACGATCCCCTGCTCGAAGAGAGTGGCCTCGTCATCGCACAGCGCGTCGACGACGAGCCCGGCGGCGCCGATCCGGCGCAGGAAAAGCGCTACGACCGCTTTCGCGACCGGATTATGTTTCCGATCCGTTCGGTGCAAGGCGCGGTGATCGGCTTCGGCGGCCGGGTCCTCGATCGCGGCGAGCCCAAGTACCTGAACTCGCCGGAGACGCCGGTGTTCAGCAAGGGACGCGAGCTCTACGGCCTGTTCGAGGCGCGAGCGGCAATCCGCCAGCGCGGCTACGCCCTGGTCGTCGAAGGCTACATGGACGTGGTCGCTTTGGCGCAGTCGGGTTTCGGCAATGCCGTGGCCACGCTCGGCACCGCCTGCACGCCCGAGCATGTGCAAAAGCTGGTCCGTTTCACCGAGGCCGTCGTATTCAGCTTCGACGGCGACGCGGCCGGCCGTCGCGCCGCGGGCCGTGCGCTCGAGGCGAGCCTGCCGCTCGCCACCGACACGCGCAACTTTCGTTTTCTCTTTCTGCCGGTCGAGCACGATCCGGACAGCTATGTCCGCGCGCTCGGCGCCGCCGCCTTCGAGCAGCGCATCGCCGAGGCGGTGCCGCTGTCGAAACAGATCGTCGCGGTCGCGGGCGAAGGGCTCGACTTCGCCAGCGCCGAAGGTCGCGCCCGGTTCCTTGCCAACGCGCAGCCGCTTTGGTCGGCCCTGCCCGAAGGCATGCTCAAGCGCCAGCTGCTCGGCGAGATCGCCTCGCGCGCCGCGCTCGCCACCGATGAGCTCGCATCGGCGTGGCGCAGCGGCGGCGCGGCGCGCGGACGCGCCGTTGCGAGCACCGAGACGCCGCCGCCGTGGCGTCCACAGCGTGCCGTGAAGCAGGCGGTCCGCCAGCCGCGCGACCGCGTTGCCTGGATGCTTCTGCTCGAGAGCGCCTGGTGGGAAGCGCTGGGCGCGGCCGACCACGCCCTTCTCTGCGCCTTGCCCGGCTGGTACGGCGAGCTGTTCCGATTCGTCGATCGACAGACGACTGAACACGGCCGGCAACCCTGGGCGGCGCTGCGCGAGCGCGTCGCCAGCGAGCCCTGGGGTGAAGCCGCGCTCGCCCTCGTCGACGGCGAAGACCCGGCCATCGAGCCGCTGCTCGAAGACCTGCACAGTTCGATGGCGCAAATCCGCAGCGCCGACCAGAAGCGCGCCGCGGCGCATGTCCTGGGGCGGGCCGGCTGAGCGCTTTTTCTCGCCCGCGCCCAGGGCCTGGGCGAGGTGGCGACGCTATAATCCTATATTTTCGCGATTTACTGCGAGTGACGGCAGCACCTCCGGGCCTCGGCCACCCTCTGAACGAGGGTCAAATCCAAAGGCCACCTCTTCCCGCAAGGACTGCAACATCGGACGGCAAGCCCAGCCTGCCGGTCACCCCGCAGCGGTTCGTGGCACGTTGGAACCTCGAGGTTTCGCGGCGCCCGGGCCGTTCGTCGCATTTGCACTCGAGAGACCCTGAGCCTTGAATTCAGCGTGCATGCGCGCAGTTCATGGGTCGGGCCGAACGAGCCGCAGGCCCATCACCGTTCGAGGAATTGCATGACCGCCAAGAAAACCGCCCCGACCAAAGCCGCCGCGCCAGCCGCCAAGCCAGCGAAGGCCGCCGCCAGTGACGACGCGGCGAAGCCCGCGAAGGCCGCCGCCAGGGCTGCGACGACGGCGCTCGCGTCTGCACCGGCCAAGGGCAAGGGCCCGGCGGCCAAGGGCAAGATCGTCGTCGGCAAAGGCGGCGACAAGGTGTCGAAGCCGGAAGCCTCGGACGTCGATCTGTCCGAGATCGAAGCCGACCTCGAAGGCGAGCCGGTCGTCGATACCACCGCCAAGGCCAAGCCGCTGCGCATGAAGGTATCGCGCGCCAAGGAGCGCGCGCTGATGCGCGAGTTCGGCCTCGACGAGACCGCGCTCACCGAAGAAGAAGTCGCCAAGCGCCGCCAGGAGCTGAAGACGCTCATCAAGATGGGCAAGACGCGCGGCTTCCTCACGCACCAGGAAATCAACGACCACTTGCCCGAAAAGCTCGTCGACCACGAGATCCTCGAGGCCATCGTCTCGATGCTCAACGACATGGGCATCGCCGTCTACGAGCAGGCGCCGGATGCGGCGACGCTGCTCATCGCCGGCGGCGGCGCCACGACGGCCACGGAAGAAGAGGCCGAGGAAGCGGCCGAAGCAGCGCTCTCCACCGTCGACTCCGAGTTCGGCCGCACGACCGACCCGGTGCGCATGTACATGCGCGAGATGGGCACGGTCGAGCTGCTCACGCGTGAGGGCGAGATCGAGATCGCCAAGCGGATCGAGGGCGGCCTGCAGGCGATGATGTTCGCGATCTCCGCCTCGCCGACGACGATCGCCGAAATCCTCTCCTACGCCGATCGCATCGGCTCTGGCGAGATGAAGATCTCCGAAGCCGTCGACGGCTTCGTCTCCGTCGACGAGGCCGACGACTACGTGGCCGAAGAAGACGTCGACTTCTTCGACGAGGAAGACGACGACGACGGCAACGGCGGCTCGAAGGCGCTGACCAAGAAGCTCGAGGAGCTGAAGGCCGCGGCACTGGTCAAGTTCGACGCCCTGCGCATCAACTTCGACAAGATGAGGAAGGCCTTCGAGAAGGACGGCTACCAGTCGCCCTCGTACAACCGGGCCCAGCAGGCGATCAGCGCCGAGCTGATGACGATCCGCTTCACCGTGAAGACGATCGAGAAGCTCTGCGCCATCCTGCGCTCGCAGGTCGACGACGTGCGCCGCTACGAGCGCGAGCTGCGCAAGATCCTGGTCGACAAGTGCGGCATGCCGCAGGAATACTTCATCAAGAACTTTCCGCCGAACATCCTCAACCTGAAGTGGGCGGAGAAGGAAGTCTCGGCCGGCAAGCCCTACAGCATCATCCTGGCGCGCAACCTGCCGCCGGTGCAGGAGCTGCAGAAAAAGCTCACCGAGCAGCAAGCCCGCGCGGTGGTGCCGCTCGACGACCTGAAGCGCATCAACAAGCGCATGAACGAGGGCGAGAAGGCCTCGCGCGACGCCAAGAAGGAAATGATCGAGGCCAACCTGCGCCTCGTCATCTCGATCGCCAAGAAGTACACCAACCGCGGCCTGCAGTTCCTCGACCTGATCCAGGAAGGCAACATCGGCCTGATGAAGGCGGTCGACAAGTTCGAATACCGGCGCGGCTACAAGTTCTCGACCTACGCCACGTGGTGGATCCGCCAGGCGATCACGCGCTCGATCGCCGACCAGGCGCGCACCATCCGCATCCCGGTGCACATGATCGAGACGATCAACAAGATGAATCGCCTGTCGCGCCAGCACCTGCAGGAGTTCGGCTTCGAGCCGGACGCGCCGACGCTGGCCGAGAAGATGGAGATTCCGGAAGACAAGATCCGCAAGATCATGAAGATCGCCAAGGAGCCGATCTCCATGGAAACGCCGATCGGCGACGACGACGATTCGCACCTGGGCGACTTCATCGAGGACACGAACAACACGGCGCCGATCGAGGCGGCGATGCAGGCCGGTCTGCGCGACGTCGTCAAGGACATCCTCGATTCGCTGACGCCACGCGAGGCCAAGGTGCTGCGCATGCGCTTCGGGATCGAGATGTCGACCGATCACACGCTCGAGGAAGTCGGCAAGCAGTTCGACGTGACCCGGGAACGCATCCGCCAGATCGAAGCCAAGGCGATCAGGAAGCTCAAGCACCCGAGCCGCTCGGACAAGCTGCGCACCTACCTCGACACGCTCTGATCGCGCGTCGCCAGAAAGAGGGTTCCCGCCGCGAGGCTGGAACCCTTTTTGCTGCGCAGACCGCTATAAACTTCCAAGCGATGCGCCGCAGCCACCTTCCGGCATGACCCAGGTCTTCCAACGTACCGTCCTCTTTGCCGACCTGCGCGGTAGCACCTCCATGTACGAGACGCTCGGCAACGCCGAGGCGACGGCGGTCGTCACGCAGAGCGTCGCCCTGCTGGCGCGCGTCGTCGACGAGCACGGCGGTCGGGTCGTCAAGACGCTCGGCGACGGCCTGATGGCGATCTTTCCCGACCCGTCGGCCGGCGTGGGCGCGGCCGACGACATGCATGACGCCCTGGCACGAATCGGCCTTCCGGGCCAGGCATCGAACGACTCGCCCGATGCGCTGGAGTCGCGGCCCATGGTCTCGCTCAAGCTGCAGTGCGGCCTCGACCACGGCGAGGTCGTCGAAATGTCGGGCGACGTCTTCGGCGACGCCGTCAACGTCGCAGCGCGACTGATCGACCACGCCGGCGACAACGAGACGCTGGCCACGCTCGCCGTCGTCGAAGGCCTGGAGGACTGGGAGCGATCGCGCTTCCGCAGCCTCGACCGAATGCAGCTGCGCGGCCGGGTCGAGCCGGTGCATGTGCACCTTCTCGAGGCAATGCGCCGATTCGGCGACACGGCGGCGACGGCCTTCGGCGACATGGCACCCGCTTCGATCGAGCCGGAAGGCATCCGTCTCGTCTGGCTCGACCTCAACCGCATCTACTCCGGCACCAGCCTGCCGGTCGTGCTCGGCCGCAGCCCCCAGGCGACCTACATCATCGACGACAACCGCGTCTCGAGATCGCATGCGCGGATCGACTGGCACGGCGGCACCTTCCAGCTCACCGACCTCAGCTACAACGGCACCTACGTCCGCTTCGACAACGACCCGGAGATCATCAGCCTCAGGCGCGGTGCCTGCACCCTGCACGGCACCGGCGTGATCGGTCTGGGCACGCCGCCGACCGAGCCGGTCAGCCCCTGCGTGCGCTTCGAAGTCATGAAGTTCGCCGACACGCAGCGCCAGACCCCGTTCGAGTTCGGGCTCAAGTCCTGACCGCCCGGGCCGCCACCGTGCGAGTGCCTGCGAGCCGATGAGCGGCGCTTTCGAACCCGCCTTCGAGCACGGCAAGGTCGCCAGGACGGCGGTGCTGCTGTGCAATCTCGGTACACCCGACGAGGCGACGCCGGCGGCGGTGCGCCGCTACCTCGCGCAGTTCCTGAGCGACCCGCGCGTCGTCGAGATTCCGCGCCTGCTCTGGTGGCCCATCCTGCACGGCGTGATCCTGCGCGTGCGGCCGGCGCGCTCGGCTCGCAAGTACGCGAGCATCTGGACCGCTGACGGCTCGCCGCTCAAGATCTGGACCGAGAAGCAGGCGGTCCTGCTGCGCGGCTACCTCGGCCAACGCGGCCATCCGGTGCTCGTTCGCCATGCCATGCGCTACGGCCTGCCCTCGATCGCCAGTGCGCTCGATGCGCTCAAGGCCGAAGGCGCCGACCGTGTCCTGGTGCTGCCGCTCTATCCGCAATACGCGGCATCGACGACGGCGAGCGTCGGCGATGACGTGGCGTCCTGGATGAAACGGGTGCGCAACGTTCCCGAGATCCGCTTCGTCAAGCACTACCACGACGACTCGGGCTACATCGGCGCGCTCGCCAAGCGGCTCGACGACCACTGGATGATGCACGGCCGGCCCGACAAGCTGGTGCTCAGCTTTCATGGTGTGCCGCGGCGCACGCTCGAGCTCGGCGATCCGTATCACTGCGAATGCCTGAAGACCGGGCGGCTGCTCGGAGAGCGGCTGAAGCTGCGCGACGACGCGATGGTCGTCACCTTCCAGAGCCGCTTCGGCAAGGCCGAATGGCTCAAGCCCTACACCGAACCGACACTCGTGGCGCTGGCGCAAAAGGGCGTCGGTCGGGTCGACGTCATGTGCCCCGGCTTCGCCGCCGACTGCCTGGAAACGCTCGAAGAGATCGACCAGGAGGCGCGCGCCGCCTTTCTCGGCGCCGGCGGCAAGGAGTTCAGCTACGTGCCTTGCCTCAACGATCAGCACGAAGGCATCGCCGCACTTGCCGGCATCGCGATCCGGCACATGCAGGGTTGGGAGCACTCGGCGGTCGAGGGCGACCGGGATGCCCTGGAACGACAGCGCCAGCGCGCCATCGCCGCGGGTGCGACGGGCTGAGGATTCGGGTTCGGCCGGTTGCGGCGGAGCCTCTGCCGCGTGATAGTCGCCGCTGTCCGAAGGCTGGCGGCGACAGCGCCGTCCACTCCCCATTCCCGTTGAGTGAGAAGACATGAGATTCGTTGCAATCGTCCTTTGCGCTGCAACTGCGCTGGCCACTCTGCACGCCGCGGCCCAGGTTCCCGCCGGCTACCCGGCCACGTACGCCGACACCATCGCGGCGGCCAAGAAGGAAGGCAAAGTGGTCATCTACAGCACCACCGACACGGCCGCCGCCGGTTTCCTGATCAAGGACTTCGGCGCGCTCTATCCCGGCATCTCGGTCGAGTACAACGACATGAACTCGACCGAGGTCTACAACCGCTTCATCAGCGAGAAGGCGGCCAACGCGGGCTCGGCCGACGTGCTCTGGAGCTCGGCGATGGACCTGCAGATCAAGCTCGTCAACGACGGCGGCGCGATGAGCTATGCCTCGCCCGAGATCGCCAGCCTGCCGTCCTGGGCGGTGTGGAAGAACGAGGCCTTCGGCACCACCTACGAGCCGCTCGCCATCGTCTACAACAAGCGGCTCTTGAGCGGCGACGAGATTCCGCAGAGCCACGCCGAGCTGCTGCGCGTCTTCACCACCAAGGGCGACAAGCTCAAAGGCAAGGTCACCACCTACGACATCGAGAAGTCCGGCGTCGGCTTCATGCTCATCACCCAGGACAGCAAGTACAACCCGCAGTTCTGGGACATGGTCAAGGCG
>JANXXS010000041.1 GCA_025350505.1 Burkholderiales bacterium
GCCGGGCAAGGTCAAGTTCGACCAGACCTTCCAGAAGAACGTCGAGACCTATCGCGACGCGATCAAGATCAGCGTGCCGGTGCAAAGCGCCGCCGGCGACTTTCGCCTCATCACCACCAGCCAGGGCTGCGCCGACGCGGGTCTTTGCTACCCGCCGATGCAAAGCGAGGCGAGCGTGAGCCTGGCCGGCTTCGGCGGCAATGGCATTGTCCGCCCGGTGCCGGGCAGCGATTCGGCAACGCCGCGCGCCGGCGGCATGAGCTTGTCGAGCACGGCGGTCGGCACGACGAGCTTGTCGGCCACCGGCGTCGCGGCGAGCGTTGCCGCACCGGCGGTCACGTCGGGCGGCGAACTCGGCGCCATCGAGTCGGTGCTGCGCGGTGGAGCCTTCTGGCCGATCGTCGGCGCCTTCTTCATCGCCGGCCTGCTGCTCTCGCTCACGCCCTGCGTGCTGCCGATGCTGCCCATCGTCTCGTCGATCATCGTCGGCCAGGGCGGCTACGCGACGGCGCTGGCGGGCACGTCGGGGTCGACGGGCGGCGCAGGCGGCGCAGGCGGCGCGGCCCCCGGGGTCTCGCGCGGTCGCGGCTTCGCGCTCGCGGCGTCGTATTCGTTCGGCATGGCGGTCGTCTACACGCTGTTCGGCGTGTTCGCCGGTCTGGCCGGCGAAGGACTCGCCGCCGCCTTGCAGAACCCGTGGGTGCTGGGCGCCTTCGCGGTCGGCCTGGTCGCGCTGGCGATGTCGATGTTCGGCGTCTACAACCTGCAGTTGCCGTCGTCGCTCACCTGCCGCGTCGCCGCGGCGGCCGACAAGCTGCCGGCCGGACGCGCCGCCGGCGTCTTTGCCATGGGCGGCGTGTCGGCCCTCATCGTCAGCCCGTGCGTGGCCGCGCCGCTGGCCGGCGCGCTGCTCTACCTGAGCCAGACCCGCGACGTCTGGCTCGGCGGCACGGCGCTGTTCTCGCTGGCCACCGGCATGAGCGTGCCGCTGCTCCTGGTCGGTGCCTCGGCCGGCGCGATCCTGCCGCGCGCCGGTGCCTGGATGGTCGAGGTCAAGGCGATCTTTGGCCTGCTGCTTCTCGGCGTTGCCCTGTGGACGGTGCAACCGGTGCTGCCGGGATCGCTCGCCCTCGCGCTGTGGGGCGCGCTTGCGCTCGGCACCGCGGCGTTGATCGTCTCGAAGGGACGCGTCACGGCGCTCGCAAAAGCTGCCGCCGACTCGAATGCCCCGCTCTCGCCGCGGCGTGCCTGGCGGCCGGCGATCGGCGCCTTGCTCGCGCTTGTCGGCGTGCTGCAGATCGTCGGTGCCGCCGCCGGCGGCACCGATCCGCTGCAGCCTCTGGCCCCCTTCTCTTCGAAGAGCGAGCTCGCCAGCGCCGCCGGCGCGCCGCAGTTCGCCGCGGTGCGCAGCGTCGCCGAGCTCGATGCGGCATTGCGCTCGCCGGGTCGCCCGGTGATGCTCGATTTCTATGCCGACTGGTGCGTCTCCTGCAAGGAGATGGAGCGCTTCACCTTCGCCGATCCGGCGGTGCAGCGTCGCCTTGCCGGCGCGGTGCTGCTGCGCGCCGACGTCACCGCCAACAACGCCCAGGACCGCGAGTTGCTGCGCCGCTTTCACCTGTTCGGCCCGCCGGGAATCATCTTCTTCGACGCGACCGGCAAGGAAGTCGCGGTCGCCCGGCTGGTCGGCTTTCAGAAGACCGCGCGCTTCCTGGAAACGCTGCAGACTGCCGGCCTCTGACCGGGCTCGCGAGCCTCGCTCAGGTATACTGCAAGGCTCAGTCGCGAGGTGGAGCAGTCTGGTAGCTCGTTGGGCTCATAACCCAAAGGTCGCAGGTTCAAATCCTGCCCTCGCAACCCCCGCCATCTGCACCCCCGCCCGCTGCCACCAGCAGCCTCTGGGCCGGGTCCTGCAGCTCGGCGTAGCTCTCACCGGCGGCATCCTTCCCCAGCGTCACGCGGCCTAGCAGGCTGGCCAGGATCTGGCGCGTGCGGAGCCGATCGGTCTCTTCGGTCAACGCCACCTCGAGCTGCATGAGCAGCGACTTGTATTCGGCGATCGCCTGGTCGACGAGGGCCGTCGCGCCGGCGCTCGTGACGCGCGCGCGCTGCGCCTCGAGGTCGATCGCCTGCAGCTCTGCCTCGGCCGCCTGCATGCGGCCGGCAAGCGACGGGCTGTAGCCGTGGCGGGTGATCGCGTCGACCAGGCGCTCGACGTCGCCTTGCAGCGCCGCGCGGCGCCGGCGCGGGTCGCCCTGCTCGGCCGCCCTGGTCGCCGCGGCGACGTGCGCGCGGATCCTCTGGCGCAGCTCGCCGGCGACGTCGACGCCGAGCAGCTCGTTGCGCACCTCGGCGATGAGCCGCTGGTCGACGCGCTTGCGTGGCCAGGTGTGCTTGCTCGAGCACACGGCCGGGCCGCGGTCTTTGTGCGCGGCGCAGCCGTAGTGCCTGGCGTCGATCGCCACGACCGAGCCGCCGCACTCGGCGCAACGCAGCAGGCCGCCGAAGAGGGTGGTGGGCACGCCGCCGCCGGTGTATGCCCGCCCTGGGCCGCGCGCCAGGCGCACGCGCTGCCAGACGTCGTCGGCCACGATGCGCAGCTCGGGCGCCTGGCGCACTTGCCATTCGGACTGGGGGCGCTCGACGTAGCGGCGGGCGCCGGTCTCGGGGTCCTTGAGCCACTGGCGGCGGTTCCAGATCACGCGGCCTATGTAGATCTCGTTCTGCAGCAGGCCGAGGCCGCGCGCCATGCTGCCGCCGAGGCCGCTCATGGCCCAGGTGCCGCCGCGTGCGCTCTTGATGCCGCGCGCGTTGAGCTCGAAGAGCACGGCGCGCGGGCTGCGGCCGCTGGCCACCTGCTCGAAGATCCAGAGCACGTGCACGGCCTCGGCCTCGTCGATGACGATGCGGCGGCCGCCGTCGACGGCCTCGGTGCGGTAGCCGTAGCTGCGGCCGCCGGCGCTCAGGCCTCGGCCGAACTGGCCAGCCAGGCCGCGGTGCGTCTTGTCGCGCAGGTCGTCGAGGTAGAGCTCGTTGACCAAGCCGCGCGCCACGCGCATGACCTTGCGTCCCTTGGCCAGGGTGTCGTAGCCGTCGCTGGTGCCGATCAGGCGCAGGCCTCGGTACTCGAGGCGCTTGACGACCTGGTCTTGCTCGCCCATGTCGCGGCTCAGCCGGTCGAGCCCTTCGACGATGAGGATGTCGAAGCGGGCGGCGAGCGCGTCGGCGAGCAGGGCCTTGCCGCCGCGGCGCAGGGTGACGGGCACCGAGCCGCTGACGCCTTCGTCGGCATGCTCGGCGACGATGAGCCAGCCTTCTTTGGCGGCGCGATCGCGCGCGGCGACGAGCTGGTCAGCGATCGACGTCTGGCGCTGCAGGTCGGTGGAGAAGCGGGCGTAGAGGGCGACCCGCGGGGTCGCTGGCTGCTGCTGCATCGTCGTCATCGGTGGTCGCTCGGTTGTGCCTGGCCAGTGCATCGCGCACCAGGCGCGCGGCCAGCAGGTCGATGAGCTGCGAGCGCGCCTCGGCGCGGTCGGCTGGCGAGCGCATCGTAGCGGCCATCAGGCCTTGAGGAAGCGCCGCAGGGCGCGCAGGGCGGCGTCGATCGACGGCGGGGCATGGCCAGCGAACTGGCGGGCGTGGATGGCCAGCAGGAGCGCGCCGGTGTGGCCGTGCTTGTTGACGCTGTACGAGCGCTGCATCTGGCGGCCGCGCACGTGCACGGAGATCTTGACGTAGGGGTAGAGCCAGTCGCCGGCGGCGCTGCGCAGCCAGGCGAAGCGGATGCCGGCGAGGCCGCTGGTGTTGTTGGCCAGCGCCTGGCCGCGGTTTTGCGGGCCGCCGCGACGCGACGGCGACTGTCTCTTCATCGCGTGGGTGCCGCGTGCTGGCCAGGCGCAGGCCGGGGGCCTCCACGGTCGGTCGGAACGGGCGTGACGACGCCGGCCTTGATCACCTCGACCATGGGCTCGTCGAACCATGCCGCCTCGGCGAGCGGGCCTGTTCTAGCGACCGCAGGCGCCTGCGGTAAGGCCTTCATGCGGCTGCGACCAGTCGCGCGCGCGGGGGCGGGCGCCCGTGACTTTGCCCTGGGGAAACTCACGGGACAACAAGTTGGCTTCAATGGCGCTTGATGGCTCCTTTAGGCGTCCGGGTGCGGCGACAGTTACAAATCGCCCGACGCAAAGGCCTGATCCATTACAATTTGTAAGCAGAATCTGCGTCTAGGGCAGTCGCCTAACTAAGCCAAAAGTGTGGTGTCAGGGTTATCCGACAGAAGAAATTCACGTCGGCGCCCTTGCAAGCTGGCTCGCGGTGCGTAACATAGTGGGCTACTACTTCCCTGCAGACTCTGTCTGTGGGTGCGGGGCCCCTTCGGGGGCCTTCGCTTTTTGGGGCATTGATTGAAGACGGTCGTCTATGTTGACGGGTTCAATCTTTACTACGGGGCCCTGAAGGGTACAGCCTTCAAGTGGCTCGATCTGTGCGCTTACTTCCGTCGAACACTGCCTTCTGAGTGCAGACTGGTCGAGGTCAAGTACTTCACGGCACGTGTCTCGCCGCTCCCGAACGATCCGACGGCACCGCAGCGCCAAGACGTCTATCTACGGGCCCTGCAGAGTGGCTCGGATTGCCAAGTGACGATCGTGGAGGGTCACTTCAAGACCAAGATAGTCCAGCTGCCCCTCGCATCGGACCCTAAGCGCTTCGTCAAGGTGATCAAGCCGGAAGAGAAGGGCTCAGATGTGAACCTTGCGGTTGACCTGGTGCACGACGGGTGGTCCAGCAAGTTCGAGTGCGCCGTGGTGGTTTCGAACGATGCCGACCTCGAGCGATCGCTTCAAATCGTCAAGCAACAGTTGCGCAGGAAGGTCTTTGTCTATACCCCCGGCTCTCCGCAACGGCGGCAAACGATTGCAGCACTGAAGCGCTGGTCGACCAAGGTGTTCGATATGACGGACGCCGATCTCGCGGCCTCGCAGTTCCCGGACATCGTTGAGGCCGGCCGCATCTTCAAGCCCGCCGGCTGGAAATGAGCTTTAGACCCGTACCCGCCGCGTAGATGGCTCGCGTTGCGGGCCCTCGCAACCAAAATTCGAGCACGATTCCCGTGCCCAAAAGGCGAACCCACCCGGCTCGCTTTTTTGTTTGTCGAATGCGAGCGAGTGCTGCCTTGACCTCGGACATCGCGATCTCCGCGATCGCCGCGCTCGCCACTCTCGGCGTCGTCGCCCGACCGTGGCGCCTGCCGGAAGCGACGTGGGCCGTCGCCGGCGCGATCGCACTGGTCGCGTTCCGGCTCCTGCCCTGGAGCGAAGCGGCCCAGGCCGTCTTCAAGGGTGCCGACGTCTACATGTTCCTCGTCGGCATGATGCTGCTGTCGGAGTTGGCGCGCCGCGAGGGCCTGTTCGACTACCTCGCCGCGCTGTGCGTGCAGCAGGCCCGGGGCTCTTCGGCGCGACTCTTCCTGCTCGTCTACATCGTCGGCACCGCCGTCACGGTCTTCATGTCGAACGACGCGACCGCCGTCGTACTGACGCCGGCGGTGCTCGCGGTGAGCAGGAAGGCGAAGGCTACCGCCTTGCCCTATCTGCTCGTCTGCGCGTTCATCGCCAACGCCGCGAGCTTCGTATTGCCGATCTCCAAGGGCTTTCGTGGGGCGCACTTTGCGCTTTCATGGGTGATTCAGAACCGGCTGGTCACGAGTGCGCTCGGCGGCCCACGCACCCTCGCCCAGTGGAACGACTACGTGCGTGCACTGGATTACCCCTGGGATGCCGAGGACGAGGCACTCATCGACAGCCTGGTGGTCACGGGCCATCCATCGACACCCGGCTATAACGATCCGGTCTACCCAGTCACTGGCCGGCGCGTCGGCTGACGCCCGGCCGCCACCACTATTCTTCTGTGAGCAAGCGATGAAGAACGCTGAATCGATCTGGTCTGTCAAAGACTACTCCCGCATTCCTTACTGGCTCTACAAGGATGCCGAAGTGTTCAGCCACGAAGAGGCCGCGGTGTTCCAGGGACCGGTGTGGAACTTCGTTGGTTTCGAGGCGGAACTGCCTGGCGCTGGAGACTTCAAGACCACGGTCATAGGGAACACACCAATCCTGCTCAACCGTACGAAGGAAGGCGCAATCAACGCCTTCATCAACCGCTGCGCCCACCGAGGTGCAAAGCTGCAGCGGGAGCCCTTCGGCAATTCGCCGGAGCACACCTGTATCTATCACCGCTGGTGCTTCAGCACCGAAGGGAAGCTGATTGGCGTGCCCTTCAGACGCGGCTTCAAAGGCAAGGGGGGCCTGGACGCCGACTTCAAGATGGACGAGCATGGATTGCGCAAGCTGAATGTCGCGCTCTACCGGGGCGTGATCTTCGTGAGCTTTCAGCCCGAGCTCGAGCCGCTCGAGCAATACCTAGGCCAGATGGTGCGCGACCAGATGGACCGGATTTTCGGTCGACCGCTCAAGGTCATCGGTTACCAGCGGCAGACCATCCGCGCGAATTGGAAGCTCTATCAGGAAAATTTGCGCGACACGTACCACGCCAGCCTTCTTCACCAGTTCTTCGTGACCTTCGGCCTCGATCGTGTGACCAACGTCGGCGGGATTCGAATGGACGATCGCCATCGCCACATGTTGAGCTTCGTGAAGGCGAGCGCGCCGAACGATAAGGAGGCCCAACAGGCTTACGCTGACAACAACATTCCCTCAGATGAGCTGATGTTGGAAGATGCGACGATGATGAGATACACCAAGCAATATCCCGACGACATCGGGCTTGTGGTGTTCTCCGTTTTCCCGGGCGGCCACTTCCAGCAGTTGGCGAATTGCTGCAGGTACTCCAGCTCCGGCGTGATGCAACTCGGGACGACACTGTTCAGCGGGCAGAAGGAAGCGCCTGGGCGCTTGCTAGCGCAACGACAGTGGCGCACCCGAAGACTGTCCACCGTGACCCGGCCGAACACGGTGCGGATCTGTCGCTCAAGCCGGTTCGATCCAAGACAGTCGTCCGGCAGCACCCGGCCACCCGGAACGGCCTCAAGAAATCAGGTTGTCGGCCGAAAACGAGATTTGCCCCCCACCCGTCCTGGAGAACTGCATGAGCCGCAACCCGTCGATCCTTTCGCGCCCCCTGGCAGCCGCGCCTTTCCTGATCTCGCCGTTGGCCGCTGCTCTGCTGGTGGCGTGCGGCGGGGGCGGGGGCGATTCGGCGCCTCTGGCGCCACTGGCGTGCGCGACAAATTGCGTCAGCGGCGTCGCCGCTTCCGGCAAGGCCATCGCCAGTGCGACCGTGACCTTGACCGATGCCGCCGGAACGACGCGCAGCGCCACCACCGGCGCCGATGGTTCCTACCAGATCGACTCGACCGGCCTGATCGCCCCGTTCCTGCTCAAAGTCGTGGCCGGCACCGGCACCACGTTTTACAGCGTCAGCGCCGACGCGAACGCCAAGACCACCGTCAACCTGTCGCAGTTGAGCGACTTGCTGGTGCGCACCTGGTACGGCGTGCAGGGGATCGACGCGGCGACTGCGTTCGGCGCGCCTGCTGCGAACCCAGCGCCGCCGGCTGCCGTGCTGCCGGACCTGGCCGCGAGCGTCATGGGCATGGTCCAGCTCTGGCTGGACAGGAACAATGTGCCGGCCGGCTTCAACCTGATTTCCACGCCGTTCACGGCAAATGGCAGCGGCATCGACGCGGTGCTCGATTTGACCAATGTCACGGTGACAAGCCCGAGCGCCGTGACGCTCACCATGACCTCGGGCACGACGACGCAGACCACGTCGCTGGTGCTCGGCTCGGGCAGCGTGACCGCGACCAGCACGACCGCCGACAGCGCAACGGGAACGCAGTCGAGCAGCGTGACCACAAGCGCCGTGGTCGTGTCCAGCGCGTTGAGCACGGCGCTCGACACGATGAGGGCCGGGCTGAATGCATTCGCCGCCACCGTTAACACCAAGGGCGCGGCGCTCGCGGCGGCGGACCTGCAGCCCTACGTCGACCCGAACCTGCTCGACGACGGAAAGAATGCCGCGCAGTCCATCGCCGAGTCGGTCGGCAGCCTTGCGGGCTCGACGATTTCGTTCGCGGTGCTGAACGTCGACTCTATCGACCTGGCCAACGGCAGCGCCGAACTGAACCTGCAACTCACGCAATCCCTCGGCGGCCAAAGCAACGTCGAGACGCGTCCATTCCGGTTCAAACTCATCGGCACCAGTTGGTTGATCACCGGCAACAACCGTGCCTACCGCTTCGACGCGCAAGCCGAAATGCGCAACGATCTGGGGGCGAACGGCGGCTGGAGCCAGTGCAACGGAGCGCCCGGCGGCCCCGGCATGTCGATCAACATAGACGTGCGCGCGCCCACGACGCTGTTCAGCGGCGGCAGCGTGAGCGGCGGCGGCGCGGTCTGGCCGAACAACAAGGACACGCCCACCTCGTGCGTCACCGGCACCGCATTGGCGGCCGGTGGAACCAGCATCGACGGCGCCGACACGCTCGACAACTTTTTCATGAACACGGGGCCGATCGCGCCGGCCGACCTGCCTCCCGTAGGCACGCCGATTACCGTGAGCATGTTGCCCACCGGCGGCGGCGCGGCGATTCCTGCCACGGTCACGCTGAACGCCTGGACGTCCGACCCCACGGCGATCACGGCGCCGACGAACTCGGCGCTTGCCTCGATCACTTTCGGCGCAGCCGTGCCGGTGAGCTGGACGCTGCCGACGACTTACGCGATCCAGAACGTGCGACTGGGTGCGCAAGTCTTCGACGGCGATTCGAGCCTGGGCACAACCACGTCTTGCTCGGTTGACCAGGCGCCGCTGGCGAAGAATGCAACGAGCGGTTCGATCGTCATCCCGGCCACCTGCAATGGGCATCCGGTGCTCCAGGTCAGCCTGAACCTGAACGTAAACGGCGTCAACGGCGAGCGTTCGTCGTCGATCTTTTCGATCAAATAACTCTCCCGCGTGGCCGCGCCGCTGCACCGCCTAAGCACGGTTGCGCCAGGCCTCGGACGACGACACGACGCACCTGGTGATGTCGTCGTGAAGTTCACGTAGCGGCTGGCCGCACTGGTGCCACGGCCGCGCCTTCACTCTCGTCCGCTCCCGGTGCTCGCCGTTGGACGACGGCTTTGTGGGACCGGTTCGCACGGGCTGTAGTACCGCTGTGGGTCGGCAGTTCCAGTTCGGCTGCTCGAACTGCGGACGCACGACGCACGGCCTGCATCCGATGCCGACCAGCGCCCCAAGACCGTGGGCGACTGCTTTGGAGAATGAGCCCCTTCGAACCGCCGTCGAGCTATGACGCCTGTACTTTGCAACCGGTCATTGGCGTGGCGCTTTTCTGGCAGCTTGGATGACCGGAAGTGGCCGGCTCCTGCCCGCCCGCGGGTTCAATCGTAGGTCCGGTGTACATGCCATTGCGGTCGTTCGCCGGCTGCGCAGCGGCAATCCGATCACACTCGGGGTCGGCCTCGGCGGCAGACAGGCGCCGAGCTGACGACAGTGCGCGACAACCTGCGGCACGCGTCCTTGTCCACCACTTCCGTGTGCCTGCACTCGGACGGTCCAAGGCGGCGCAAGCCGGCGAAGTCCGCCAGACGGAGCGAGAGACGAGCTCCGCCATCACGACGGCCAAGGCTGCATACAGCAACTGCACCACTGCACCAGCCCGATCGTCGACATTCAGGGGCGTGTAGCGTGCCAAATCTGCTCAAGCTTTAAGCAAAAATCCAAAGGAACGACTAACTCTCCACGAGTAACATTCCTTCGTGAGGCAACACGACCGGCCATGCTGCTTGACGCCGTGACGCCGTCCAAAAATCCCTGGATGAAATGAAAAGGCCGCTTGCGCGGCCTCTTCCCTCGCAGCGTCTCGCTGCCTCTCAAGGACTTGCGATTCGCGTTGTCCCGCAGCGCTTCCCTGGCGTCGCCGACCTTCTTCTGGGCCTTACCCTCGACTTCCTTAGCCAGGCCCTTGGCCTGTTGCGTGGCGCTGCCGGTCACCTCGCCGGATCTCTCCTGCCACCTCGCCGGCCGCTTCCTTGAACCTCATAGTGGTTACAGATGCCGAGACATCCAAGCGCCGACAGTACGCCGGCGAGTTCGAGGTTGGACTCCGTTGTTGAGCGTGGCGTTCCGGTCAATGACCGCTTCGGGCGATACGGCGCTACAACCAGCCGACCGCGACGTTGGCAATCAGGTCCCGCAGGAATCATCGTCATGCACCATGAGCGTCCCCTTCGCGACGCTGCCGCGTCGCAGCGTCAACGGATTGTTCGCTCGACGGGCTCTTCTCGCGCAGCACGTGGAGCTCTTCGGCCAGGCGCCGCCACTCGGCTTCGGCCTTGGCCAGATCCTCGCACTGTGCCGGCTGGACCAGCCAGCTTTGCCCGAGCACATACTCCTCGCCGATCGGGCCCGAGATCACGCGCTCGTGGCCCGCGATCGTCCACCACTCGCCCGTGCAGCCGACGACGACCACGTCATAGAGCGGGGGAACGACCTTCATGCCGGTGCTGCCGGTCGAGAGCCTGGCCACGAGGACACGACGATGTCGCACGGGGTCCTCCTCCTGGCTGATCGAGAGCTTTCCGCGCGTCGTGGTCGCCCAGCGCATCGCGGTCGACAGCAGCCGACCTCCGGCGAACACGCGCGTGACCATGTACTCCACCTGGGGATTTATAAGGGGTATCCTTTTAGCTCCAGTCACGCCGGAACTACTGGATGGATATCCAGCCTATCGTAACGCCAGAAGCTGGCAAGGACTACCCCCGCAACTGGAACGAATTTCTGGACTGGTTCGCCACTGAGGAGGCGTGCCTGGCCTATCTGGAGGGGCTGCGCTGGCCGCAAGGCTTCGTCTGCCCGAGCTGTGGTGTGGTGCAGCCTGCCTATCGCTCCAGCCGGTTGCGGCTGATGTGCCGCAGTTGCGGCCACCAGAGCAAGCCGGTCCTTGGCGCGGAGCCGAGCCCCGCAGACCTCACAGTGTGCGTGCGCATCGGCGATGCCGGCGCACTGCGCACGCACGAGGTACTGCTGTGCGCTGGCCAGCAGCGCCTTCCCCTCCGCCAGCGAAAGGCCCA
>JANXXS010000362.1 GCA_025350505.1 Burkholderiales bacterium
GAGCTGCGCCGTCATCTCCGGCTTGTCCTTGTAGGCCCAGGACATGAAGAGCACCGGCCGCGCGCCGTACTGCGCGACGATGGCGGCGTCTTTCTTGACCGTGTCGCGAAACGACTGCGCCAGCTGCGGATGGATCGGGCATTGGCTGCAGTCCATCATGATGACGGCGTCGAACTGCTTGCCCGGCTTGTTGAAGACGATGCGGTTGCCGGGCAGGAACGAGTACTTGCCGACGCCGTCGGGCTTCGGGTAGCTCGCGACGTCGTGCCAGTCGAGCCCCGAGCCGCTGATCGTCACCGAAGTGCCGCGATGCCGGCCGCCCGGCTCGGCAGCACGGGCCAGCTCCCCGTAGTGGCCGTGCATGCTGTTGTTGTAGTAGAAAAAGCTGTTGCCGACCCAGAGGATCGACGTCACCTCGCCGCCGACCTCGCTGCGCGAGGGCCGCGTTTGCGCCGACGCATCGACGGGTGCCGACAGGAGGGCAAGCAGGCAGAACGCCGACAGGGATCGGCGCAGCAGATGCAGGATCGACATGACGGGTCTCCGCTTCAGGATGGCGACGCGTCATTCTGACCGTCGCCCGCCCGACGCGAACCCTGGCGTGGCATGCAGCCACGCGGCGCGCCGGCGCTGCCGGCGCGTTGCCGCGCTACGGCTAGGGCAACTTCTGGAAGCCGAACACCGGCGGGTTCATGCCGCAGCTGACGCCGTCATCGCCCACTTTGCCGGTCGCGTTGACGACGAACTTCGACTTCGCCGTGCCGGCGATGACCAGTGGCGCGGTCAGGTTCAGGCCATTGGTGCTGCTCGTGCTGGTCGGTTGCAGGAAGGTGTTGCCGCCACCGGTGCCCGCCGACGCGTTGGTCGTCAGGTACAGGTAGACGGCATCGGACACCGGCGCCGCATCGGTGCCGAGGCAGACGGTCGGCGCGCCGGCCGCATCCGGCGCCTGCGTCATGCCGCCGTTGTCGGAGCGGCAGACGTCGGCCACATACTGGGTTCCGGACGTGCACAGCCCCGAGCTCGCGCTCGGCGTGAACTTGATCAGGTCCGACATCTTGATGACGACGCAGTTGTAGGTGCCGTCGGCCGGGTTGCCGCTGCCCAGCGTCGGCGAGGCGAGGAAGTCGACTTCGGTGGGCGTCGCGCTCGAGAAGACCGTGACCGGGCTGGTGCACAAGGGGCTGGTCGACAGCATCACCGAGTAGACCTGCAGCTTCAGCGAGCTGGCGTCGAGCGCCATCGCCTGCGACGACAAAAGCACGGCGCCGAGCAGCGCGAGTTTGTGGAGTTTCATGGTTCGGGCCTCGCGCGGGTCAGCTGCCGGCGCCGACGATCGTCAGCTTGTCGGCGCCGGCATCGCTGCCGCCACAGGAAGTGATGGCGCCACCGGCGACCAGGACACACACGACGAGAGCGAGCAAACGTTTCATATCGACTCCATGGACGGATTGAGGGCCTGTTCGGTTGTCGGCCCGCATCGCTCGAGCTTGAGCGGGGCGCGCGCGAAAGCCGCCGCTCCGTGATTTGCGACCGCCGCGCCGAGCGGGACGACGAAGAGCGACAGGACGGCCCGGGCGCCCCTCATGACTCGCCGTCGTCGGGCGCCCAGCCCTGCTCGCCGACCAGCGGCACGAACACGACGCCGCCCAGGTCCTCCTGCCGGAACGTGTCGGCATCGACGCGCGTCAGCTTCAGCAGCCGCTGGCCCCCGCCACGCTCGCCGACTGGCATGACCAGCCGCCCGCCGATTGCCAGCTGTTCGCGCAACGGCGCAGGCACGTGAGGCCCGGCCGCCGAGACGACGATCGCGTCGTAGGGCGCGCCCGCCGGCCAGCCGACGCTGCCGTCGGCCTCGTGGACGGCGACGTTGGCGCAACCGAGCGAGTTCAGGCGCTCGCGCGCGGACGCGGCGAGCGCGGCGTGGCGCTCGACCGCGTCGACCTGCGCGGCGAGCCGGGCCGCCACGGCGGCGGCGTAGCCCGATCCGGCACCGACCTCGAGCACGCGATCGCCCGGCCCGATCGCCGCGGCCTCGAGCATGAGGGCGACGATGTAGGGCTGCGATATCGTCTGCCCGGTGCCGATCGAGAGCGGCGTGTCGTCGTAGGCACGGTCGCGCAGGCCTGCCGCGACGAAGGCCTCGCGCGGGACGCTGCGCATCGCCTCGAGCACGGCCCGGTCGCGCACGCCGCGCCCGGCGATCTGCGCTTCGACCATGGCGTCGCGCCAGCCCGAAAGATCGTTGTCGCTCACCGCCGGTCCGGGCGCCGGGCGCGGCGCCGTGCGGTGCTAGCCGCCCGCCGGGCGCGATGTCTCGCGCTCTTTCAGGTGCGACTTCAGCCAGTCCAGTTTGGCGGCGTAGAGGTCGTGCTGGCCGCGTGTCGTGCTGTTGTCCATGGCCAGGCGCAGGTGCTTGCTCGCCTGCGCCTCGTCGCCGAGCTGCCAGTCGGCGAGGCCGAGCCAGAAGTGGAACTCGTGGTAGTAGTCGGCGCGCTCGACTTCGCGCGCAAAGAAGTTGCGCGCGGCGAGCCAGTCGCTCCGCCGCGCCGCCTCGATGCCGAGGTTGAAGAAGTGAAAGGGCGCCACCGACTCGATCGCGGCGAGCCGGGTTCGCGTCGCGTCGGCCTCGGCGCCGCGCCCCTGCCGCGCGTAGGTCTCGGCGAGGTTGGACATCGCGCGTGTGTTCCTCGCCTCCTGCGCCAGCACGCGGTCGAATGCGCGCTCGGCCAGGGCCAGATCGCCGTGCCGCAGGTAGACGACGCCGAGCGTGTTGTAGGCGCCCATGAACCCCGGGTCGTTGCGCAGCGACTCCGCGGCCCAGGCGTAGGCATCGTCGAGGCGGCCGCGCGCGAGCGCCTCGGCGGCCCGGTTGTTGGCGTACATGGCGATCACGGTCTGCTCCGAGATGTCGCGCACGCGCATGCTGCGGAGGTCCTCGGGCGGCAGGAAGTCGATCGTCAGCGGGTTCAGGTCGTACGTCGTGCCGGCGTCCATGATGCGGCGCCCGAGCGTGACGTTGACGTGCCCGCTGGCAAACAGCAGCGAGCCGTCGCGGCTCCAGGTTTCGTCGAGGTAGGCGCTCTGGTAGCGCAGCGGCAGCCTCAGCTCGTGCGCGAACGCCGCCGTCATGATGACCAGCGACAGGCAGTTGCCGGAACGCCCGGCAAAGGCCTCGGCGGCGGTCTTGGTGTTTGTCGCGTCGTATTCGAGCTTGAGCTCGCCGTGCTTGTAGAGCGCCTCGAGCAGGCCGGTCTGGGCACCCTTGTTGCGCAGCTGTCTGGCGATATCGACCTTGAGATAGCGCTTCATGTCGTCGCTCATCGTCAGCACGTCGGCGGTCGAGATGCGCTCGGTCGGCGCCGCGAACAGGCGATCGGCGAGCAGCGCGGCGGGCGGTTCCGGCGCGGCGGGCGGGGTCGAGGCGCAGGCCGAGATCAGGGCCGCGACAGCAGGCAGGAGGAACGACAGGGAACGCATGGCTCGTCTCCTCGCGGCGTCGTCGCCGCAGTGGCTCACATCACAGCACGAATGATGATCCTGCGCAGCCGGGTTTGCGCGCCTTCGGTCAGGGCGCGATGCCGAGCGTCCCCTCGACGACCTCGGTGAAGCTGCGCTCCTCGCTGAGGATGAGGCGCCGCTCCTGCGCGAAGGCGAAGTTCTCGCGCCCTTCGGCGTCGGCCTTCAGGCGCGCGCGGTAGGCCTCGTAGGCGGCCAGCGACGGGAAGGCGATCAGGCCCCAGGCGATGTCGTTGCTGCCCTCATGCGGCAGGAAGTAGCCGACCAGGTAGCCGCCGCAGCGCGGAATGATGCGGCCCCAGTTCTCGGCATAGGTCTTGAAGGCATCGCGCTGGAACGGGTCGATGCGGTAGCGGATGAAGCAGGTGATGGTCACGTCGCGTCCTCGTGGCGGGGTTGGCTGGCACGATAAGGCGAAAGGCAACATCGATGCTTCGGCTACGATCGAACCATGCCAGACGGACCGAACATCGCTCGCGTCGCCGCGCTGATCGGCGACCCGGCGCGCGCCGAACTCCTGACGGCACTGCTCGCCGACCGCGCGCTCACCGCGACCGAGCTCGCCCATGTCGCCGGCGTCACCCGACAGACGATCAGCGGCCACCTCGCCCGCCTGCTCGACGCCGGCCTGGTGGCGGTCGAGGCGCAGGGCCGGCATCGCTACTTCCGCCTCGCCGGCCGCGACATCGCGCAGCTGCTCGAGTCGCTGATGGGTGTCGCTTTTCGCACCGGCGCGACGCGCCTGCGCCCCGGCCCGCGCGAGCCGGCGCTGCGCAAGGCGCGCGTGTGCTACGACCATCTTGCCGGCGAGCTCGGTGTCTTCGCCTACGACTCGCTGCTGGCGCGAGGCGTCTTCGCCGCGGGCGGTGAGGGCCTTTACCTGACGAACGCCGGCGCGCGATGGTTCAGCGAGTTCGGCATCGATCCGGCGGCGGTCGCGGCCGGGCGACGCGCCTTCTGCCGGCCTTGCCTCGACTGGGGCGAGCGACGCCATCACCTCGGCGGCGGGCTCGGCGCGGCGCTGCTCGAGCGCGTGCTGGCGCAGCAATGGGCGGACCGGGCCGATAGGGGCTCGCGCATCGTCGCCTTCACGCCGCGCGGCGAGGCGTCATTTCGCGCCGGCCTCGCTGCCTGAGGGCGGTTGCCGTCGCTGCGGGACGGGCCGCTTCGCTACGACGCGTAGCGGCGCCACCGGCCCTCGGGCTGCGCGAGGCGGTCGGCGACGATCTCGAGCACCTTGCGATTCGTGCCCATGCCGAGGTGGCTGACGCCCCCGACCTCGATGTTCTCGGCAAACCGACCGCCGCCCTGGATGCAGCCTCGCCACGGCACGACACCGTCCGACTTGCTGTAGATCGAGGTCGACGGAACCGGCAGCGCCTGCTTCATGCGCTCGGCATAGGACGACTCAGGTTTCGGGCGGTTCAGTAGGCGATAGAGCCAGCCGGCATGGGTGGCGTCGAGCGGCGCCGCGAAGGGGCTGCCCAGCGTCACGACCTGGCGCACCAGTCCCGGCGCATCGCGGCCGATCTCGCGTGCGTAGATGCCACCCAGGCTCCAGCCGACGAGGCTGACGTCGCGGCGGGTCTCGTCGCGCACCGCCTCGACGGCGTCGCGCAACTGCTCGAGCCAATCGGGGATGCTCGCCCTCGGGCCGGTGTTCTGGCCGAAGCCCCAGTCGCGCGCATCCAAGCCGGCGCTGACGAGCGACTCGCGCAGCCGCGCCGTGCTCCAGGCGCCGGCGCCGAGTCCCGGATAGACGATGACCGGATGCCCGTCGCCTTGCGCCAGCGGCGCGTGCGGAAGGTGCGAGCCGAGATAGTCGAGAAAGGCCCGGCCGGGCTCGGCGGCGAGCAGCGACAAAGAGGGCGACCGATGCCCGTCATCGGGGCGTGCGAAGGATTTCATCGAAGACGTTGAAGGGTGATGAACCGAATTGTTGGGCCTGGGTGGGGAATATCGCGAAGGCGGCCACAGTGCCCTCGCGTAGGACGGCGGCGCGTTCTACGTCACTCCAGCTTGATGTTGGCGCTCTTGATCACCGCCGCCCACTTCGCGACCTCGGCCTTCTGGAAGGCACCGAGCTGCTCGCGCATCATGTCGGCGCCCTGCAGGCCGAGCTTGCCGAGCCGCTCCTGGATGGTTTGCGGGCGCCGCGAGTCAGGATAGGGAGCGAGGCATAGACTTTCGCCCATGTCCAGCGCTACCGCCATTGCCGCAAACGCCGACGCCAATGCGCCGCACGCCATCCGCATGGACGAGCGCGACAACGTCGCCATCGTCGCCAACCCGGGTGGCCTCGAGACCGGTGCGGCGTTCGCGGGCGGCTTCGCCGACGGCCTGGTGCTGAAGGATTGCGTGCCGCAAGGACACAAGGTCGCGCTCGCCGCGATCGGCGAGGGCGAGCCCGTGCTTCGCTACGGCATCCCGATCGGCTATGCGCTGAAGCCGATCGCCGCCGGCAGCTGGGTGCACGAGCGGCTGCTGCGCATGCCCGAGGCGCGTTCGCTGCAAGGCCTGCCGATGGCGACGGTGCGGCGCGCGACGCCGGCGCCGCTCGAGGGTTTCGCCTTCGAGGGCTTCGTCAACGCCGACGGCACGGTCGGCACGCGCAACATCCTGGCCATCACGACGACGGTGCAGTGCGTCGCCGGCGTCGTCGCGTTCGCGGTCTCGCGCATCAAGGCCGAGCTGCTGCCGGCGTTCCCGAACGTCGACGGCGTGATCGGCCTCGAGCACAGCTATGGCTGCGGCGTGGCCATCGATGCGCCCGATGCCCTGATCCCGATCCGCACCTTGCGCAACATCAGCAAGAACCCGAACTTCGGCGGCGAGGTGATGGTGGTGAGCCTGGGCTGCGAAAAGCTGCAGCCCGAGCGGCTGCTGCCGCCGGGCAGCTTCGCGATCCGCGACGAGCGCGGCGACGACCCGGCGCTCGACAGGACGACAAGCATGTCGGCTTCGCCTCGATGGTCGAGTCGATCATGGCCTCGGCGCGTGTCCACCTCGCGCGTCTGAACGCGCGAAAGCGCCAGAGCGTGCCGGCCTCGGCACTCGTCGTCGGCGTGCAATGCGGCGGCAGCGACGCCTTCTCGGGTGCCACCGCCAACCCCGCGGTCGGCGTCTGCACCGACCTGCTCGTGCGCGCCGGCGCGACCGTCATGTTCTCCGAGACGACCGAGGTGCGCGACGGCATCGACCAGCTCACCGCGCGGGCATCGAGCCCCGAAGTGGCCGAGGCGATGGTGCGCGAGATGGCCTGGTACGACGCCTACCTCGGCCGCGGCGGCGCCGACCGCAGCGCCAACACGACGCCGGGCAACAAGGCCGGCGGCCTGTCGAACATCGTCGAGAAGGCGATGGGCTCGATCGTCAAGTCGGGGTCGTCGCTCATCAGCGGCGTGCTCCCCCCGGGCGAGCGGCTGCGCGATCGTGGCATCACGAGCGGCCTGGTCTACGCAGCGACGCCGGCCAGCGACTTCATCTGCGGCACGCTGCAGCTTGCCGCCGGCATGAATGTGCACATCTTTACCACCGGCCGCGGCACGCCTTACGGCCTGGCCGAAGCGCCGGTGATCAAGGTCGCCACCAACACGCCGCTGGCAGAACACTGGCATGACCTCATGGACGTCAACGCCGGCCGCATCGCCGACGGCGAGGCGAGCATCGAAGAGACCGGCTGGGAGCTGTTCCGCCTCGTCCTCGACGTCGCCAGCGGGCGCCGCACCTGGGCGGAGCGGCACCACCTGGGCAACGCCCTGGTGCTGTTCAATCCGGCGCCGGTGACCTGAGTCGCAGCGGGCGACGGCCCGGGCCGCGGCCAGGCCCCGGCAACGGCCCTCTTCAGGCGACCTTGACCTCGATCCGTCGCGGCTTGGCCTGCTCGAGCTTGGGGATGCGCAGGGTCAGCACCCCGTCCTTCAGGCCGGCGTCGATCGCCGTCGTGTCGAGCTCGCCGCTCAGCTCGAAGCTGCGCCGGTAGCGATTGGCGCGCACCTCGGCGTACATCGAGACCAGCGAGTTCGCCTCGCCCAGGGCGAGCGGCGCCTCGATCGTCAGGGTGCGGCCGTCGACGCCGATCGACAGCTTGTCGCGCGATGCGCCGGGCAGGTCGGCGACCAGGGTGATGCCCGAGGCATCTTCGAAGATGTCGACCGGCGGCACCAGGCTCGGGGTCGGCCGCGATGCCGTCGTCGTGGATGCTTGCGTTTGCATGGCTTGCGTTTGCATGGCAGTTCTCCTTTCGGTATGGCTGTAGGCGGATGGCTCAGCGCTCGCTCGCGACCTTGATCTGGCGGGGCTTGGACGCTTCGCGCTTGGCGACGACGATCTTCAGGACGCCGTCGCGATAGCTGGCGTCGACGTGGGCCGGATCGGCATCCTCGGGCAGCGCGACGACGCGCCGGAAGTGCCCGGCGAAGCGCTCGTTGGCATAGACGACCCTGCCCTCGGCGGGCGCGGCCGGTGCACCTGCACGCTCGCCCGAGAGGGTCAGCAGCCCCTTCTCGACCGACACGTCGATGCTGCCGGGATCGATGCCCGGCGCGAAGGCATAGATTTCAAGCGCCTCGGCCCAGGTGCCGACGTTGAGGGCCGGGAACGCGCCGGCGCGCCCGACGGCGCGGATGCTCGAGCTCGCGCCGCGCGGCTGCAGCAACGCGTCGAGCCGCTCTTGCAGCTGGTCGAAATCGGCGAACCAGTCGCCTGAAGATCTCAGCATGGAAGGGTACATGGAACGCTCCTTTCGTTCGTGAACGCAGCGGGCAAAAACGCCCGCGGCGCCGAATTAGGAGCGGCCGCGGCGATTTCAAGAGGCCGGGCGCGGCGCACCGACCCGGCGGCGTGCGGCGGCGCTCTGTGCCCTGCGACAATCCCCCCGACGGGCCACGACGCCTGCGGGGAGAGACGTTGGGAGGCGACGATTTCAGCGCGCAGCGGGCAGCGCTCGGAGCACATTTCAAAGCCCGCGTTCCGGCTTTGCTCGAGGCCTGGCGCGCCGTCATCGCGGCCGATCCGCAGCTGACCACCGGCGACGCCCTGCCGCGCGCCGCGCTCGTCGATCACCTGCCGAGCTGGATCGAGACCTTTGCCGCCGCCCTCGCCGCCGCTCCCGGCGCGACGGCAGCCGGACGGGCCGAGGTGGAGGAGACGAAGAACGCCGAAGCGCATGGCCTGCAGCGCTGGCAACAAGGCTACGACCTGCAGGAAGTGACGCGCGAGTGGGGTGCGCTGCACCGCTGCCTGGTGCAGGAGCTCGAGCGCTATGCGGCTGCCACGCCCGACGCCTCGCCGCAGGTGTTGAGCGACGCGCGCTCGACGCTGGCCTCTTACCTGAGCGAGGCGACCAGCGAGAGCGCCGCGACCTACTTTCGCCTCGAGCGCCTCGAGGCGGCGGGCTCGGTGCGCGACCTGGAGGAAGCGCTCGGCGAAGTACGCAAGCTCGAGCGTCGTCGTGCCGAGCTGTGGCAACAGGCGGCGCACGACCTGCGCGGCAATCTCGGTGTCGTGTCCAACGTCGCGCACGGGCTCACCTTCGACGGCCTGCCCGCCGAGCGCCGCCAGGACTTTCTCGCCCTGCTGCGCAACAACGTCGTCGCCCTGAACCGGCTGCTCGACGACGTGACCGACCTGGCACGGTTGCAGGCCGGCCAGGAACAGCGCCGCGTCGCTTCTTTCGACGCCGCGCAGATGCTGCGGCGCCTGTGCGAGGACATGCGACCGATGGCCGAGGAGCACCGGCTGTCGCTGACGCTGAACGGACCGGACACGCTGCCGGTCGAAGGCGATGCCGTGAAGATACGCCGCATCGCCCAGAACCTGCTGCTGAATGCGATGAAGTACACGCAAAGCGGCGGCGTCATCGTCAGCTGGGGCGACACGGTGGCGCGCGACGACGGCCGTTGGGTGCTGAGCGTCGAGGACACCGGGCCGGGCTTTCATGCCGGCCCTGGGGCGCCGCTCGTTGGCGCGCTGGGCACGGTGTCCGGCGCGCCGTCCGGCAACGACCCCCGGCCGGCGCGTCAGCCGCAAGGCGAAGGGCTCGGCCTGGCGATCGTCAAGCGATTGTGCGAGCTGCTCAACGCCAGCATCGAGCTCGACAGCGAGATCGGCAGGGGCACGACGATTCGCGTCTTGCTGCCGATGCACTACGCCGCGCCGTCAGGCTGAAGCGCGACATTCTTCACGCCGCATCGCGCGGCGTTGCATCTCGATGCACCCGCTTTACGAGGCTTTACCCCTTGCGTTGATCCCTTCATCAAGTTCGCCTGCTGCGCTCCGACACTGCAACCAAGGAGGGCGATGCGATGGACGTTGCCGGGATCGAAGAAGAGGTGGCACTCGCCGAGGCGAGCACGAATTCATCCGCCAAGAAAACCTCGGCTGCGGCCTTGCTCACGGCCACGCTGGCGGCCTGCGGCGGCGGCGGCAGCGACAGCAGCGGCGGTACGGGCGGTGGCGGCGGCGGCACCGGCGGCACGCCGCCCACCACCGCGGAAGCGTCTCGCTTCCTCGCCCAGGCCTCGATGGGCGCGAGCCGCGCCCAGATCGCGCGCGTGCAGGCGATCGGCTACTCGGCCTGGCTCGACGAGCAGTTCGCGATGGCACCATCGACGACACGCTGGGACGCACTCGTCGCCGGCGGCTTCTCCGACCCGAGCTACAAGAACACCGAAGGCGGCTTCGACGCCGCGGCCTGGCGCAAGCTCGTCGCCTCGCCCGACACGCTGCGCCAGCGCATCACGCTCGCGCTTTCGGAGCTCTTCGTCACCGCCATCGACAGCCTGACCGGCGGCGGCTGGAAGGCCTTCGCCGCCGCGAACTACCTCGACCTGCTCGAAGCCAACGCCTTCGGCAACCACCGCACCTTGCTGCAGCAGATCTCGGGCAACACGGCGATGGGCATGTACCTCACCTTCCGCGGCAGCATGAAAGGCAACCCCGTTTCGGGCGCGCTGCCCGACGAGAACTATGCGCGCGAGGTGATGCAGCTGTTCACGATCGGCCTGGTGCAGCTCAACCTCGACGGCACGCCGCAGCTCACCGCCGGCGCAACGACGCCGACCTATGCGCTGGCCGACATCACCGGCCTGGCCCGCGTCTTCACCGGCTGGGACTTCGACCTCGCCGGCCAGACCGGCCCCGTCGCGTCGGCCACCCCCGACTTCATGCGCCGGCCGATGATCAACTACGCGGCCCGCTACGAGACCGGCGCGAAGACCTTTCTCGGCTCGACGATCGCGGCCGGCACCGATCCGACGGTCGGCCTGACGATGGCGCTCGACACCATCTTCGCGCATCCGAACGTCGCGCCCTTCACGTCGAGGCAACTCATCCAGCGCCTCGTCACGAGCAATCCGAGCCCGGCCTACGTGGCGCGTGTGGCGTCCGTCTTCAACAATGACGGAAGCGGCGTCAAGGGCAACCTGAAGGCGGTGATCAAGGCGATCCTGCTCGACGACGAAGCGCGCAACGCGACGATCGCCGCCGGCGCTTCGACCGGCAAGCTGCGCGAGCCGATGCTCCGCTTCGTTGCTTGGGCGCGCGCATGGAGCGTGACTTCGCCGAGCGACGCCTGGGCAGTCGGCAACACCACGGACGCGGCGACGCGACTCGGCCAGAGCCCCTTGCGCTCGGGCTCGGTCTTCAACTTCTTCCGCCCCGGCTACGTGCCGCCGAACAGCGCCATCGCGAGCGCGGGGCTGGTCGCGCCCGAGTTCCAGATCACCAACGAGTCGTCGGT
>JANXXS010000380.1 GCA_025350505.1 Burkholderiales bacterium
GTGGTTCTGCCGGAACTCGCGTGCCGCCTCGCCGCTCAGCAGCAGGCCGCCGTCGGGCTGCACCAGCACCGGCATGAGCGCGAAGTGCACGAGCAGGATCTGCACGAAGAGCGGCGTGCCGCGAAAAAAGCCGACGTAGGCACGCGTCACGCCGCGCAGCAGCCGCCATGCGGCGACGCCGAGGGCCGTCGGCGGTCGCGGGCTGTCGGTGGTGCTGGCGGCGAGGCCGAGCGCGACGCCGAGCGCCAGGCCGCCGGTCAGCGCCACGACGGTGAGCTGCAGCGTCATCGCCAGCCCCTGCAGGAACAGCGGCCCGTAGCCGACCAGGATGCTCCATCGCAGATCGAACAGGCCCACGGGCGGCAGCGGCGGTTACTTCGAGGCCGCCGCGGCCGGTGCCGACGCCGCAGCGTCGGGCGCGCCGAGATAGCTCGCGTAGATGCGGTCGTAGCTGCCGTCGGCCTTGATCGCGGCCAGTCCCTGGTTCAGCCGGGCCAGGAGCTCCGTATTGCCCTTGCGCACTGCGACGCCGTAGTGCTCGGGCAGGAAGGCCGGGTCGTTGACGGTCTTGAACTTGTTGCCGGCGTTGTTCTTCACGTAGTTGACGACGACGCCGTTGTCGGCCACGACGGCGTCGATGCCGCCGGTCTCGAGCTCCTTGAGCGCCAGCGGCGTCGACTCGAAGCGCTTGATGTCCGGGCTGTTCTTGCCCTGCAGCTTGGTGATCGTCTCGTCGCCGGTGGTGCCGGTCTGCACGCCGACCTTGAGCGACTTCAGGTCTTCGAAGCGGGCGATCTTCGAGTCGGCCTTGACGGCGATGAGCTGGTGCGCGTCGAAGTACGGGTCGGTGAAGTCCATCGACTGCTTGCGCTCATCGGTGATCGTGATCGACGAGACGAGCAGGTCGCGGTCGCCTTGCTTCAACGCGTTGAAGATGCCTTCCCACGGGGTGTTGACGAACTTCACTTCCATGCCCGCCTTGGCGGCGACGGCCTTCACGACGTCGATGTCGAAGCCGACGATCTCGCCCTTCTCGTTCTGCGATTCGAAGGGCGCGTAGGCGGCATCGGTGCCGACGACGTAGACCTTCGCCGTCGCCGGCGCCGAAGCAGCCGGCGCCGCGGCGCCGCTGTCCTGCTTGTTGCAGGCGGCCAGGGCCAGGGCCAGCAAGACGCAGAGCGCGGCGCGGCCAACGAAGCTGTGTGCGAGTGTGTTCATGGGTCCCCCTGGGATTCGATCGTACGATGCCGGCGCTCGCCAAGGAATCCTCGATGCACTGCTTTCGAACTTCGCTTCTCGCGCTGGCCCTGGGCGCGCTGCCGATCGCCGTCGCTGCGCAGGCGCGCGACCGCCTCAACCAGCTCGCCGAGACCTTCATCGCGGCGACCGTCGCCGACGATCCGATCACCGGCTCGACGCTCGGCCTGACCGCATCCGACGGCCTGCTCGCCATTCCGAGCGAGGCGGCGCGCGCGGTGCGCATCGGCCGGCTGCAAGGCTGGAAGCAGGAGCTCGAGACGATCGCCGGGGCCGCCGGCAACGGCATGACGCTCGCCGAGAGCAACAACGTCAAGCTGCTGCGCGCCGACTTCGATGCGCGCCTCAACGAGTTGCTGGTGCGCCAGACCGACCGCAAGGACTATGCCGGCCCGGCGCTCGGACTGATGCAGGCGATCTTTTCGCAGTTCCTGCATCTGCCGATCGTCGACCGCGAAGGCGCGACCCAGGCCGATCTCGACAAGGCCTGGGACGACCTGATCGCGCGCCTGGAGCAAGGCCGGGCCTTCATCGTCGCCGGGCAGAGGCTCGCCACGCGCCCGGGGCGGCTCTTTGCCGTCGTCGGCAGCAGCCAGCTCGCCGGCGCGCCCGAGTTCTTCAACGATGTGCTGACGGCCGCGGCCGCAGCGCAGAATGCGGCCCGGCCGGCGGCGCTGAAGCGATTCGTCGCCGCTCGCGATGCCGGGCTGGCGACGATCGCCGAGACCAAGGCCCATCTCGACGCCCACGCCGCGTCGTGGCCGGACAACCACGCCATCGGCAAGGCCGCCTATGAGCAGATGCTGCGCGAGGACCAGCTCCTGCCGTACGGCTCGGCCGAGATCGAGCACATGGCGCGCGACGAACTGGCGCACGGCTGGGCCGAGGAGATCTGGCTGCAGGCCCTGTCGAAGCACGGCAAGATTCCGTTCGGTGCGGCCAGCGGCGGCGGCATGGCGCCGGGCGGCCCGGCGCTGGTCGGCTACTACCGAGACCGCATCGCCGAGCTGACCGCGTTCATGAAGGAGCTCGACGTCGTCACCGTGCCGGAGTGGCTCGGCTCGATGCAGATCGTCGAGACGCCGGCCTTCCTGCAGCCGGTGTCACCGGGCGCCTCGATGGTTTCGCCGCGCCTCTTCTCGAAGTCGAGCACGGGCTACTACTTCATCACGCCGCCCAAGTCGCTGGCAGACGCGGCGAAGCGGCTCGACATGAACGAGGACTTCGACCGCGACCGCATCTGGTCGACAGGCGCCCACGAGGCGATGCCCGGCCACTTTCTGCAGCTGTCGATCGCGCGCCGCCATCCGGACCTGGTGCGCCGCATCCAGCACGACGCGGCGCTCGCCGAAGGCTGGGCCTTCTACGGCGAAGAGATGTTGGTGCGCCTCGGCCTCTACGGCGACGGGCTCGACGCGCGCCTGTTCACGGCGCGCTGGGAGCGGGTGCGCGGCGCCCGCGCCATCGTCGACCCGAAGCTCGCCTCGGGCGAATGGACGGTGGCGCAGGCGGTCGACTTCTTCGAGGCGCAGTCGGGCTTCACGCGCGAGGCGTCGCAGGCGGCGGTCAACGGCATCGCGCTCTATCCGGGCTACGTCATCTCGTACACCGTCGGGCGGCTGCAGCTCGAGACGCTGCTCGCCGACTACATGCTGAAGATGGGCGATCGCGCCTCGCTGCGCGACTTTCACGACCGCTTGCTGTCTTACGGATCGATCCCGCTTTCGGTACTCGGGCCCGAGCTGCTCGCCGACCTCGACAAGCCCGCCAGCGCGGTACGGGCGGCGGCCAACTACTGAGCGCTCTGCGCGAATCTCCCGATGGCGCCGGCCGTCGGGAGTGGCAAGAATCGGCGCTTTCGCCAACGCAGAAGAGACGCATCATGGAAAGACGCCAGGCCCTCCACGCACTCGCCGGCTCGGCCGTCGTTGCCGCCCTCCCGTTCGGTCGCGCTCACGGTGCCGATGCCGCGCCCTTCAAGATCGGCTTCATCCTGCCCATGACCGGGCAGTCGGCCTCGACCGGCAAGCAGATCGAGGCCGCGGCCAAGCTCTGGATGGCGCAGAACGGCTCCAGCGTGGCCGGCCGCAAGATCGAGATGATCATCAAGGACGACGCCGGCGTTGCCGACACGACCCGCCGCATCGCCCAGGAATACGTCGTCAACGACAAGGTCGACGTGCTCGCCGGCTTCGGCCTGACGCCGCTTGCCTTTGCCACCGCGCCGATCGCGACGCAGAGCAAGACGCCGATGGTTGTCACCGCGGCGGCCACCTCGGCGATCACCGAGCAGTCGCCCTACATCGTGCGCACCAGCTTCACGCTGCCGCAGGTCTCGGTCTCGATCGCCGAGTGGGCGGGCAAGCACGGCATCAAGAACGTGGTCACCTTCGTCGCCGACTACGGCCCCGGCATCGACGCCGAGAAGTTCTTCAAAAGCCAGTTCCTGCTCAACGGCGGCAAGGTCACCGGCGAGATCCGCTCGCCGCTGCGCAGCCCGGACTTCGCGCCCTTCCTGCAGAAGGTCGCCGACTTGAAGCCGGACGCGGTGTTCGTGTTCCTGCCTTCGGGCCAGGGCGCCGCCTTCATGAAGCAGTTCGGTGAGCGCGGCCTCGACAAGTCGGGCATCAAGCTGATCGCCACCGGCGACGTCGTCGACGACGACCAGCTCAACGACATCGGCGACGTCGCGCTCGGCGTTGTCAACTCGCATCACTACTCGGCGGCGCATCCCTCGGCGATGAACAAGAAGTTCGTCGCCGCCTTCGAGGCGGCCAGCAAGTTCCGCCCCAACTTCATGGCCGTCGCCGGCTACGACGGCATGCACCTGATCTACAACGCGCTCGCCACGACCAAGGGGGCCGGCGGCGGCGACGCCTTGCTGGCGGCGATGAAGGGCCAGATCTTCGAGAGCCCGCGCGGCCAGATCCTGATCGACGCGCAAACCCGCGACATCGTCCAGGACGTCTACATCCGCAAGGTCGAGCGCGTCGCGGCGATGGGCAACCAGCTCTACAACGTCGAGTTCGACGTGCAGAAGGCGGTCAAGGACCCGGCCAAGGTCAAGTAGCCGAAGGGCCTGGAGACGGGCCTCGCCTAGGGTCCGGCGCGCAGCGTGATCCAGGTGCAGAGGATTGAGCTCTTCGAGAAGCTGAAGCCGCCACGCAGCACCTCGAGCAGGCTGTGCTTCATGGCGTGCAGCTTGGCCGATGCGGCGGCATTGAGCGACTCGATCTCGATTTCGTATTGCTGATCGCCGGTGCGGCCGGTCTTCGGGTTGAGAAAGGAAAAGCTGTCGAACGAGAGACGGTGCATCTCCTCGCTACGCGCCATCAGGAAGTTCCTGCGCTCGTTCGTCACCCTGACCTTGTAGCCGAGCTTCTTGCCCTTGATGTCGGGCAGCTCGGTGGCGACGATCGCGGCGAAGTTCGATTCGATCAGCGACTGCAATCCGTCTTCGGTCGTGGCCTGCTCGAACTCGCTGCGCTCGAGTTCGCCGGGCGACTGCCGCATCAGCTTCTTGACGATGATGGTGGGCGAACCGCCCTGGCGGCGCACGCGCAGCAGCGAGTGGCTCGAGTAGAGCGAGAGATAGTCCGTGTCGTCGTCGTCGTCGGTGACGTTCTTGACGTTTTCGGTCGTCACCGAAAAAGTCGCCGAAGCCGAGCACGCCCTTCGAGGTCCGCACCACGTCGTCGACCTTTTGCGACTGGAGCGAAGAGAGCAGCTTGATCTGCACGCCGGCGCTTGGCGTGACCTTGATCTCGTGCACGACGGCCGTCGTGCCTTCCATTGCCAGCCTCCTGATGCGGTGCCGGGAGATTTTGCGGCCGGCGCGCCTTCAGTGCTTGCGCAGGAAGGCGATCGCGGCGTCGCGGCATTCCTTCGGGTGCTCGCTCCACATGTCGTGCGTCGCCTTGGCGATGACGACGCGGCGCGCATGCGGCAGGGTGCGCACGAGCAGGCCGTCGATGGCGTGCGCCAGCGCCAGGCTTTGCGCGCCGCCCATCAGCAGCGTCGGCGTCTTGATGCGCTTGAGCTCGGCCACCGGCAGGCTGGGGAAGGCGTCCTTCGAGCCGGTCAGCGCCTTCCATTCGGCGGCGTTCTCGATGATGAAGCCGCGCACCTCCGGCGGCAGCGACGAGAAGCTGAGCTTTTCGTCGGTGCCCGAATAGCCGATGTCGCCGAAGCCGTTCACCGCGGCGCGCACGCCGGCTTCGTCGCTGACGCGAAAGCCCTCGGCGGTCGGCTGCCAGACCTTGCTCATGAATTCGACGAGCAGTGGCTCGCCGCCGGCGATCTCGGGCAAGAGGCGCAGGACCGGCGGCTCGGCGAGGACGAGCGAGCGCACCAGCTCCGGATGACGCTGCGCCAGGAACAGCGCCGCGTAGGCGCCGTAGGAGTAGCCGACGACGTGCGCTGGCGCCAGGCCGAGCTTGGTGATCAAGGCGGCCAAGTCGTCGGCGTCGGCAATCGCCGAATAGTCGGCGGCGAGCGCGCCGTGCGCATTCGGAAAGTTGTAGCGGCGGCTGTAGGCCACGGCGCGATAGCGCTTCGAGAAGGCGTCGACCTGGTGGGCCCAGGCCCGATAGTCCTCGAGGCCGCCGTGCACGAAGATCACCGCCGGGCCGCTGCCCTTTTCGATGTGGTGCAGTTCGACGCCGTTGACCAGCGCCACCTTCGGCGCCGCCGGTGCCGGAGGCGCCGCCGCCGTCGCGGCGAAGGACAGGCCCGCGCACAGCCAGAAGCACCACAGGAGTCTCTTCACGGGCCGTCCCTCGGGGTTCGGCGTCTCGGCGCGCCGGCAATCAGTCGAACCGATCCAAGGTACCACGACGCGGGAGCCCGGCACTGCCCGCGCTGGGCAATACTCGACCCCTCTTGCCCTTCACACCGTCTTTCGTTGGACTCGATCGCCACCCCTTTCGATGCAGAGTTCGGCCTGGTCGCCGACCTGGTCCGCAGCCACGCGGCACGCGACCCGGCGCACCCGGCGCTCGTCGACGCGACGCAGACCCTGAGCTATGGCGAGCTCGACGTCTTGATGGACCGCATCGCCGCCAGCCTGCAGCGCGACGGTGTGCGCCCGCGCGAGACGATCGCGATCTGCGCCGCGGCGTCGGTGCACTACGCGGCGGTCTTTCTCGGCGCCTTGCGCGCCGGCGTCGTCGTCGCGCCGCTGGCGCCCGGCGAAACCGCAAGGAGCCTGGCCGGCATGCTGGCCGACGCGGGCGCGAAGCGGCTCTTCGTCGACACATCGACGGCGGCGAGCTTCGCTGATGCCGCCGATGCCGCGCCGCGCATCGCCCTCGACGGCTCGGCGGCGGGCGTCGCGCTGGCCTCCTGGCTTGCGCCCGAAGGCACCCCGCCCGCGCCGGTTTCACCCGAGCCCGACTGGGCCTTCAACATCATCTATTCGTCGGGCACGACCGGCACGCCCAAGGGCATCGTGCAGCCGCATTCGATGCGCTGGGCGCAGGTGCGGCGCGGCGGCAGCGCCTACGGCTACGGCCCCGAGGGCACGACCCTGCTCGCCACGCCGCTCTACTCGAACACGACGCTGGTCGTCTTCCTGCCGACCCTGGCCTGGGGCGGCACGGCGGTGCTTATGGGGAAGTTCAACGCCCTCGACTACCTGCACCTGGCCGAGCGGCACCGCGTTACGCACACCATGCTCGTGCCGGTGCAGTACCAGCGGCTGATGGCCGTGCCCGAGTTCGGCCGCTTCGACCTCGCGTCGTTCCGCATGAAGTTCTGCACCAGTGCGCCGTTCGCCGCGGCGCTCAAGGCCGATGTGCTGGCGCGCTGGCCGGGTGGCCTGACCGAGTTCTACGGCATGACCGAAGGCGGCGGCAGCTGCGCGCTGTCGGCGCACGAACACCCGGGGAAGCTCCACACCGTCGGCCAGCCGATGGAAGGCCACGACATCCGGCTCATCGACGACGCAGGCCGCGAGGTCGGGCACGGCGAGATGGGCGAGATCGTCGGCCGCTCCGGCTCGATGATGCTCGGCTATCACGGCCAGCGGGCGAAGACGCGCGAGGCCGAGTGGATCAGTCCCGCCGGTGAGCGCTACATCCGCACCGGCGATGTCGGCCGCTTCGACGAAGAGGGCTTTCTGACGCTGATGGACCGCAAGAAGGACATGATCATCAGCGGCGGCTTCAACATCTACCCGAGCGACCTCGAGAGCGTGCTGCGCGAGCACGCCGGCGTCGCCGACGTGGCGGTGGTCGGCGTGCCTTCGGAACAGTGGGGCGAGACGCCGGTCGCCTTCGTCGTTGCCGCTGCGCGCGGTGCGCCGGCCGAAGCCGAAATGCTCGCCTGGTTCAACCAGCGCGTCGGCAAGACGCAGCGCCTGGCCGGCCTGCGCTACATCGACGAATTGCCGCGCAGCGCGATCGGCAAGGTCCTGAAGCGCGAGCTGCGCGACCGCCACGCGGCGGCCGCTGCCGCAAAGCTCAGCGGCGCTGGCTGAGGCTGCCCATGACGGCGCTGAGCGCGACGGCGCCGAGCGTCTTCACCAGCGTCGGGTGCTGGGCATAGAAGTCGCCGACGCGGTCGACGATCGTCGGGTCCTGCTTTTCGGCATGCGCGGCGATCGCGTTGACGTCGCCGGGCGAGAGCTGCGAAGCCTGCTCGGGCGTGATCGCGCTCGGCGTGGCGCCGGTGCCGATCAGGTTGCCGAGCACGCCGCCGGCCACCGACGAAAGGTTGCCGCCGCCGAGCGACTGCACCAGCTGGTTGAGCAGCCCGGCCTGCTGCTGCGGGTTGGAGTTGTTGAAGAGGCTGCCCACCATCTGCCCGAACGGCGGCGTCGCGTCGGAGCGGAACGCCGAGGCGATGCTCGAGCCAAGGTCCTGCTGCGAGACCTGCGGCGCGACCTCGTCGAAATGCTGGTGCACGTTGGCTTGCTGCTGCGCCAGTGCGTTGCCGGCGTATTGCTGGAGGATGTCGAGGAGACCCATGTCGCTTTCCTTTCAGGTTGTGGCGATACTAAAGGTCCGTAGTCTCGGCGTTCCGGTATAGCCCCGTCGTCGCATGTCCAGGCCCTCCATGCCGATCCAGGTTGCCGCCTTCGTGGTGGCCGTCGGCGTGATGATCGGCGGCTCCTACCTCTACATGCGCAAGCAATCGAGCGCCAGCGTCGAAGAAGACGCCGACAGCGAGCCCGACTTTCCGACCATCGTCGCGGCCGCCCGGGCCGCCAACCCGGGCTTGAGCTTCGAGCCGGGCAGCACGCGCAGCCCCGCGTTCTTCCGGGTCAAGGAGCGTGCCTCCGGCCGGCAGGCGCAGGTGCCGAGCGGCGAGCTCGCCGGCGCGAAGATCCGCTTCGTCGACTGCGATCTCGGCAGCGTCGCGCCCGGCCTGCTTTACCCGAATCGCAGCGAGACCACCTGCCTCGAACTGCGCAACGACCAGCACGCGATGTCGGTGTACGCCTTCACCTCCAAAGACGACCTCGAGCACCTGCTCGCCTTCTACGAGCTGAACGTCACGCCCGAATACCGGCTCGGCCTCTACCAGCGTCGCAAGGAGCAGCTCGTGACGCGGACGCGCCGCAAGGAGTTCACGCACGAGTTCATCGTCTCTTACATGCTCTGGTCGGGTGGCGGCTTCGTCGGATACAGCGAAGCGAAGGTCGCGCGGGCTAGCCCTTAATATCCGGGTTCCGCCACCAGCGAGAACCGCGATGAAGTCTCTTGCCTTCGCCCCCTTCCTGGCTCCCGTCTTCGCGCTTTGCGCCGGCTGCGCCGCGCAGCCCGAGCAGAAGGTCACCGACGCCACCCAGCAGACCTGCGAGTTGGTCTACCGGATAGGCTCGAACCTGCCGGTTCGCGACTGCTCTGGGCCGCAGACCGCCGCGGAGCGCCAGCGCACGCTCGATGCAGTGAGAGACATGACCAGGAACACCCCCCCGCCCGGCAAGGGCGGCTGACATCCTTCGGGAGAGCGCTGACGCTCCAGCCGCCTCCGTGGAGCCTGGGTATTGAGCGAAGTCGACGCCAATCTGCTGAGCGCGCTGCGCATCGACGGCGAGCAGCGTGAAGACAATGGCGGCGGGCCGCCGCGCTGGCTCTGGCCGGCGCTCGCCGGCGTGCTGCTGGTCGCGCTGCTTGCCGGCGCCGCCTGGTAGTTCTTCGGCGCGCGGCCGATCGCGGTGCAGGTGGCCGCGGCCACCGCGCCCGGCGCCGGCGCCGCCGCCGGTGCGGTCTTGCAGGCCACCGGCTACGTGACGGCGCGCCGCCAGGCCACCGTTTCGACGCAGATCACCGGCACGCTTACCCACGTGCTCATCGAAGAAGGCGACAAGGTCCAGAAGGGCCAGGTCATCGCCCGCCTGGAAGACAGCGGCCTGCGCGCCAGCCTCGACGTGGCCCACGCCAACGTCATGACGGCGCAGGCTCAGGTCGCCACCGCGCAGGCGCAGCTCGCGCAGGCGCAGGCCGACTCGCGCCGGCAGGAGTCGCTGGTCGCCAGCGGCATGGCGACGCAGCAGTTCGCCGAGCAGTCGCGCACCGCCGTGTCCACCGCCACCGCGCAACTCGACGCGCGCCGCCGCGAGGCCGACTCGGCGCGCGCCCTGGTCGCTTCGGCCAAGGTCAACTTCGACTACGCGATCGTGCGCGCGCCCTTCACCGGCGTGGTCACGGTCAAGGCGGCGCAGGTCGGCGAGATCGTCTCGCCGCTCTCGGCCGGCGGCGGCTTCACGCGCACCGGCGTGGGCACCATCGTCGACATGGATTCGCTCGAGATCGATGTCGACGTCAACGAGGCCTACATCGGCCAGGTCACGCCCGACATGCCGGCCGAGGCCGTGCTCAGCGCCTACCCCGACTGGAAGATACCCGCCCACGTCATCGCCATCGTTCCATCGGCCGACCGCGGCAAGGCGACCGTGAAAGTCCGCGTCGCGCTCGAGCAGAAAGATGGCCGCATCGTGCCCGACATGGGCGCGCGCGTGTCCTTCCTCGGGCCGAAGGCGGCACCCGCCGCGGCGCCGCCAAAGGGCGTGCTCGTGCCGCCGCAGGCCGTGGTGCAGCGCGACGGCAAGAGCGTGGTTTTCGTCGTCGTCGACGGCGCCAAGGCGGCGCTGCGGACGGTCGCGCCGGCGGCGCGGGACTTCGGCGCGATGAAGCTCGTGCCCGAGGGTGTGAAAAGCGGCGAGCGCGTGATACTGTCGCCGCCGCCCGCGTTGCAAGACGGCGCGAGCGTGAGCATCGAAGAGCCGCACTGAACCCCAGATCGCGTCCGACAAGACCACAGTCAAAAGCTGAAGAGGGGCCCTGATGACCAAGCTGATCGAGATCCGCGATCTCTCGAAGGTGTACGAGCGCGGCAAGCAGAAGGTGGAAGTACTCCACCACATCGACCTCGACGTCGAGCAGGGCGACTTTCTCGCCCTGATGGGCCCTTCGGGCTCGTCGAAGGCCGGGCCTTCAAGCCCGGGCTGCGCGAGCTGATCGTCGGCCGCGGCGCCGCCCGCCAGTTCGCTCGCATGACGCCGGGCCAGGAGATCAAGCTCGGCACCAACCAGTGGACGGTGGTCGGCATCTTCGCCTCCGGCGACTCGATGGAGTCCGAGGTCTGGGGCGACGCCGCCGTGGTGGCCGACACCTACCGCCGCGGCAACAGCCGCGCCGCGGTGACGGTGCGTCTGGCCGACCCGAAGGCTTTCGGCGCGCTCAAAACCGCGCTCGAGGCCAACCCGCAGCTCAAGGTCGACGCGGCCACCACGCTCGACTACTTCAACAAGCAGTCCGAGGGCATGACGAAGATCATCCGCACCATGGGCATCGCCGTGGGCGCGATCATGGCCATCGGCGCGATGTTCGGCGCGCTCAACACGATGTTCGCCGCCGTCGCCGCGCGCGCGCGGGAGATCGCGACCCTGCGCGCGATCGGCTTTGGCGGCCTGCCGGTGGTGGTGGCGGTGATGCTCGAGACGATGCTGCTGGCGTTGATCGGCGGCCTGCTCGCCTACCTGATCTTCAACGGCCAGGGCGCCTCGACGCTCGCAGCCGGCACGGTGGGCAAACTCAGCTTCGAGCTGAAGGTGACGCCCGAGCTGCTGTGGACGGGGCTCAAGTGGGCGCTGGCGATCGGCTTCATCGGCGGGCTGTTCCCGGCGGTGCGGGCGGCGCGGTTGCCGGTGACTACGGCGTTGCGGGAGCTTTGAACGGCTGCATGGCCGAAGTCTCCTTTCGACCCCCAGCCGCCCCATGGCATCCAAAATTTGAAGCTCGAGAGCGGACATTCGTTTTCTTCGGAGGGACAAACGCAGCGCATGGTGAGATTCAGGCACCAGCAGCCTGGAGCACCGTAACCGCCGGGCATTCAGCGCCACCGCGCCGGATTGCCGAGTGTGCGGTTCAGCGTGACCGCAGCGCGAGCAACAGACTCGAACCGGAGGGTGTCGATGTCCTCGACACCGCGCAGCTTGATGTGGCCCATCTTGGAACCGTCGCCTTCAATGCGCTCGGACAGGTGCCGAAGATCACGCCAGTGCCAATCCTGCGCCACACAGTCGCATGAAAGATGATGGGGTTGTGCCGAAGGCCGACTTGAACGCACGGGTCATGTGCGCCTGATCAGCAAACCCTACCTCCTGCGCGAGGTCCGCCAGATTGCACGTGCTCCGTAGCCGCGAGCGGACACGATCGAGGCGGCGCATGAGAAGGAAGCGGTATGGCGACGTTCCGAACCTGCGTTGGAATTGCTCGCCGACGGTGAATCGGGTCTCTCCACAGGCGGCCTCGAGCTCACTGGCGCTGACAACGCGGGTGCAGTTCGCCTCGAGAAATTCGCGTGCGCGCCCGACCACCTTGTCGCTCACCACACGCCGCTTCGCGCTGCTGCGACGGGAATCGCCGTTGCGCAGCAACGAACGGCTGAGGGTCTGGATCAACGCATCTGCCTGGAGCGGCTCAAGAGGTCCATCGAAAGCGCTGATGATGTCCGAAGCCAAGGCCAAGTCAGTCATGACTGGATTGGCGACAAACGGCAGCCACGCCTTGCCGACTTCGCCGCATGCAGCTTCGAAGACTTGGGCCGGGTCCAAGTGCAAGGCGAGGTAGATGAAGCCTGCGTCGGTTCCGGGGCGCCCGTCGTGGGGCTCGTCGGGATGCAACACGACCACTTGGCCGGGCAGACTGCGGTGAACCGAGCCGCGATAGTCGAACTCCTGCACGCCACATTGGGTGACAGAAATGGAGTAGGTGTCATGCCGGTGCCGGCTGTAGGCCTGCGATTTCAGGCCCGCCCGCAGGCGCGCGATGCCCTGCACCGGGGGCGCCTGCGCAATCCAGTCGCCCGGGAACTCGCTGAGCGCAGACGCGCTGAATCGTTCAAGACGGCCCGGCAAATCGCTGGCACAAACGGGCTCGGCGTTGCGTTGCATCGGGGCAATCTGCGCAACGATGAAGTTTGAGGGCATAGATTTCACCCGATCAATCTTCGCACTCTTCGTGTTTTCGTTCGCGCTTGAGGGACATCTGACAATGAAGCTCTATTCCTGGGATCTCAGTCCTTACGCGGCGCGGGTGCGGATGCAGATCTACGCCAAGGGTCTCACCAACATCGCCACCGAGCAGACGCCATTTGTGCTGACGCAGAAGTTCTACGAAGACCGTCCGCTCAGCCGCATCCCGTCGCTGGAGATCGATGGCGACGCGCTACCGGAGTCCGCGGTGATCGCCGAGTATCTCGAGGAGGTCTATCCCGAGCCTTCCCTGCTGGGCTCGACGCCGCGCGAGAACGCCCACATCCGCACGCTGGCGCGTATCGGCGACGTCTACCTGATGAACACCGGCTTCACGCTCGGGTCTCTGACGGGAATGCTCGCCGCCCAGACGCCCGTCCCCACCGGCATCGAGAGCATTGTCGCGCTGCTCAGCGGCCAGCTGGCGAGCAGCATCAGGACGTTGGACCGAATGATCGGCCGCGACGGCTTCGCCTGCCTCGGCCGCCTCACCTTGGCCGATTGCGCGCTCGTGCCGGCGCTCTACTATGTGCAGCACGTGCTGTTGAACAGGGGGCTCACCGACCCGATCGCCGCAAACGTCAACGTGGCCGCCTACCAGGCCGCAATCCAGGGACAGGAGCCTGCGGTGCGCGTCCTGGCCGAGTTCCACCGAGGGCGGGAGGAACGCCTCGAACAGATCAGGACCGGCGAGCTCGAGAAGATGAGGGCGGCAAACCAGGCGGCAAGGGAAGCGGCGGAGCGTGCGCCGAACGCGTGACGTGGGCGCGCCGAATCGTTCAAGACGGCCCGGCAAATCGCTGGCACAAACGCGATCTGCGTTGTGTTGTAGATGAGCAGTCTGCGCAACGATGACGCCTGAGGGCATAGATATCACCCGATCAATCTTCGCATTCTTCGCGTTCTCGTTCGCACTTGAGGAACATCGCGACTGCCTGCGAAGCGCAACTCAATCGTGCGGGACCCGACACGACCGTCCTTCCGCGGCTCTGCTCGCGCCGATTGTCTATTCGTTCGCAGCAAATTGGTGAAGTCCGCACATGGATTCGCATCGCGCTCCATCCCCACCGAGACAACCAGAATTGGCCACGTCGGGTGGCGGTGCAGTATGCGTTCCGCGGGATCGAAGCTCCGTCGCTCCCGCCCACCATGTGCCGTCCTACGTCTGGACCGCCCTGGCGCCTTTGGTCTTTGTCGTGCTGTGGTCGAGCGCTTTCATCGCCGGCAAGGCGGGGCTGCCGTACGCAGAGCCGCTGACCTTTCTCAGCGTCCGTTTCGCGATCGTCACGGTGGCGATGTTGATCGCTGCCCTGCTGGCGCGCGCCACGTGGCCGAAGGGCGCGATGATCGCCCACCTCGCCGTGGTGGGGCTGCTGATGCACGGCCTCCAACTTGGTGGAGTGTTCTCCGCACTCAAGATCGGCCTCCCGGCGGGGCTCGCTGCACTGATCGCCGGTCTGCAGCCGATTCTCATCGCTGCCGTGGCTGGGCCATTTCTCGGCGAGCGGGTCAGCCTGCGTCAATGGACCGGCTTCGTCCTGGGCTTCGGGGGCGCTGCCCTGGTGCTGAGCGAGCGGTACGGCTTGTCCGCCGGGCCAGCCAGCCTCCTTGCGCCGGCGCTCGCGGTCTTTGGTTTGATCGGTGGCGCCGCTGGGACGCTCTACCAAAAGCGTTACTGTGCGCATGCCAACCTGTGGACCGGGGCCGTCATCCAGTACACGGCGGCGACGGTGCCGTTGGCGCTTCTGGCTACACGCTTCGAGACCATGGATGTCGTGTGGTCGGGCCAGTTTGTCGCCGCGCTGGCCTGGCTGGTGCTCGCGCTGTCCGTCGGTGCAATCAGCCTGCTCTACCTGCTGATCCGGCGAGGGGCCGTCTCGAAGCTCGCGAGCTATTTCTTTTTGGTTACGCCGACAACTGCCCTGATGGCCTGGGCGATGTTCGGCGAGCATCTCGGCCCGGTGGCGCTTACCGGCATGGCCGTGACCGCCATCGGCGTGGTCCTCGTGCAGCGGGGCTGACGATGGCGAGGGACCCGATACCCGTTGGTTGACGTTGCGCTCACGTCGACCTGGAACAGCGCCGCATAACCGTTTCGGCGGCGCTACTGCCCCTGTAGCGCCAGCGTAACCGCCATGTCTCACCCAAACATCAAGGAGCAAGCTCATGACGAAACAAGCCATCGTATCCAAGAAGCTAGCGCCGGCTGCCGGGCCCTTCTCTGCGGCAGTGCGCAGCAACGGATTCATCTACATCAGCGGGCAGATCGGCCAGGACCCAGCCACTGGCAAACTCGTCGCCGGTGGCGTTCCAGAGCAGACGGAACGGATTTTTGCCAACCTCGCTCTGGTTCTCGAAGCCGCGGGCAAGTCGTTCGCCGATGTGGTTCGCTCAGGGGTCTATCTGACCGAAATGGCGTCCTTCTCGTCGATGAACGCCGTGTACGCGAAGCACTTCTCCCAGCCGTATCCGGCCCGCACCACGATCGGCGTCGCCGCGTTGCCGCTGAGTGCGCTCGTGGAGATCGATCTCATCGTGCAGGACTGATCGGCCACTCTCACGCAGCGCGTCCCGAAGACCGGTCGGAATGCTGTGATGACGACAGGAGCAACAGATGAAGTATCGATTCCACATCACTGACGTCTTCACGACATCGGCCTTCGGCGGCAACCAGCTGGCGGTCCTTCCCAACGCCGCTGGATTGTCGGACCAAGGAATGCAACGTATCGCCCGCGAGTTCAACTTCACGGAGACGACGTTCGTCGTTCCGCCGCAGTCCAAGGCGAACACATGCCGCGTCCGGATCTTCACGCCGCGCGCGGAAGTCAAGTTTGCGGGCCATCCAACCGTGGGCACGGCCTGCGCATTGGTGGAGGGAGGTTACTTCGGGCGACGTCACGCGCCACGTACCGATCTAATACTTGAAGAAGGGGTCGGCCCCATCAGCGCAGTAGTCAAGCCAACTGGCGAGTTGCTCGAGGCGACATTCACGCTGCACGGCCAACTGGAGCAAGCGGACGTCCGGGTCAGCAGGGCAGAAATGGCCCAGGTGCTGAGCATCCGTTCGGAAAGCGTGCTCGACCTGTCTTCGGGCAGTTTTGGGTTGCCGTTCACCTTTGCACAGCTCAGCAGCGCAGAAGAAGTCGATCGCGCGGCCCTTGATCACGCTGCGTGGTCTCAGCACGTTGCCGGCAGTTGGGCTCCTCAGGTCTTTCTGTTTGCCCAGGACCCGGGCAATGCGTCGAGCATCTACGCTCGGATGTTCGCGCCCGCGCTCGGAGTGCCCGAAGACCCGGCGACCGGCAGCGCCTGTGCAGCTCTGGCAGGCATTCGCGCGGGCCGCGGATCGTCATCCGAAACGGCCTCGTTCACGGTGTTGCAAGGCGTATCGATGGGCAGGCGTTCCGAGATTCACGCCAGCGCGACTCAGCTATCTCCGGGGGTCACGTCGGTCAGCGTGGGCGGCACATGCGTCGCCGTTGGGTCTGGCGAACTTGAGGTTCCGGTGCAGTGGCTGGTGTGATTGCATCAGCCTACTCACCGACATGCGCGCCATCAATCTGAAGAGCAAGCTGGCCGGGTTCTCAGAATCGCACCAGCCACGAGTGGTCGCCCCGTTCAATGGCCATGACGTAGTGGTCGTGAAGCGTCAGGGGCCGTTCATCTGGCGGAGTGGAATCTGCTCATTCTTCATGGGCTGTTCAGCAGCACCGGCGCCCAGGTTCGCGACATGGCGATCTGACTGCCATGTGATTTCTTCTTGCGCAACTTCGAGTGGTGAATGATGAACAAGTTGTTGTGGGTCCTGCAGATTCTCACGGCGTTGCTGTATGGATCGTCGGGCGTGATGAACGTGTTCATGTTCGAAAAGGTCAGCCATGGGCTTGCATTCTTCGGCGCGATGCCGCGCCAGGGCTGGGCGGCATTGGGCATCTTTGAACTGACGTGCGCAGTCGGTCTCGCGGCTCCTGCCGCTTTCCACTGGCGACCGCAGTTTACCGGCGTAGCCGGTGCACTCCTCGCAGTCGAGTGCCTAGCGTTCGTTTGGCTGTATATGAACTACCACGAGATGACGCTGGTGCTCGTGAGTGTCGTCCTGGGCTTGATCATGGCGTTCGTCGCCTATGGCCGAATGGTTGTCAAGCCGATCGTCAGACCTCTTGATCCACCGAACTAATTTGCGGAAATGTCGAAACCCTCAATCCATGAAGAAACTCTGTTCCGCTGATCCCAGCCGTCGATTACGCAACGGTTTCTCGCGCGGCGCTTGCCAAGTACATGGCATCCCGTCCGTCGCTCGCCGGCCGGTTGTGCTCGACGACCAGGTGGACTCGCGAACCGGGTCCATCGTGCGCAGCAAGGATCTGTGAGATGTTGCGGTCGGCCGCGTTCCCCCGGAATCGAATCGACGCTCGGTAGCTCCACCTCGAGCGGCGTTGCACGATCGTTCAAGACATGCGCCGTTCGCCGTGCGATGGTGGCTGGCTGCTGACGCAGTGACGTGGGCTGGGCCGACTGGGCGGCGCATTCCTACAGCCTTTGTCCCTTGAGAAGGATGTCGTCGATGAACGTTGGTTTTCTTGGACTGGGGGTCATGGGCCAGCCCATGGCATTGAACCTGGCACGCGCAGGAGTGCCGCTGCTCGTGTGGAATCGCTCGGCCGACAAGTGTGCGGCCGTTCGAGCCGCGGGTGCAGAGGTGGCCGGCAGCGTCGACGAAGTGTTCGAGCGCTGTCGGCTGGTGGTGGTGATGCTGGCCAACGAGGGCGCGGTCGACGCCGTGCTTGGCCGTGGCAGCCCGCCGTTCGGGAAGCGGATCGCCGACCACCTGCTTGTCCACATGGGTACGACGTCGCCGGAGTTTTCGCGCGGCCTGGTGGCCGACATCCAGGCCGTCGGCGGCCGCTACGTCGAGGCGCCTGTGTCGGGCTCGCGCAAGCCGGCAGAAGTCGGGCAACTGGTGGCGATGTTGGCTGGCGAGCCGGACGACGTGGACGAGGTACGGCGCCTCATCGAGCCCATGTGCAAGGAGTCGTTCCCTTGCGGCACCGTCCCGAACGCGCTGCTGATGAAGCTGTCGGTGAACCTATTCCTGATTGCGCTGGTGGCGGGGCTGGCCGAGGCGGCGCACTTCGCGCGCATCAACGGCATGGACATGAACCTGTTCCGTTCGGTACTCGACGCGGGGCCGATGGCCAGCAGCGTCTCGCGCATGAAATTGCCCAAGCTGGTGGAGCGCGACTTCTCCGTGCAGGCCTCGATCACTGACGTGCTGATGAACAATCGCCTGGTCGCCGATGCGGCGCGCCGCGCCGGGCTCGCGTCGCCCCTGCTCGACACTTGCTTGGACCTGTTCACGCAGACCGAAGCGCTCGGCTTCGGTCGTGAGGACATGGTCGCCGTCGTGCGGGCGCTCGAAGCGCGCACCGAGTTGGGCGCGGGCCGAACGTGACCGACTACTTCGCGCTGAGCCTGCCGATCTTTGCGGTCATCGCGATCGGGTGGGGCGTCATGCGCTTGGAGCTGCTGCCTGCGGCCACGGTGGACATGCTCGGTGCCTTCTCGTTTCGCGTTGCGCTGCCGGCCCTGGTGTTGCGCCTGATTGCCGGGCAGCCGCTGAGCCAATCCTTCCAGCCGGCTTTCTACCTCGGCTACCTGCTCACCGGAGGGATCGTTCAGGCCGGAGCGTTCACCGTTTCGCGTTGGATAGCGGGCCAAGGGGCTACCGAGGCCGGCGCGCATGCCACCACGGCCACGGTCAGCAACCTGGGTTTTCTGGGACCGCCGTTGATGATGGCCTACTTCGGCGACAGAGGAGCAGGTCCGCTGGCCATGGCGATCTTGGCCGAGGTGATGGTGTTGATGTCGATCGGTAGCGCCATCATGGCTTCGGCTCGGTCGGCGCACATGGGCTGGGCGACGGCGCTTCTGCGCAGCACGGTGCTCAACCCTGTCGTGGCAGCCATCGGCTTGGGTGCGCTGTTTGCCGGGCTCGAGTGGACACTACCGAAGATGATGGACCGAACCCTGGGCTACCTCGCCGGGGCAGCGGGGCCGACGGCGCTATTTTCGATCGGCGGAACATTGGCAGCACTTCGTCTAGACCGCCAGACGGTGGTCGCAGCCGGGACGATCGCGCTGGCAAAGATCGTCATCTACCCGCTTTTCGCGTGGGTCATCCTGAAGTGGGGGTTGAAGCTGGATCCACTGACCGTGCAGGCCGGCGTCGTGTTGGCGGCGTTGCCTCCGGCCAGCAGCGCCTTCGTGCTGGCGCAGCGCTACCAGGCCGACGAAGGCCGCGTCTCGGCGGCGCTGTTGCTGTGCACGCTGGCAAGCGCGGCGACGGTGCCGCTCGCGGCTTGGTTGGCGAAGGCGTGAGGCAGGTCGTGCGCTCGGAGTCGTCCGTGAACGATAGGCGGCCAAGTTGCAGCGCGGTTCACGACACTCCCATGGCAGGTTCTTCTCGGACACGCTGACCTGAGCACGACAATGACATACACGCATGTAGTGCAGGTCGCTGGCGGCG
>JANXXS010000384.1 GCA_025350505.1 Burkholderiales bacterium
CTCGTCCCTGACCTCGATGTCCTTGGGGCGCAGCCCATCGTCCTTGGCGGCGGCAATCGCCCACGTCAGCTGCTTGGGAACGTGGCGCTCCTCGTCGAGGTTCATCGCCTTCATGATCCGCTTGACGGCCGAGAGCTGGTCCGCGGAATCGAGGATCTGGAAGCCCTGCGGCAAGGCCGCCAGCTTCCAGTGCGCGCGCAGGAACCGGTTGCACAGGCCATGGAAGGTGCCGACCCACATGCCGCGCACCGGGATGGCCAGCATCGCGTCGAGACGCGTCAGCATCTCCTTGGCGGCCTTGTTCGTGAAGGTGACGGCGAGCACACCGCCCGGCGAAAGCTGGCCGGTCTGGATCAGCCAGGCGATGCGCGTCGTCAGCACACGCGTCTTGCCCGAGCCAGCGCCGGCGAGGATCAAGGCGGGTTCGGGTGGGAGCGTGACGGCGGCGAGCTGTTCCGGATTCAGGCCTTCGAGAAGTGTCGAGCGTCGATGTCCCGAAGTGGGTAAGTTCATCGGTCCATTCTAGGAGCCCGACCTGCGTAGAATTCAGCAACGGGCGCTCCAGCGGGCGCCCGTTTTTGCGTCCGCTGACAGGCAACCCCGCCATGGAAATCTTCGACTACGACAACGTCCTGCTGCTGCCGCGCAAGTGCCGCGTCGAGAGCCGCTCGGAATGCGATCCGTCGCAGGAGTTCGGGCCGCAGCGCTTCGCCTTGCCGGTGGTGCCGGCGAACATGAAGACGGTGGTCGACGAGCCGATCGTCGAATGGCTGGCGGCGAACGGCTTCTTCTACGTCATGCACCGCTTCGACGTCGACAACGTCGCCTTCGCGAAGTCGATGCGCGACAAGGGCCTCTTCGTCTCGCTCAGCTCGGGCGTCAAGGCGCCCGACTACGAGGTCATCGACCGGCTCGCCAGCGACGGCGTGGGCGCCGACTACATCACCATCGACATCGCGCACGGCCACGCCGACACCGTGCACCGCATGATCGAGCACATCAAGAACAAGCTTCCGCAGACTTTCGTCATCGCCGGCAACGTCGCCACGCCCGAGGCGGTGATCGACCTCGAGAACTGGGGCGCCGACGCGACCAAGGTCGGCGTCGGCCCGGGCAAGGTCTGCATCACCAAGCTGAAGACCGGCTTCGGCACCGGCGGCTGGCAGCTCTCGGCGTTGAAGTGGTGCGCCCGCGTCGCGACCAAGCCGATCATCGCCGACGGCGGCATCCGCGACCACGGCGACATCGCCAAGAGCGTGCGCTTCGGCGCCTCGATGGTGATGATCGGCTCGCTGTTCGCGGGTCACGACGAGTCGCCCGGCAAGACGGTCGAGGTCGACGGCAAGCTCTTCAAGGAGTACTACGGGTCGGCCTCGGACTTCAACAAGGGCGAGTACAAGCACGTCGAGGGCAAGCGCATCCTCGAGCCGATCAAGGGCAAGCTCGCCGACACGCTGCGCGAGATGAAGGAAGACGTGCAAAGCTCGATCTCGTACGCGGGCGGCACGAAACTCGCCGACATCCGCAAGGTCAACTACGTGATCCTCGGCGGCGACAACGCGGGCGAGCATCTGTTGATGTGAAGGAACAGGCGTGCGAAACGAACTGAAACTCTTCGCTACCTGCCTCGCCGCGGTGGCCGCGCTCGGCGGCTGCGGCGGCGGCAGCCTGGTCAACGGCGGCGATGTTCGGCTCGTCAACGCGACGAGCGCCTTCGCGACGCTCGACCTGTACGACGGTTCCAGCAAGATCTCGAGCGGCGTCGCGACGAACGCGGCCGGTGGCTACGTCGATCTCGACAAGGGCAGCCACACCTTCAACGTCGCCGACGGCACGACCGGCGTGACGGCCGCCACTTTGACCAGCAACGTGTCGAAGAACGATCACTTCACGATCGTCGCCTACACGACCGGCGGCGCGCTGGCGACCGTCTATCTCTCCGACGATGAAGGCTCGCCCAGCTCGGGCACGGCCAAGCTGCGCTTCTTCAACGCGGCTGCGAGCGACGTCGCCAGCGTCGATGCCTACCTGGTCGCAAGTGCATGCTCGTCGCTCGCCACCTCGTTCTCGGCGCCGATCGCGACCGCGGTCTCCGGCCTGCAAGCGACCTACGCGCAGGCCAACGCGAGCGGCGCCGGCACCAGCTATCACATCTGCGTCACCACGGCAGGCGACAAGACCGACCTGCGCCTCGACATTCCGGCGGTGACGCTGAAAGACCAGCAGATCGTCACCGTGATCCTGACGCCGACCGCCGGCGGCGTCCTGCTCAACGGGCTGTTGCTCAACCAGCAGTCGACCCTGACCGTGGCCGCGAACGCCTCGGCGCGCATCCGGCTCGCGGTCGGCGCCGCCAACTCCGCCGCGGTCGTCGCCAACGTGAATGGCATCGCGCTGGGCAGCGGACTGATCGCGCCCTCGGTCGGCAACTACAAGATCGTGCCGGCGGGACCGTTGACGATCGACATGAGCGTCGGCGGCACCACCGACGTGAATGTCGTCGGCCTCACCGCCCCGCCCGGCGCCGACCTGACGCTGCTCGTCACCGGCGACGCTTCGTCCGCGCCGGTCCTGATCGCCGACGACAACTCGGCCTCCACCAGCACCACCCATCCCGTGAAGCTGCGCCTCGTCAACGGCATGAGCGGTTTTGCGGCGGGAACCACGGCAGTCCTCACCGACGACTTCGACAACGTCGGCGACGGCGCGATGTTCGGCACGGCCTCGACCTACGCGCAGGTCGCCGCGAGCGCGGCACTGGCTCACCTCGAAGTGACGGTCGGCGTGACGCAGATCTGCGTCTCGAACACCATCACGCTCACGTCGGGCAACGTCTACACGGTGTTCATCCTCGGCGACAAGCCACCCGCCGTCACGACCTGCACGCTGCGCCTCGATCGCTGAAGCCCTACCAGGCCCCGCCACGTTTCCATGACCGATCTCGCCAAGTCCTTCGACCCTGCCGCCATCGAGGAACACTGGGGCCCGCTCTGGGAAGAACGCGGCGTCTACGAACCGACCCTCGACCCTTCGAAGCCGTCGTTCTGCATCCAGCTGCCGCCGCCCAACGTCACCGGCACGCTGCACATGGGGCACGCGTTCCAGCATACGATCATGGACGCGCTGGTGCGCTATCACCGCATGAAGGGCGAGAACACGCTTTGGGTGCCGGGCACCGACCACGCCGGCATCGCCACGCAGATCGTCGTCCAGCGCCAGTTGCAGGAAGCCGGACTCAACCGCCACGACCTCGGCCGCAAGAACTTTCTCGCCCAGGTCTGGGACTGGAAGGAGACGAGCGGCTCGACGATCACGCGGCAGATGCGCCGCATGGGCGACTCGGTGGCCTGGAAGTACGAGTACTTCACGATGGATGCGCGGCTCTCGGAGGTCGTCACCAACACCTTCGTCAAGCTGCACGAAGAAGGCCTCATCTATCGCGGCAAGCGGCTCGTCAACTGGGACCCGGTGCTGCTCTCCGCCGTCTCCGACCTCGAGGTCGAGAACGAGGAGCGCGACGGCACGATGTGGCACATCCTCTACCCGTTCAGCGACGGCCCGCAGCCGGGCGCCGACGGCCAGCCGATGCGCGGCATGCACATCGCGACGACGCGGCCGGAGACCATGCTCGCCGACGGCGCGCTCGCCGTGCACCCCGACGACGATCGCTACAAGCATCTGATCGGCAGACTAGTCGACCTGCCGCTCTGCGACCGCCAGATCCCGGTCATCGCCGACGCCTACGTCGACCGCGAGTTCGGCTCGGGCTGCGTCAAGATCACCGGCGCGCACGACTTCAACGATTACCAGGTCGCGATCCGGCACGGCCTGCCGCTGATCGTCATCTTCACCCCCGGCGCGAAGATCAACGACAACGGGCCGGTCGCCTATCAGGGCCTCGACCGCTACGCCGCGCGCAAGGCGGTGCTGCGCGATCTCGAGGCGCAGGCCTTCCTCGAAAAAGCGGTGCCGCACAAGCACGCCGTGCCGATCTGCGTGCGCACCGGCGAGGTCGTCGAGCCGATGCTGACCGACCAATGGTTCGTGGCCATGACCCGGCCCGGCGCCGATGGCACGACGATCGCCGGCAAGGCGATCGAAGCGGTCGAGACCGGCGCCGTCAAGTTCTATCCGGCGCAGTGGATCAACACCTACAACCAGTGGATGAACAACATCCAGGACTGGTGCATCTCGCGCCAGCTCTGGTGGGGTCATCAGATTCCCGCATGGTACGGCGACGGCGGGCAGATCTTCGTCGCGCGGAGCGAATCGGACGCGCGCGCCAAGGCCGAGGCGGCGGGCTACAGCGGCGCGCTGGTTCGCGACGAGGACGTGCTCGATACCTGGTACTCGTCGGCGCTGGTGCCGTTCTCGTCGCTCGGCTGGCCGAAGCAGACCGAGGAGCTCGCGCTCTTCCTGCCGTCGAGCGTGCTCGTCACCGGCTATGACATCATCTTCTTCTGGGTCGCCCGGATGATCATGATGACGCTGCAGTTCACCGGCCAGGTGCCGTTTCGCGACGTCTACATCCACGGCCTGGTGCGTGACGCGCAAGGCAAGCGGATGAGCAAGTCGGAAGGCAACGTGCTCGACCCGGTCGACCTGATCGATGGCATCGCCCTCGAGCCGCTGCTCGAGAAGCGCGCCACCGGCCTGCGTCGTCCCGAGACGGCGCCGCGCATCCGCAAGGACACGGCGGCCGAGTTTCCGAACGGCATCCCGGGCTTCGG